>NZ_AP019716.1:3174166-3513333 GCF_006742065.1 Clostridium butyricum | reverse complement strand
GCAGTAGCGATGAAATAGAATGTGATGATGATGCAGTTACAGGTATTACTGGAAAGGAATCAGGAGAAAGTACTTGCAAAATTAAAGTTGACCTAGATGAAAAAGGAAGCACTGCAAATGAATTTGAAGTAAAAGTTTCTAATGGAGATAAATCTAGAACATATACATTAAAGATTTACAGAAAGAATGTTTCAAGCGATGATGATGAAGATAATGATGATATATACTTAGATTCAATCAATTTAAGTGCTGGAAGCATTGATTTTTCAAGAAAAAAAGCAGAATTCGATGTTGTTGTTGATAAAGATGTTGACTCAATAAAAATTCAAGCAAAGCCAGAAGACGAAGATTACAAAGTAGAAATCGGTGGCGAAGAAGTTGATGAAGACTGTAAGTGGAGAACTGAAGTAGATTTAAAAACAGGTAAAAATGTAGTTGAAATCTATATTGAGGATGAAGATGATGATGATGAGCCTCAAAGAACATATACATTAAATATATACAGAGGAACTAAGCCAAGCTCTAATACAGCTACAGGTGAAATAGATACTAAACAAGATGAAATTTATGTAAAGAAATTAGTATTAAATGATGGAGATGTTCCAGTAACTTTTGATAAGAGAATAACTTCGTATGATGTAACTGTAAATAAAGATCTTGAAGATATTATTGTAAAGGCTGAGCCAGAAGATAATGATGATTTAGTTAAAATAAATGGAAGTAAAGCTGATAGCAGTTACAGAAAGAGAGTTGCTTTAAACTCAACTGGAACTACTACTATAGAAATTAAAGTTTATAATGATTATGATGATGACGAAGATGATTATGAAGAAAGAATATATAATCTTAATATAAAGAAGGCAGGAACTACTACTGATTCAAGCCAAAATAATAATAATAGTTCAAATAACAACAATTCGAATAATAACAACAATGGTGATGCTGGTAATAATACTACTGTAAATCCATCAGCAAAAGTAAATCAATGGGTTAAAAATGAATATGGTTTATGGCAATATAATGATGCTTTAGGAAAACCACTTTTAAATCAATGGTTTAAAGATGGAGCTAACTGGTACTATTTAAATGAATATGGAATAATGCAAACAGGCTGGATAAGTCAAGGAAGCAGCTGGTATTATTTAAATGATGCTGGAATAATGCAAACAGGATGGGTAAATGATAGAGGTACTTGGTACTATCTAAATGATAACGGAGCTATGAAAACAGGATGGCACAAAGATTCTAATGGTAAATGGTATTACTTAAATGAATATGGTGTTATGCTAAGCAATGTTTATGTTGACAGCTATAGATTAGGTGCTGACGGAGCTATGATTAAATAATAATTTTAGAGGATATTCATAAGGAGTATCCTCTTTTTTGTTTTATAAAATATAAGTAAGTATGTTTTTTACATTATATTTATAAAGCTAAAATCTGCATGCATTAAAAACAGGCTATGATAATAAGAAATTATCATAGCCTGAAAGAATGTATATTATTTATTTTCAGCTTTTTTATTTATAAAGTTAACTGCGGCACCTACTCCGAGTATAATCCAGAATATAGGAGCAACACATATTACTGAGTCATTGAATAAACCTGTAAATAAGTAACCTATAACACTTAAGGCAAGAATTGATCCAAGAATTTGTTTTTCGTCATATTTATTTTTTAATGCGTATAACTTAAAGCTATCAACAATATAAACCATTATTAATATAACAAAAGCAATCAAGGCAACAACACCATTATTAAGTCCAATTTGAAGGAATAAGTTATGGGCCTTACTTATAATCATATTAGTAGTTCCATAAGCGTAAAGCTTACCTAACATATCATGCTGAGGGAAATCAAATGAGAAAGTATCAGGACCAGAACCTAAGATAAGTGTATCTTTTAGTAATGGAAGTGATCTTGACCATATGTATCCTCTTGCAGATGCTAGTTTTTCTTTTCCGTTAAATCCTATAGTTTCAGGAAACTCTAAATCAATTTCTTCTAATGTTTTAGGATCTATTAAATGCATACTATTATCATCTCTTGTTATAAACATGAATTCATTGCTACCATTTAATATAAGCATAAGACCGTCATTTTTTGTCTTTGACTTTATCTTACCAGATCTAAATGAAATATTAGAGAAATTAGCATCTGTTGTAATATAATCATATGCTTTAATTTTTGAATTAAATTCTGATTTATAATCTACAACTTCATTTTTAGAATTTCTAAATACATAATCATTGTTTTCAAAAGATATTGTTAAGGTATCTGTAGGTAATGTTAGCACAATATTATTATCTATATGTTCTATATTTTTTACAGGAATATGATCTCTGTAATCAAAATCTGTATTGCTTTTAAATAAACTTAATCCATCAGCAACTAAACTAGGTATTCTATTGAATATTTTTCCGCTTGTTGCAAAGTTTAAACCTACAGTAAATACTGCTAAACATGCAATTGTAATAAGAATTGCTTTTTTCTTCTTTAATAGTAATTTACCAAAGAATATACATGCAAAAACAATTATTGCACCAAATCCTATTAGACCAGCACGGGATGTACTTCCGAATAGAAGCCATAAACCAGTAACACAGCCACCCATAGAAAGAAGTTTTAAGAATATGTCATCTTCTATAACGCACGCACCGAATAAAATAGGTAATACAAGGGCTGTAAAGCTTCCTACATAATTGTAGTGGTATAGAGTACCGTAAATAGTACCTGATTCATATGCAAGGGATAATTTACTAGGATCAATATTATAAGAACTAGGAATAGCAATTAATCCACCTAAACTTGTTTTTATTAAGTCAGAGCCAAAATATTGGAATAGACCTAAGAAACCATTGATATAAACTAAAATAAGAATAGGTATAAGTATAAACTTAAATTCTTCAGTCTTTTTAAAAGTATAAATTGAGTATATGAATAAAAGAATATAACATGCTATTGTTATAAAACCTTCTGATCTGTCATATATTCCCCAAAAAGCAACATGCTTATATTTTGAGAATAATGTTGATAAGAAAGTGAAACCAAGAAAAATTAAAGAACAAATTATCATTATATTGATTAATTTATCTTTTTTCTCATAGAATTTTTTAAAACATGTTATGGCAATAATTAAAATTATTGCAGAGAGAAATATTAAACAGATTTCTTTATTTTGAGTAAATAAATCTGAATTTGCACTAGAACCGTATAATTTTAATGTATCTTCATCAGGTTCAGATATTCTCATACGCACAATTAAAGGTACGATTGTCAGAACAAGTGCAATAGGAAAGAAAAATGTTATTGATTTTTCCTTACAGAATTTCTTTAAGTTTTCCATTTGAACACATCCTATAAATAAATTTTTTACTAAATAACTTTCATCACAAATATGTAATATTATAGCATTGTGAAGGAGATTTTACAAAATATATATTGTTTATTTTAAGAAATCCTTTAGTAGGGTATAATAAAAAAGGAATACTTGTTTTTTATAAGAAGTTGATATGAAAGAAAAGGTGATATTATGCAGATTTATCAGTTGATGAATAAAGATAATTTAGTTTTAGAGTTTATAAAAGCAGATACATTAGAAGGACAGTTTAAAATACTTAGTGAAAACACCAAGGCAAATTCACCATATCTTTTAAAAAATAATAATGGTGAACTAGATACGTGGATTAATAATAGAGGAATACCAACAAATAGAGAACACATTGAAAAAGTTCTTTTAAGTCTTAATTTAGATAGCAAGGAAAGATTTAATTTATTAATTGTAAATCATGCTGCAAGTTTAAATGACACTTATTGGATAAAAGAAAAAAATGAACTTAATATTGATGGTAAAAATTTAGAGTGGAAAGATGTGAGTTTGTATAGAGGCTTTAAAGAAAAATTGGGACTTATATCATTTTTTGGAAATATATCATCATTGGGAGGAAAAATTAAAACACCAGAATTAACAACCCAGGGAATGCTTAGAAAAGCATGGAGAATGGTAGGAAATGATATTTATTTATATAAAGCTAATACTCATGGATATGCTAATGCAGGTAATGAGATGTATTCAGAAATTATTGCATGGCAGATAGCACATATTTTAAATCTGCATTATGTAAAATATGAGATTGAAAAATGGAATGAGGTATATTGCGTAAGAAGTAAACTTTTTACAAGTGAAGAAACAGGATATCTTACTATGACAGAATACCTCAATAAACAATTAGGAAGTAGAACAAAATGGAGATATGGTGATGTATGCAATGTTCTTCCTAGAAACTTTATAGATCAGCTTAATGATATTATGATATTTGACTTTATTATTGAGAACAAAGATAGACATTTTAGTAATTTTGGATTTTTAATTGATAATAATGACGGAAGCTTAAAAAGTCTTGCTCCAATTTTTGATAATGGATATTCTCTTTTAAATTTTGAAATGGAACAGGATTTAATTAATTATGATTATAATAAAAGTATGATCGGTACATTTGATATTGAAAATAAAATTCAAGCTAAAGAAATAATTAAGAAAGATCCACAAAAGTATAAGAAGTGGGCTAATATTTTAGCCAATAATATTAATAAAATTGATTTTCATGAAGTTCCTGAATACAGATCAGATGCAATGAAAAAACTTATTTTAAGCAGATGCAAGATGATGCAGGAATTTTAAAATAAACAATAAAAAGGACTTTAAAAGTCCTTTTATTGTTTATTTATTGATTTTAAGATTGCTATATCAGTCCAGTTTTGAGCTGTTGCTACTTCAACTCTATGCATATCATTAGTCATTTCATCAACTTTACATTTTATTGAATCAACTGTTAGCTTAATAGCTTTTTGACCTTCTTCTAGTCTAGTAATTTTACTATTCATAGTTGTCATCTCAGATTTCATGCTTGTTATCTCAGATTTAATACTTGTTATCTCAGATTTAATACTTGTTATCTCAGATTTCATACCTGTCATTTCATACTTCATATCTGCAATATCAGAAGAATTTTTATCTAATTTTGCATTCATTACCTGTAGAAGTTCTAAAATTTTATCTTCCATAAATAAAACCTCGCTTCAATTGTTATAGTGCTAATATTATATCAAATAATATAGTATTAGTATATAGATTTGATACTGAAAAGTCCTAGTTTTTAAGCGATTCATCCTGACAGATTTCTTTATTGGTAATAATAAGTTTTTCGTTATTTTTAAAGCCTTTAAAAGCAGTTTTAAAAATAATTTCTATGTCTAATAAAATACTCCAGCTTTCTATATAATGTATATCAAATTCAATTCTTTTCTTTATTGAAGTGTCACCTCTAAATCCATTTATTTGAGCAAGTCCAGTTATGCCAGGTTTAACTTGGTGTTTAACCATATATAGTGGAACTTCATCTTTAAATTCATCAACAAAGTGAGGAAGCTCAGGTCTTGGGCCTACTAGACTCATATCGCCTTTTAACACATTGAAAAATTGAGGTAATTCATCAATAGAAAACTTACGTATAAATGAACCAAATTTTGTTTTTCTAGGATCATTGTTTGTGCTCCAGCCTGTTGTTTCTTTAGAATTTACTTTCATGGATCTAAATTTATACATTGTAAATATGCTTTTATTTAATCCTACACGCTCTTGTCTGAATATTATTGGTCCTTTTGAGGTACACTTTATTATAATAGCTGTAATAATCATAATAGGACTTGTTAATGAAATTAAACATAAAGATCCTAAGATATCTAAAGTTCGCTTCATAAAGGCATTACCAATGTTATCTAGAGGAATCCTTCTTATATTTATTAAAGGAAGATTTCCTATCTGATCGATATAAGGCTGACTAGGTATGTATTTGTAGCAAAATGGAATTATAGATATTTTTGTTCCACTTTTTTCACAGTCAGAAACTATCTTTTCTATATATTCTGCATCCTTTAAGTCTAGGGCACAGACCACCTCATCAAATTTATACTCGAATAATATATCTAGTAATTGGCTGTAATCACCTAACTTCTCTCCATAAAATCCAGAATCATTTGATACATATCCAACATAATTGTAACCATAGGTTTTATTATTTTGTATTACATCCAAATATTCAGATGCAGTTTTTCCTGCACCTACAATTAAAACATGCTTTAAATTCAATCCTTTTTTTCTTAAGTTTGAAAGGATTCTTCTTAAAAATCCTCTTTTAATTATAATCAAAGTTGTATTTACAAAATAGAAGATTACAATTACAAGTCTTGAAATATGTACAAGTTTAAAAACAAATAAAGAGGATAATGCTATTGTAATTAAGATTAAATTTGCATTTATAATTTTGCTGCATTCTTTTGAAAATAGAGAAGTTCTTACTGGATCATATAAATTAAAAAATACATACAAAATAAGATATATTGGAATTAAAATTACTGTAAATTTTAAGTATGTATATAATTTTATATAAAATTCATCATGATAAAGTAAGGTAAAACGTATGAAATATGATATTACCATGGATACAAATAAAATAAGTATATCTGTAAATGCATTTATTTTATTCAGTAAGTTTTGATTTTCTTTTATCATTTTATTATCCTCCACCCTTTCTTTATATATTGACAGATACTAAAATCTGTTAATGTATATATGGTGCAATAACATTATGACATTAATAATATAATTAGTACAAGTTATTAATTAAAATATAAATAAAATACTACAAAGATTCTCTCTATTAAGTATTATTTTATCTATTAACTATAATTGTCCATTGTCAGATCTAAATTGTCAATTACAATATATATTATTATAAATTAATTTGGTGATAGTTCCAACATGCATATTAATCTTATAATTGATTTTTATGGTATATTGTTTTAAATTGGGAGCAATATAAAAATATATATGTGGCTTCAAAGGCAACTATAATCCTATAATTCTTTGATTTATATTATATGTATGATAAAATATATGTAGCAAATTAGATAGTAGATATATTTTCCAAAGGGGAATATTGCAAGGAGGAGAAAATGACTAAAGGAATAATATTAGCTGGTGGAAGTGGAACAAGATTATATCCATTAACAATGGTTACATCAAAACAACTTTTGCCAATATATGATAAACCTATGATATATTATCCACTTTCAACATTAATGTTAGCAGGAATAAGAGATATACTAATTATTTCTACACCTAATGATCTGCCTAACTTTGAAAAATTATTAGGTGATGGTTCAAGATATGGAATAAACATATCATATAAAGTGCAACCTTCACCTGATGGATTAGCACAAGCATTTATCTTAGGAGAAGAGTTTATAGGTGAAGATAATTGTGCAATGATATTAGGAGATAACATATTTCATGGAAATGGATTTACAACTCAGCTTAAAAAAGCAGTAGAAAATACAGAACGTGCAACTGTCTTTGGATATTACGTAGAAGATCCAGAACGTTTTGGTGTAGTAGAGTTTGATGAAAATGGAAAAGTAATTTCGTTAGAAGAAAAGCCAGAAATTCCAAAGTCAAATTATGCTGTTACAGGACTTTATTTTTATGATAATAAAGTGTGTGAATATGCAAAAAGTTTAAAACCATCACCACGTGGAGAACTTGAAATCACAGATTTAAATAAAATATACCTTGAAAAAGGAAAACTTGATGTAATAACTCTTGGACGTGGGTATGGATGGCTTGATACAGGAACTGTAGATAGCTTGAGTGAAGCAAGTGAATACGTAAGAGTTATAGAAAATAGACAGGGACTTAAAATTTCATGTATTGAAGAAATTTCTTATAAAAATGGATGGATAAATAAAGAAACATTACTTGAAAGTGCAGTTAAATATGGAAAGAGTCCTTATGGACAACATTTAAAAAATGTTGCAGAAGGAAAAGTTATTTATTAACCGACAATGTAAGTTATAAGGGAGAGTTTATTATGAATTTGATTAAAACTAAATTAGATGGTGTATATATAGTAGAGCCACAGGTCTTTGGAGATGAAAGAGGATGGTTTATGGAAACCTATTCGGCAATAAAAACTCCAGAAATAGTGTGTGACTTTGTTCAAGACAATCAATCATATTCAAAAGAAAAGGGAATACTTAGAGGAATTCATTTCCAAAATGGTGAGCATGCTCAAGCTAAGCTTGTTAGAGTTGTTAAAGGTACTGTACTTGATGTTGCTGTTGATTTAAGAAAAGGATCACCTACTTATAAGCAATGGGTTGCTGTTGAACTTTCAGCAGAGAATAAAAAACAGTTATTTATTCCAAGAGGTTTTGGCCATGGATTTGTTACTTTAAGTAATGATGTTGAATTTGTATATAAAACAGATAATTATTATAACCATGAAAGTGATAGAAGCATTAGGTTTGATGATCCAGAAATTGGAGTCGAATGGGGGATAGAAAACCCAATTCTTTCCGAAAAGGATAAAAAAGCACCATTATTGAAGGATAGTGATTGTACTTTTATATATAAAGAATAAAAGTAATTGAAAGGATAGTTGAATATATGAAAATAATAGTAACTGGTGGAGCAGGTTTTATTGGTGGAAATTTTGTTCACTATATGTTAAATAAATATAATGATTATAAAATAATAGTAGTAGATAGCTTAACATATGCAGGTAATATGGAAACTTTAGATAGTGTAAAAGATAGCAGTAATTTTTCATTTTACAAAATTGATATTGCTGATAGAGAAGCTGTATATGAAATGTTTAAAAAAGAGAATCCTGATATGGTAGTTAATTTTGCAGCGGAAAGTCATGTTGACAGATCAATAGAAAATCCAGAGATATTTTTAAGAACAAATATTATGGGGACACAAGTTCTTATGGATGCATGCAGAAAATATGGAATAAAGAGATATCATCAGGTATCAACAGATGAAGTTTATGGAGATTTACCACTTGATAGACCAGATTTATTTTTTACAGAAGAAACTCCGTTACATACATCAAGTCCATATTCGTCAAGTAAGGCATCAGCTGACCTTTTAGTAGGAGCATATTATAGAACATATGGATTACCTGTGACAATTTCAAGATGTTCTAATAACTATGGTCCATATCATTTCCCAGAAAAGCTTATACCTTTAATGATTGCAAATGCGTTAAACGATAAAGAATTGCCTGTATATGGTACAGGAGAAAATGTAAGAGATTGGCTTTATGTTGAAGATCATTGCAGAGCTATTGATTTAATAATACATAATGGAAAAGTTGGAGAAGTCTATAATATAGGTGGACATAATGAAAGAACTAATCTTGAAGTAGTAAAAACTGTTCTAAGAGAGCTTGGAAAGCCAGAAAGTTTAATTAAATATGTATCTGATAGAAAAGGTCATGATATGAGATATGCAATTGATCCTACAAAAATTCACAATGAATTGGGATGGCTTCCAACAACTACATTTGATGAAGGTATAAAAAAGACTGTAAAATGGTATTTAGATAATAAATCATGGTGGGAAAACATCATAAGCGGTGAATATAAAAATTACTATGAGAAAATGTATGATAACAGATAAACCTTTAGTATCTATATTGTTAGCTGTCTATAAGCCTAATGAGAATTGGCTTATAGAACAGCTTATTTCTCTGAATAAGCAGAATTATGAAAATTTGAATTTATATGTTTATGATGATTGTCCTGAATATCCTACCAATACAGAGATATTTAACAAGTATATAACTAATTTTGAGTATAAGATTATACGTGGAGAAGTTAACAAAGGATCTAATAAGGCTTTTGAAGAGTTAACTAAGATTGCGGATGGAGATTTCTTTGCATATTGTGATCAGGATGATATATGGGAAACAAATAAAATTTCATTGATGATGGATGAGTTCACGGAAGATGTTACTCTTGTGTGCTGTGATTTGAGTATAATTGATGAACATAGCAACAAGACTCATGAAAGTTTATGTGATATTAGGAAAAGAATTGTTTATAAAAGTGGGTATGGCTTAGCTAAGGATTTGCTTATGACTAATTTTGTAACTGGATGTGCGATGATTGTTAAGAAAAACATTGCAATTAAGGCTGTTCCATTTATTGATGAACTTGTACATGATCAATGGATAGCCGTTATTGCAGCTTTAGGTGGGAAAATTAAGTTTGTTGATAAATCTTTGGTTAGATATAGACAACATAGTAATAATCAAACAGGTATTTTAACTGGAGTTGTTGATAAAACAAGTTATTATGAAAAAAGAATTGATGATTTTTATAGCAGATATTTAGTCTATAATAAAGCAATTGGAAATGAAGAAGAAGTAAAACAAACAATATATGAAAGTATTAAATGGATAGAAGCTAGAAAAAGATATTCACAAAAAATATCATTTAAAGATTTGAAAATTATGATAAAATACAGAGATATTCACAAGGTATCTATACTTATAGAAAGTATATTGCCTTTTATACCGAATTTTATATTTAGATATATTATTAAATTAACTAAAAAAGGATTGTTGTAATTTTAGGAGGATATAAAATGATTTTAGTAACTGGTGTTAATGGACAGTTAGGTTACGATGTGGTTAAAGTATTAAAGGAAAGAAACATAGAATGTTTAGGAATAGATAAAGATCAATTAGATATAACTGATGAAGATGCAGTTAATAAATATATTACAGATTTAAAACCAGAATGTGTAGTACATTGTGCTGCATATACAGCAGTTGATAGAGCAGAAGATGATGAAGAAGTATGTACAAAAGTAAATGTAAAAGGAACAGAATATATAGCTAAAGCATGTAAGGCAATAGATGCAAAGATGATATATATATCAACTGATTATGTTTATGATGGAAATGGAGATGAACCATTTGAAGTTGATGGACATATAGAACCACATTCAGTTTATGGTAAAACAAAATATGAAGGTGAAGTAAAAGTTCAAGAAATTTTAGATAAATATTTTATAGTAAGAATTTCTTGGGTTTTTGGTATCAATGGAAATAATTTTGTGAAAACTGTGCTTAGATTAGGAAAAGAAAAAGAAAATTTAAATGTAGTATGTGATCAAATAGGAAGTCCAACGTATACAGCGGATTTAGCTCCACTTTTATGTGATATGGCTGTGTCGGAAAAATATGGTGTTTATAATGCTACTAATGAAGGCTTCTGTTCATGGGCAGAATTTGCAGCAGAAATTATGAAGCAAGCTGGATTAAACTGCAAGGTAAATCCTATTCCTACAAGTGAATATCCATGTAAGGCAGTAAGACCTTTTAATTCTAGGATGAGTAAGAAGATGCTTTTGGAGAATGGGTTTAGTTTGTTGCCTGAGTGGAAAGTAGCTTTGAAAAAATATTTAAAGGAAATAATGTGAAGGAAAAGATTATGATTAAAAAGAAAACAATGAAATATATAATAGTAGTTGTATTACTAATTATTGTTAACATATTAACTTTTAAACATTGTAACTTAGAAGATAAAAATATAGGATTAAATTATAATTTGAAGTCAAATGTAGAAGATACATATCAACTTTTTTATAGTAATGATGAAGAATTAAAATGGAAAGAAGAGAATTCACAGAATGTAATTTATAGTTATGTCAATAAAAATGCTAACATGAAGTATTTAATATCAAAAGATACAGTTGGTTTTAGAGTTGATTTAGGAAACAAACCAGCAGAAATAGTTATTTCTGATATTAATTTATCTTATTATGGAAAAAAAATAAAATTAGATAAAAATCAAATGTTAGATATAAAAAATCAAAATCAAATTGAAAAGATAGAATATATTAATGGAAATTATAATATAAAAACAAATGGAAATGATGCTTATATAAAATATAGATTAAATTCAAATGAAATTATTAATTTATTAAAATATAAAAATAGTTTGAATTTTAAATTGAAAATTTTAATTTGTATATTAATTGATATATTAATTTATATATTTTTTATTAAATCAAATAGCATAATGAATTTATTAGAAGATTTATATTTGAATAAACGACTTATATGGAATTTATCAAAGAATGATTTTAAAACTAAGTATGCAGGGTCTTATTTAGGAATAATTTGGGCATTTGTTCAACCAATAGTAACAATATTAGTATATTGGTTTGTATTTCAATTTGGACTTAGAGCTGTATCTCCAATAAAAGATGTACCATATATACTATGGTTTATGTCAGGGTTAGTACCTTGGTTTTTCTTTCAAGATTCACTATTAAGTGCAACAAATTGTATGATTGAATATAGTTATTTAGTAAAAAAAGTAGTATTTAAAATAAGTATACTTCCAATAGTAAAAATAATATCTGCATTATTTGTACATTTAGTATTTATATGTTTTTTATTTGGAGTTGCAAGTATATATGACTTTTATCCTTCACAACATATAGTACAATTGGTGTATTATTCATTTTGTACATTTTTAATTACATTAGGAATATCGTATGCAACATGTTCAATAGTTATATTTTTTAGGGATTTAGGTCAAATAATATCAATTTTTTTGCAAGTTGGAATGTGGATGACACCTATAATGTGGAGTTATACAATGGCATCTCCAAAGTATCAATGGATATTAAAGTTAAATCCGATGTATTATATAGTTGAAGGATATCGAGATACATTTATTAATCATGTGTGGTTTATGGACAGATATTTCCAAACAGCTTATTTTTGGGCAGTAACATTGGGATTGTTTATAATTGGAACAATAATATTTAATAAGTTAAAACCACATTTTGCAGATGTATTGTAGGAGAGATAAATATGAATGATATAGCTATAAAAGTGAATAATTTAAGTAAAATGTATAAATTATATGATAAACCTATAGATAGACTTAAGGAGTCTTTGGGAATCACAAAAAAAATTCTATATAATGAACATTATGCATTACACGATGTTAATTTTGAAATAAAAAAAGGAGAGACTGTTGGTATAATTGGGACCAATGGTTCGGGAAAGTCTACAATTTTAAAAATTATCACAGGAGTATTAAATGCCACTAAAGGTGACGTTATTGTGAATGGTAGAATATCTGCTTTGCTAGAATTAGGAGCAGGGTTTAATATGGAGTATACAGGAATACAAAATATTTATCTTAATGGAACAATGATGGGATTCACAAAAGAAGAAGTGGATAAAAAGTTAGATAATATTATAGAATTTGCAGATATAGGTGAGTTTATTAATCAACCTGTAAAAACTTACTCTAGTGGTATGTTTGTAAGATTAGCTTTTGCAGTAGCGATTAATATTGAACCGGAAATATTAATTGTTGATGAAGCACTTTCAGTAGGAGATGTTTTCTTTCAAGCGAAATGTTATAAGAAATTTGAAGATTTTAAACAAGAAGGAAAGACGATATTATTTGTGAGTCATGATTTAGGTAGTGTTGGAAAATATTGTGATAGAGTTATACTGTTAAATAGAGGGATAAAACTATGTGAAGGGGACACGAAGGAAGTAATTGATGTATACAAAAAGGTTTTAGTAAATCAATTAGAGAGTACAAATAAAGAAAAAAAATGTAATAATATTATTTGTGATGATAAAAAATGGAAAGAATTTATAACACTTAATCCAGATACTATTGAATATGGAAGTAAATTTGCAGAGATTATTGATTTTTGTGTAATTGATGATGCTAATAATATTACCAATAATATATTTAAAGGAAAAGAATTTAGTGTGAAGATTAAGGTGATTTTTAATAGTAGAATTCAAGAACCAATTTTTGCATTTACGATTAAGGATTTAAAAGGTACAGAAATTACAGGAACTAATACTATGATAGAAAAGTCAGATGTGAATATAGTAGACAAAGGTGAAGTGAAAGAAATAACATTTAAACAAAAAATGAATCTTCAAGGTGGCGAATACTTATTATCATTAGGATGTACAGGATATAAAGATGGTGATTTTACAGTTTATCATAGATTATATGATGTATGTAATATTACTGTGATATCAGATAAAAATACAGTTGGGTACTATGATATGAATTCTGAAGTTGAAGTAATATAAATATTATTAGGAAGGTAATTTATATGTTTGATAAAGTTGAAAATATAAGTTTGGATTATACTAATTACTCAGGAGTAGATTTATACAGTGACGGTGTTATTGAAGATGAACTTTTAGAAATAGTACAAAATTATAGTAAATATGAATTTAATAGAATTATTGCTGAACGTAAAAAATGGCCAATTATATATCATTTATCTCATATACGTTCCAATATAATACAATGGCTTCCTATTACTAAAAGTGATACTGTTTTGGAGGTTGGATCTGGTTGTGGTGCAATAACTGGAACATTAGCTGATATGGCTAAAAGTGTTACATGCATAGAACTATCCCAAAAAAGAAGTTTGATTAATGCATATAGAAATAAAGAAAAAGAAAATATAAATATTTTATTGGGAAATTTTGAGGATATTGAGAGAAACTTAACAGAAAAATATGATTATATTACTTTAATAGGAGTTTTTGAATATGGTGAATCTTATATTTCAGAAGATAATCCATATGAAGTATTCTTAAAAAAAATAAAAGGCCATTTAAGTGAAAATGGTAAAATAATTATTGCTATAGAAAATAAATTAGGGTTAAAATATTGGGCTGGTTGTCAGGAAGATCACGTGAATAGATATTTTGAAGGAATAGAAGACTATACTAATACAATCGGAGTAAAAACCTTTTCTAAAAATGAATTAGAACGAATTTTTAAAAGATGTGGATTTGAAAAGTATAAGTTCTATTATCCATATCCAGATTATAAATTACCAACTACTATATATTCAGATGAATATTTACCTACTGAAGGTGAGTTGAATAATAATATGCGTAATTTTGATAAAGAACGTATAATAACCTTTGATGAAGCAAGAGTTTACAATATGCTGATTAAAGAAAATCTATTTCCTATTTATTCTAATTCATACCTTATAGTGTTAGGGATTGGAGATGAAAATCAGTGAAACAAATTATATATTCTAAGTATTCTAATGAAAGAGATGCTAAATTTCAGATAAGAACAGATATACTTAAAAATGAAAATGGAGACAGATATGTTCATAAGATAGCGTTAAATACAGAGTCTATTAAACATATAGATAATATTAATACAAGTTATTTACTATTAACTGAATTATATAAAGATTCTAAAATTAGTGTACCTAAATGTACTAGAATCGATAAAGGTGTTGAGCTTGAATATATAACAGGAAATACTTTTGCTGAGAAGCTAGATAAACTATTTTTTAGTGAAGATTATTCACAATTAGTTGAAAAAATTAAAGAGTATACGAAAGTTATAACTGGAGATAACGTTAAAAAATTTACAATTACAGAAAAATTTGTTGAAGTATTTGGAGAAGTACAATTACCTACTACATTATTGGCCGCATCTGACATTAATAATATTGATTTAATATTTGATAATATAATTATAAATAACAAATGGAATATAATTGACTATGAGTGGACTTTCAATTTTTTAATTCCTATAAATTTTATTATTTATAGAGCAATAAAAATTTATATAGATGGTTCACAAAAACGTAATGAACTTAGGCATTTAGGTATATATAAACTATTAGGAATAACCAATAAAGAAATATCAGCTTACGATGTAATGGAAGAAAATTTTCAGAGATATGTAAGTGGTAATTTGGTATCTCTTAATAAACTTTATGGTGAAACAACAGATGCCAATATAAATATTTGCAAAACGATAAAAGATGAAAAAAATGATATGAATAAAACTTCTATACAAGTTTTTTATGATTATGGTAATGGATTTTCTGAAGTAGATTCATATAGATTTTATCCTTCATGTGATAATAGTGGTAATGTTCAATTTGAAATTAATATAACACCTAGAGTCAAGTCTGTTAGAATTGATCCATGCAATGTCAGTAGTATAGCAAATATAATAAGCATATCTGGATTCAATGAAAAATATTATAATATTGAATATGCAACTAATGGAATAAATATTAGTGATAATTTAATATTATATGATCATAACGATCCACAAATAATTTTAAATAATATAAAAGATAAAACGACTAAAATACAATTAAATTTATGTATTCAAATTTTATCTAAGTATTTAATAATAGAAATGTGTAAGTCTTTAGATAAAAAAGATAGATGTATAGAAGAAAAAGATAGGTGTATACAAGAAAAAGATAGATGTATAGAAGAAAAAGATAGATGTATAGAAGAGAAAGATAGATGTATAGAAGAGAAAGATAGATATATAAAAGAAAAAGATAAGTTAATACAAGAAATAATGAACAGTAAAGGTTGGAAAGTAATTCAAAAAATCAAGAGATTTACTGGAAAATAAATAATAGCAATGGATTGAGTTAGGAGAAGAATGTTATGGCAAATTCATATATGTATAATATTGACAATGTGGCTTATAACGACCAGATATTAGATATTAGAGGATGGATTTTTAATGAAGATAAAGAAGTAAATGATATAAAATTAGTTGTTAAAGGCGCTCAATCAAAGGAACATATACAATGTTTATCAAATATATTACAGGAAAGAATAGATGTTTATGAAGCTTTTAATAATAAAAATGCTTTAAATTCAGGTTTTTGTTGTAAATTTGAATTAAATAATGTTTATAAAGCTGATGTATATTTAGATATTAATAATGAACATAGGATTTTTATAAAACGCATTGAATCCCAAAAAAATGGAAAGTTTAAAAATATTATAGAAAAAACAAAAAAAATATTTTTAAGAAGTGATAATAATATAACTATCAAAGAATTAGGTGTGAATTTACAAAATGACGATTTTATTGATTTTAGAAAAGAAAGAGTTATACAGAAAGTAATATATAATGATGCAATATATAAGAATATAATAGATATAATAATACCGGTTTTTAATGGATATGATTATTTAGAAAAGCTTTTTGAAACAATATCGAATACTAAAATGAATTATAGATTAATAGTAATTAATGATAAGAGTACAGATGAAAGAGTAGCTGTTTTCTTAAGTAGATATGCTGAAAGAGATAGTAGAGTTGTATTGTTAGAAAATGAAGAAAATTTAGGATTTGTAAAAACAGTTAATAAAGGACTTAAATTATCAAATAATCATATTGCTTTAGTAAATACAGATACTGAGTTACCACCAATGTGGCTAGAACGCTTGATTATGCCAATTATTGAAAGCGGTAAAGTGGCAAGTTCGACACCGTTTACAAATTGTGGAACAATCTGTAGTTTTCCTGATTTTTGTAAAGATAATGTATTATTTGAAGAAATGAATGTAAAAGATATAGATAATGTTTTTCAAACAATAGAGCCATGTTACACACAACTTCCAACTGGAGTTGGTTTTTGCATGGGGATGAATAGAAATGCTATTAATGAAATTGGTGTATTAGATGAAAAAACTTTTGCAAAAGGTTATGGTGAAGAAAATGATTGGTGTCAACGTGCAATAAAGTCCGGATATAAAAATGTTCATGTTGAAAATTTATATGTGTATCATAAACATGGTGGTAGCTTTTTAAGTGAAGAAAAAAAGAAATTACTTGAAAGGAACAGTCAACTATTATCCCAAAAACATCCTAATTACAATAGCGATGTTATGAATTATTGTAATAGTGATCCAGTTAGTGGAATAAGAAAGTATGTAATGTTCACTTTATTGTTAAAGAAAGTTAATGAAATAGAACTTTACTTTGATCATAGTAATGGTGGTGGTGCTACTAGTTATTTGGAGAAAAAAATAGAGAAAAGAATTTTAAATGAAAAAGCGATTATTATTATTCGCTATGATGTTTTCAAAAAGAAATACTTATTTAACTTTAAGTATAAAAAATATGATATATTATATTTCTTTAATACCTTGAATGAATTGTTTTCATTTTTAAATGAATTAAAAATAACGAAAATATATATTAATGAACTTGTAACATATTTAAGTATTTATGAAGTTATAAATAATATATTACAATTAAAAGATAATAAAAAAGCAAAATTATATTGTTATATTCATGATTATTATGCTATCTGTCCTACAATAAACTTATTGAATAATGCAGGATGTTATTGTAAATTAAATATTGATAAATGTGATACTTGTATCAAAAGCAATCAATTCAATTCATTTATGAAATATGAAAGTATTAATCTATGGAGAGAAGTGTGGGGAAGATTATTAAATGATTGTGATAAAGTAATAGTATTTTCCAACGATTCTGAAAAGATAATAAAAAAGATATATAATACTCTTGATAATATTGAGATAATACCTCATGTTGTAGATTATATTGTACCTATTAAAAGGAATATAAAGAAAAACAAGACTATTAAAATAGGGGTTTTAGGTATCCTTGCAAAGCATAAAGGATTAGATATAATTAAAGACATGCTAAGAATAATTGATGAATCTAAGTTGGATATAAAAATTGTTTTATTTGGCAGTTGTGATGAAAAAATAGAGCATAAGAATTTTTTAGAAACAGGAAAGTATTCTGTTGATAATATTTCGAAATTGATTTTAGAACATGAAATAGATATAATTTTTATTCCATCAATATGGCCAGAAACTTACTCATATACTACTCAAGAGGCTATAGAAATGAAAATGCCAGTTGCTTGTTTAAATATAGGAGCTCAAGCAGAAAAGGTAAGTAAATATAATATGGGATGTGTTATTGATTCAGATAATTCAAAGATAATATTAAATGAAATAATAAAATTTGTACAAAAACTTACTTAGAAAAATAAATTTGAGAAATATGAGGAAGGGCATAATGAAAAAAGTAAATATTATAATTTCAGTAGATAGTCACATAAAAAATTTAGATATGTGTATGGAAAGTATAATACGCTATACTGATTTAGAAAAACATAGTGTTAGTATATTTCATGATAAGAATTGTAATTTAAGTGGAAAATATGATGAATATATTGATAAAACATACAATAATGAAAAATGTTATTTTACTAAAATACTTATTGATTTAATAGAAAAAAATGATGAGGATATAATTCTACTTAATTCTAATGTGAGAGTTACTGAAGAATGGTTAGAAAAATTGTATGAATGTGCATATAGTGATGAAACTATAGGTGCTGTAGAACCACTATCTAATAATTGGAGTTTTTTTAACGAGAGTAAGTTTAGTGAATATAATATTGATGAATTTTCTAAACAAATTTCAAGATTAAGTATGAAAGAATATCCAAGAATAAATTGTGTAGATAAATTTTGTTTATATATAAAAAAAGATATACTTAAGCGATTAAATTTACTTAAAGACGAGAAAATTCAAGAAGAGTGTGATTTATTAGAAACTTTTTGTATTCAAAGTAAGCAATTAGGATATCATCAAGTTCTTTGTGATTCATTATTTGTTTATTACGTGAATGAAGACATAAATTTAATTAATAATAATAAAAATATTATTGATAATGAATACATAAAAAAATATATAAAGAATAATATAAAAGTTGCTTCAGTGCTTAGTAATAAGAAAAAAAATATATTATATTTATTACAATCTGATTTTCATGAAGAAGCTACAAATAATATTGGAGGAACTCAGCTTCATGTGAAAGATTTAGTAATGGAATTAAAAAATAAATATAATATTTATGTTGTAGCAAGAGATGGTGAATATTTACGATTTACAATATATTCAGAAGAAAAATGTATTTCATATAAACTTAATATTGGAAAGGTACCTAAATTTAATGTATTTAGAGATAAAATACAAGGTGAGCTATATAGAAGTATACTGGAGATATTCTCTGTTGATATAGTTCACATACATCATACACTTGATTTATCACTAGACTTATATTATGAAGCAAGTCAATTGAATATACCTATTATTGCTACATTACATGATTATTTTTATGTATGCCCATGCATTAAATTAGTGAATTATGAAAATAAACTTTGCATTGGATCAGAAACAAAAGAAATGTGTTCAAAATGTTTAGAAAAGAAGTTTGGAATTGATAGAAATATTGATTTTATTAGAAATTGGAGAAAAGAGAATATTGAAGCACTTAAATTATGTGATAAATTAATCACTCCATCTAATAGTGCTAAAGAAATTTTTAGTTCGTATTTCCCTGAGCTAACAAATAAAATTCAAGTTATTGAGCATGGTTCTGACAAATATATTTATAATGAAATTACGTCCAAGAATGATGAATGGATTGTGACAAATGATATACATTCAAATTTTGAATATGTATTTGATGAACCATCAAATAAACAATTAATAAAAGGGTGGGCATATATTGCAGGAAAAGAAAGCAAAAATTCTCATATATATATCCAAATAATGGATGAACATGGAAATAATAAAAATATTAAAACTAATATGGTCAAGAGACCAGATGTGGCAAATTCTGTTATGGATGCAAAATATATTAATAGTGGATTTTCTGTAATAGTTCCAAGAGATATTTTTAAAAATGGAAAATTGTTTATAAATATAATAATTGTTAATGATGAAGTGGTTTATAAAGATAGTCAATGTAAAACGATAAAATATAAGCATTATATTGATGGAAAAAAATTCAATGTTGCTTTTATTGGAGGAATGTCACCTGAAAAGGGAAGTCAATTAGCATACAAAACAATTATAAATTCACCAGCAGATATTAATTGGTATGTTTTTGGAGGAATAGGGGATAAAGATCTGGCTGAACTTGAACAAGAAAATTTAATTAAGACAGGATGGTACAAAAGAGAAGACTTACATTCATTAGTAAAATTGTTCAATATAGATTTAATATGTATTTTACCAATATGGCCTGAAACATTTTGTTATACTTTATCAGAAGCATTGTTGTGTGGTATACCTGTACTTGGAACTGATATTGGAGCTGTTGGAGAGAGAATAAAAAAACTAGAGTGTGGATGGCTTACCTCATTAAGTTCTACTTACGAAGATGTGTTAAATATAATTTATAAGATAAAAAATAGTACAGAAGAATATAATAAAGTGCTAAATAGTATTAAGAATATAAAGACTAATAGAATAAATGATATGTTAGAAGAATATATTAAAGTTTATGAATTTGAATTAGGAAATAAAGTAAATAAATATTACGAAAATCAATTAAGTAGTAAAGCAAAAACAGTATTATTAAATAAGACTATATGTGATTTTGAAAATAATGATTATATTCAAAAAATACCTGAATATAATTACTTAAAATCTAGAGTTCAACAGTTAGAAAGTGAATTGAATTTGATTTATAAATCTAAAGGATATAGTATAGTGAATTTTACTAGAAGAATAAAAAATAAGGTGTTATATGGAAAAAAATAAGAGAGATGAATATTGGGATATTATAAAAGGATTGGGTATATTAGCAGTAGTGTTAGGACATTCAGGCTGTGGAATTAAGGCTATAGGAAGGATATTATATTTTTATCATATGGGATTATTCTTTTTTATTTCAGGAGCATTATTTAATGAAAAAAAACACTAATGATGTATATGGATATATAGGTAATAAATTAAAGAATTTATGGTGGCCTATGGCTAAATACATTATAATTTTTATTTTATTACATAATTTTTTCTTAAATCTTAATATTTATAGTGACCAAATAAAAGGAGAAATGATTTTTAACTCAACTTACTATACTCTATATGATATATTAAATTATTCTTTTAATACATTATTTACAATGAGTTATCCAGTAGAAATGGCTGGGCTATGTGGTTTGTATTACCACTAATAGTTAGTATGAGCATATTTTGTTTTGTGAGATATTTAGCTTTAAGAATACACTCTAAAAGAAAAGAAATAATTACTACTACCATTATTGTTATATTATCCTTAATTGGAATTATTTTTACAAAAAAGGCGAGTTAAATTTGTATTGAGAGTTGATTTGGCTACTTTAGTAATGCCTCTTGTTTATGGTGGATATATCTTTAAAAATTACATATTTAAATATTTTAAATTAAATTACTTGTTAATGATTATATCAGTTACAATTTTATATTATTATTATACTAATGGTTTAGATATAAGTTATGCACAAGGTAAGATTGGGAATCCAATTAGCTTTTTTGTAGTAGTTTTTTGGGGATTTATGTTAATTTGTGCTTAGGAAAAATAATAATAAAATCAAAAAACATTAGGAAAATATTTTGTATATTCGGTAGAAATTCATTTCATATAATGGCATTACATTCTTTGGCATTTAAATTAGTTAATATAATTGATATATATATAGTAAAGAAGTATTTCATATTGCAAAATATCCATATTCAAATGGAGACTGGTGGATATTATATTTTGGTGTAGGTGTAAATATTCCAGTAATATTTATTTAAGCAAATAACATTTAGTCTAACGAAATTAAATTATAAATCAATTAAGGAGAATTAACAATTATTATGGTTATAGAAAAGAGAAATAATTATTGGGATATTGTCAAGGGTTTAGGAATTATTTTAGTAGTATTAGGACATTCAGGTTGCCCTAATAAGTTTGCAATTATAACACTAAATTATTATCATATGGCTTTATTTTTTTTTGTAGCAGGTTTTTTTTATAAGGATAAAAATTCAAATAATGTATTCCTATATATAGGTAAAAAAATGATGGGATTATGGTTACCTATGATTAAATACATAGTAGCTTTTATATTATTACATAATATATTTTTAAAATTAAATATATATAGTACTATTCAAAATGAACATATGATCTATCCCACTGTTTATTATAGTGTAATTGATACATTAACTTACTGCTTTAATACAATATTCCAAGGAAATTATCCAGTAGAAATGGCTGGGGCTATGTGGTTTGTATTACCATTGATAGTTAGTATGAGCATGTTCTGTTTAATATCTCATAGTGCTATTGTACTTAACTTTAAGGATAAGAAAAAGTATATATGGATTAGCGTAATTATTGTTATTTTTGCTATAATAGGTTTTTATTTTTCATATAAGTCATGGAAATTTGCATGGCGAGTAGATATTGCACTATTTTCATTACCAATTATTTATTTTGGATATTTATATAATAAAACTGATACCAATAAATCAAATTGGTATTTAATAATCATAGCAATAGCAATCATTATATTTTTTTATAAAAGAGAATATATGATTAGTTATGTTGAAGCTAAATTGGGAAATCCTATAAAATTTATATTAGTTTCATTATCAGGAATATATTTGAATTTAGCTGTCGCAAAATCTTTGAATAAAATTAAATACATAAATAAAGCTATAGCGTTGGTAGGAAGAGAATCATTTAATATAATGGCATTGCATTTTTTAAGTTTTAAATTTGTTAATTTATTAGATGTAATAATAAGCAATAAACCTATATATTATATAGCAAAATATCCATATTCAAATGAAAAGTTATGGTTAGTTTATCTATTAGCAGGTTTAATAATACCTATATTATATATAAAAGTATATAGATATATTAAAATAATAATAGTAAATAAAGTTCATGAAATAAAAAATACATAATGTATTAAGACGACTGGTAATATGTCAAGATAAATTTTAAATTAAATTGGAAATTTCTTAGTTTGTCTTATAAAAAAAGAGTACAAGAAATAATCCTATATTAATTACCAAAATTTTACTGGCAATTAAAAGGCTGTACTGCACATATTAAATTGTAGCTTTTTCAACTACCTCATTAGAGGTATAAAGTTGATTATTGCGTAGCAAAGCAAAAATCAATCTTACAAGTTTTCGGCTAGTTAGTGCAAGTGCTCTTTTATGTTTATGTACTAATGCTTCATCAGATTTTTTCTGATAATAAGCAGAATATTCATCAATATGCCTAATGACGCTAGCGGAAGCTTCTAATAAGTAATATCTTAAATACTTATTACCGGTTTTGGTCAAGAAGGTGTTGTCAGCAGTAAAATTGCCTGATTGCTTCTTACGCCAAGTTAGACCAGCATATTTTGCTACGCAAGCTTGATTGCTAAATTTGGTTATATCACCAAGTTCAGCAATTATTCCAGCCGCAAATACTGGACCAATCCCAGGAATAGACATTAAGCATTGGTACTGATGGTTACCGAAGCCTTTAACGGCTTTTTCGATAGCTTTATCTAAAGATTTAACTTCTTTTTCTAAAGCTTTTATACAGTTTAGTGAAGCTGCAATAGTTGCATTTAAAGGATCATATAAGGCTTTATCAAGCCTATAAGAGTCTCTTGCAGCTCTTTGAAGTATTTCAGCTGTAGCTTCGGGGTTTGAAAATCTATTTTTACTTTTATCAATAAGAAAAGTAATAAGATTTTCAATGCTTGTGTTAGCAATGTCTTCAGCAGACATATAATCTGTTAATACAGCTTCTGAAGTTGCTCCAAATATATTTGAAAATGGAGTTTCATTTTTATCTAATACAGCTAACTCGCTAAATTTTAGAAAAATATTTGATAAAATATAAGACTTTTCACGGCTTATATTTTCAATTATATGAAGTCTGCATCTAGTAAGTCTTTGTAAAGCTATGTATTCAGCACCACTCCATGGAGAAGTAGTTATTTTGCCAACTCGCGCAAAATCTGCAATGACAAAAGCATCCTTTGGATCAGTCTTATCCATGTCAACAAAAGATTTCTTATATGCTGCAATAACACGTGGGTTAAGGCAGTAAACTTTAGGTTTAAACCAAACTAATGCCTCATGAGATGATAATGTATTCGCTAAATGCCAGCTATAGAATGAGGTTGATTCCATGGCGACTGTTAGATGTGTAAGATTATTTTCTTTTAGGCAAGAACAAATTTTAGATACCATTTGCTCCGAACCTGGAAGGTTGTTTTTAACTTGAAATGATAATAATTTTTTGCCAAAGAAATCTAGGGCAAAGACGTAATTAGTTCGAGAACTAACATCTATACCAATGAATAAGGTAGTTGTTAAAGCGTTATTCATGGTATCACCACCTTTCAATTAAAATAAAACAAGAACTGGCATAGGATTACCCCTAAGTTTGTAATGCATCAACACCCTCGCACTAATAAGAACTAAGTTATTAACGTTGATGATTAGTTGCTACGCTAATCGGTTAGTAACCTGAACAACGACTGGGTTAGAAGTTAACAATACAACTAGGGAAACACTCTTTTAAAGAAGTATCACCGAAGTGACCAACAAGGAGAATCTGAATAGTCCTACGCCAATTCTCTAATATAAATATTGACGTTTAGGAGCAATTCTATACCACTCTTGTAAATTTCCAGTTATCTTTGCATTTTGTAGTTAGATTAGATACTGGAAATTCAATAAAAGCTAACTACAAAATTAATTATACGAGGAGAATAGATATGAAAAAAAGTTTAGTAGGGTATACAGGTTTTGTGGGATCAAATTTAGCTAATAGCTTTAAATTTGATAACTTATACAATTCAAAAAACATAGAAGAAGCATATGGGACTAATCCAGATTTATTAGTTTATTCAGGGGTTCCAGCTGAAAAGTTTTTAGCAAATAATAACCCAGAAAAAGACATGGAAATAATACAAAATGCTTTTGAAAATATAAAAAAAATTAATCCTAAGAGAATAGTTCTTATATCAACAATTGATGTATATAAAAGTCCAATTAATGTTGATGAAGATACTAAAATTGATACAGAAGGTTTATTACCATATGGATATAATAGATATCAACTTGAAACAATGGTAGAAGAAAACTTTGATAATCATTTAATTGTTCGTTTACCAGGATTATATGGACAAAATATTAAAAAGAATTTTATATATGATTTTATTAACTTTATTCCTAGTCTTTTAAATGAACAAAAATACAGAGAGTTAATTAGTAAAGATGGGTATATTAAAGACTATTATTTAAAACAAGAAAATGGATTTTACAAATGTATAGATGTGAATGCTGAAGAAAAAGCTAATTTAAAAACATACTTTGAGAAGACTGGTTTTTCAGCTCTTAACTTTACAGATAGTAGAAGTATTTTTCAATTTTATAATCTTTCATACTTATGGCAACATATTAATATTGCTTTAGACAATGGAATTCAAAAATTAAATTTAGCAACAGAACCAGTTTCTATAGAAGAACTTTACAAGTATTTAAAGGGGACTCAATTCATCAATGAAGTTGCAAAAGAACCTTTTAGTTATGATTATAAAACAAAACACTCCAAAATTTTTAATAGGGAAGATGAATATATATTCAATAAAAAATTTATATTAGATGATATAAGGAAATATGTTAATAGTAGTGAAGGAAATAATAAAAATGGATTCTATTAATCAAAACAATTATAAACAAGTTAGTGAATATAATTTAATGAAAGTAATTGCAATAATTTTAGTGGTTATAGGACATAGTACATATTTAAAAATATCAGGGGTAGATTATTCACAATTTTTTGGACAGACATTACAAGTAGAGTTTGGGAAAAATGTACAGAGAATTGTTGATATTATATATATATTTCATATGGCGTTATTTTTTGCTGTTTCAGGATCGGTATATTATATTCAAAAGAATAAATTGAACAAGTACAAGAATGCTAAGGAACTTATAATAAACAAAATAAAAAGACTTATGATACCGTATATTTTAGTTGGTATATTATATGTTATTCCAATAAAAGTGATAAGCAGATTTTATTCCACTAATTATTTTGCTAATGCAATATTTTATGATATGTTAAATGGAATAGGACATTTATGGTTCTTATTTACTCTTTTTTGGATATTTATATTGTTTTATTTTTTAGAAAAGTATATTTATAATAATAATAAATATATTTTTTGGGTTATAGTATTAATTACTTATTTTTTTAATGATATTATATATAATTTTATGCCAAATGGATTAAAGAGTAATGTACAATATGTTATATTTTTTTGTATAGGGTATTTTTTTGAGATTATTAGAGAAAAATACAATAATAGTAAATGTATGGTTGTAAATACAATCATACTTAGTGTAGTTGTATATGTTTTGTATTATGCTCAAAAAAATATAAATTTTAAATATGCTCAATTGCTAATATTATTATTTGTAAAAATATTATTAATTTTAATTGTGTACAACATATCGTATTTACTTAATAAATATTTAAAAATTAGCAAATTAAAATTATATGAAAAGTTATATAAATATAATTTTGATATTTATCTTTTTCATGATCCATTAAATTATTTGTTTTTATATATTGCGTCATTAATACTAATAAAAATACAAAATCAGAATTTAATTCAAACTCAAGTATTTTCATTTTTCATGATTTTTATTTTGAGATTTGTAATAAATATTTTCATTTGTATATTTATAGCAGTTGTAATAAATAAGTTTAAACAATATAAAAAGTTAAGGAGAAAATTATTATGTTGGTGTGGAGTGATGTTTGTTTTATGCTTTGGAATGGTGATTTATGACAACTATAATAATATTCATAGGACAAATAAAATATATGCACCAAGATTAGGTGATAATTTTACAACAATAAACTTAACTGATGAAAATTGGACAAATGGAGTATCTAATACAATGAACATCTTGCTTTTTGAAAATAATGAAGTAAATATAAGCATACTTAAAAATGCAAAGTTAGTAAAATATAATAATATTAATAAAGGAATACAGAATATAAAAGAAATAGATAATTCATGGATTTACCTTGAATTAGATAATAGAGAAAATATAGAACAATTCGCATATCCTAATAAAATTCAAGTGTTAAAGTAACATAAGGTATATTTATTCAATATTAGTAGTAGTTATTTTTGAAAGGAATTATTTGCGTTAATATGTTTAAATCAAATAAAATTAAAATTATAAAAATATTACCGATAATTATTTGTATAATTTTACAAATAGTATCTATATCTATACGAGCACCTAAAATAAATAATGAAAATTATAAAAATTCTGATGCTACTTATCATGTATTATTAACGATGAAAGCCTATGACGAAACACCTTATTCAGTACATAAATTTTTGCCTATAGTTTCATTAGGTGGTGCAATGGATAAAGAGATTAAATGGAGGGCTACTATTCCAGATAAATAGGTAATTATTATTACACTTCATTTTCACCAGCTGGTTTTGTTATTCCATATATATTTTTGAAATTCATGAATTTTGAGAGGAATGAATTGAATTTGTATTTCTTTAATTCATTTTGTGGACTTATATCGTGTATATTAACAATAATGTTTTTTATTAAAGTTTATAAAGGAAGGTTGTCTAGTAGAATTATAATTATTTTTTCTACTATAATATATTTATTTCAGACTGAAGTTATTCATTCACAAGGAATTGCTTATTGGCATCAATCTATTTATCAAGTACTTATATTGCTACAGTTGAATTGCTTCTTATCACAAAAGGAAAGCTGTATGAAAAAGATAGGTTTCTTTATATTATGTATTATTATACCATATGTTGAGTGGTTTGGTTATATTAGTAATATGGGTTTTGCAATAGTATCATTATTAGATAATAGCAATAAAATAGATAGGAAATTATCATGTAATAAAAACAATGTATATGACAGTGTATTAATAACGTTGTGTACTATAGTATCATTTATAATTTTTACAATTCACTATCTGTTAGTTGTTTCCTATAAGGATTATTTTCCTGCGCTTTTAAATAGATTTATGGCTAGGAGTATGTTGAAATCTAATTTTATACAACTATTAATAGAATATTGGAAATCATATAATTATTTATTTATAGTTTTAACAATAATGTTAAGTGTTATATTATTCCAAAATAACTTACGGTTAAAGTTGATTAACAATATAAAAACACATATACTAATATATATATTACTACTCTTTATAATAATTGAAAATATAATTATGCTACAGCACGCTGTTAGATATAGTTATGATAGAATGAAATTAATTTTCTTATTAATGATGTTGTTTTTTGAACTTTATACAGTTCTGGAAAATTATACAAGTGAATGCGGCAAAAAATTATTTGAAAGTATGCTATTTTCTACATTATTGATACTAGCAATTAATAATGTATATCAATATGTAGACAAAAATGATGGATATAGATGGGGAATTAACTATTTAAATTCAAATAGAATATTGGCTAATTATATCCAAAAAACGTATAATACAAATGATAGTTTATTATTACAATCATCACCAGTGAGAGGGTATGATAATTTACTATTTAATCGAGGAATATATGAAGGAATTACAGTAAGACAAGGTATTGATATTGCTTCAGAAAAGGAAATAAGATATGTTATAGAGCTTGCAAATGAACCACAAGAATGGACTATGGACAAATATAATGGTTGCATGGTTTATGATTTGAAAAAAAATACTGATCAGATAATTAAAATTAGTAATGAAAAGATAATTACATCAATAAATAAAACATTTTTTGCATATGAACTCACAGATGACAATTGGGAAAAGGGTGTTTCAATTAATAGTGGAATTATTCTTGTTTCTAATAATAAATTTAATTTGAATAAATTTGAAGATGCAAAAGAATTAAAAGTAAATGGAACTATTAAAAAGATAAAAGAAATTGATCAAAATAATGAATGGATATATATAATGTTAGAAGATAATAAAGAAGTAGAAAAATTTAAGTTTCCGAATAGAATTGAAGTAATTAAAAATAATTAATAAATGAAAGGAATAAATAATGAAATTATCAATATCAAATATAGCATGGTCAAAAGAATATGATTATGAGATGTATGAATATTTAGAAAAAGAAAAATTTGAAGGATTAGAAATAGCTCCAACTAGAATATTTGAAGAAAGACCTTATGAAGATTTAGATAAGGCAAAACTATTTAGTGAAAATCTTAAAAAAAATCAAAATCTTAAAGTGTCTTCAATGCAATCAATATGGTATGGACGAAATGAAAAAATATTTGGTTCAAAAGAAGAAAGAGCTAAATTAATCGAATATACAAAGAAAGCTATTGATTTTGCTAATACTATAAGATGCAACAATCTTGTTTTTGGATGCCCTAAAAATAGAGTTACTAATAGTAAACAAGATGAAGAAATAGCTTTAGATTTTTTCTATGAACTAGGGGAATATGCAGAAGATAAGGGTACAGTTTTATCTATGGAACCTAATCCAGTAATATATAATACTAATTTTATAAATTATACAATAGAAGCTTTTGAATTTGTTAAAAAGGTAAATAGCAAAGGATTAAAGGTGAATGTCGATTTGGGTACAATAATTTATAATAAAGAAGATTTGAATGTTATATCAGATAATATTAATTTAGTAAATCATGTTCATATTAGTGAACCTAATTTAGCATTAATACAGAAAAGAGATTTACATATTAAGTTAGCAAGCATTTTGAAAGAAAAAGAATATAATAATTATGTTTCTATAGAAATGGGTAAATGTGATAGCTTGCACGAAGTTAAAGAAAGCATTAAATATATAAATGAGGTGTTCAAATGATTTATGAAAAAATTGATGGAGTACCTAATTTTGAATGTAATGAATATGCTCCAAAGAAGACCAAATATTGCGTCTGTATACCAATCATAAATGAAGGTGAAAGAATAGATAAGGAATTAGAACGTGCAAAAAAGAATAATATAGATAAAACAGTAGATATAATTATTTGTGATGGTGGTTCAACAGATGGTTGTACAGAAGATGAAAAATTAAGAAATTTAGGAGTGAATACACTTTTAACCAAAAAGGATGTAGGCAAGCAAGGTGCTCAATTAAGAATGGGTTTTTGGTGGGCTCTAGAGCGAGGATATGAAGGTATAATTACGATTGATGGTAATAATAAAGATAGTATTGAAGATATACCTAAATTTATTGAAAAACTTGAAGAAGGTTATGATTTTGTACAAGGTTCTAGATTTATTAAAGGTGGAAAAGCTATTAACACACCTTTTATACGACACCTTGCAGTGCTATTTCTGCATGCTCCAATTATTTCATTAACTGCAAGACATAGATTTACTGATACTACAAATGCATTTAGAGCGCATTCTAAGAAGTATTTAACTCATGATAATGTAAAACCATTTAGAAATATATTTATGACATATGAATTACTTGCATATTTATCAACCAGATGTACACAAATAGGATTAAAAGCATGTGAAGTTCCTGTAACGCGAGAATATCCAAAGGAAGGTAAAACTCCAACTAAAATTAGTTTCTTCAAAGGTAATAGTGATCTTTTAAGAATACTATTAAAAAATTTAAGGGGAGATTATAATATAAAATGATAGTTAAAATAAAAAGCAAATTTAGAAATCTAAAATTTAATAATAACTTTATTTTACCTTCAATAGTACTTACATTAGCGATGACATTAATATATAATCCTTTAAATAATATTGCTGTTAATTCATTTGATAGATCATTAGGAAATGGTTTATTGAATGGTGTGGATATTACTAAAAGAATTAATAATATAGGATTCTTTAATTTTATATTAATACCAATTATTTTTTTAATTATATACTCATTAATTTCTAGTTTATTTGATAAAATAAACGAAGAAAATAAAAAATATGTAACATGCATTAACAATGTATCAGCAATATCATTGGGATCAATAATATTTTCTTACATAAATAAATTTTCTCAAAAAGATTATTTTGGAGTGGGAATTAAATTTATTACATGTTTTATTTTGATATGTTTAGTTATTTTATTGATTAGTCACAAGAAAAAAACAATAGAATTTGATCTATTTAAATGGAGCTTATTTGCGGCCATACCTATTACTTTATTTATTATTGTTATATGCAATAAATTAGAAGTAAATATTTCTATGAAAATTTTTATGATTTCGTATGGTTTAATTTTAAGTAGTATATTAAGAATATTAACAATAAAATTTAATTCACTAAATTTTATTGCTTTAAAAAAATCATATACTTTAATTATTAGTATACCTATAATTGTTAGTGTTTGCTTGGAGTTAGTTAACATATTAAATCAACATTCAATATTTATTAATTCAAAAGCTGAAATGACTATAATAATATATATATTAATTGGTGTTTTATCATGTATATACTATTTGCGAATAATACGAAACAGTAATGATGATGTGAAGGAATATTGCTTCGAAAAGTATTATTATCCATTAATTATTGTTACCATTGTGTTAATAGCGACGCAAATGCCATTGCAAAATATTATTAATACAGACTTTTTTGAACAATCTAATCATGGAACTGCCATTAGTGAATTTTTTAATTATGGTAAGTTACCAATAATAGAAACATTTGACGCACATATGTTACAAAATGAATTAGGTAGAATTCTATACGGAATATTAAATAATGATTATTATGGAGCTATGTTTAATGAATATAGTTTATTACCAGTATTTTATTTACTTTATTATTTCTTATTTGAAAAGTTTTTTAATAAAGATATATCATTGTTATTATTAATATTCTTTCCTATAGCATCAGATAATGCCTTTCAACTATTTCCATTATCACCACTTGTAATATTAAGTTTATTATTTGCATATAAACATAAAACCTATAAAGCATGTATTTTATTTTGGTGTAGTATTATACTTTCATGTTTATTAAAATTAGATATGGGATTCGCACTTGCTTTTTCATCAATAATTGTTTGGGGAATAGTATGGCTTTTTGAAAGAGAAAATATTTTAATCAAACGACTATTTTTGTCTTTTATGAGTGTTGTTCTAGGTGGCATACTTGTATATATTGGAATATGTTTGATGAAAAATATTTCACCAATCTTAAGAATAATGGAATTTTTGAAGTTATGTCAATCAAATATAAATTGGGGATATAGCAGTATTGGAGATTCGCAAACAATAGCATTTACAATATGTTATTTTGTAATACCTATAATAAATATGGTATTAGTTTTATATTTAATATATAAAAATATATTAAAAAGTCATGATTATTTAAATGATAAAATTATAATTGTTCTTGTATTTGGAATAATTAGTGTTTTGAATTTTTCAAGAGGAATTGTAAGGCATTCTTTAGTAGAAAATACTACAATTCACGTAGTTTCCACTACATCATTATTTATTAGCATGATTATATTTATGTATGCAAAAAGACAGAAGGTATTATCATTTATAGTTAGTGAAGTAGTATTTATGATATTACTTGGAATGCTTACAAGTCCGAATAATATTTTTCCAAAACCAATTATAGATGGAGCTCTATCTAAATTTTTAGCATTTGAGTCATATAAAACTGTGGCGGATAGAAAAGTAGATAGGGTTATAATATCAGATGATATGAAACAAGTGTATATACCATTGAAAGAAGTACTAGATGCTACTTTAAATAAGGATGAAACATATATAGATTTCACAAATCAAACATTTTTATATGCATTAGTTGGAAGAGAAAAACCGGTGTATATTAATCAATCACCAGGCTTGTTGAGTGGAGAGTATACACAACAGAGATTTTTAGAACAAGTTAAAGTAATGAAGCATAGGATACCATTTGTATTGATGCCTATTGAAAATATGAATTTAAGTAGAACGCTAGATGGAATTGAAAATTCATATAGATATTATTTGATTTCAGAGTATATAAGTAATAATTACAGGCCATTGTTTAAAATAAAGAATTTTGCTATATGGTGTAGTAAAGATCAATATGATGAAAAGTATAAGCTAATATATGATTTGATAAAAGCAAATGAAAACAATTATTTAACAGGAGAATTAACGAAAGATAACATTGATAAATTTGTAGGAATAAATGAAGAATTATCATTAAAAAACGATGAATTGATCATTAAGAGCACTGGTACTGATCCTATTTTAGAAGGTCTAGAAAAAATAATAAATTGTAAGGAAATTTCTAAACAATTTCCATTAATAAATATATCGATTGAATATGAATCAAATAAGGAAGGATTATTTGAATTATTTTATACAACAGATAAAGAGGAACAATTTACACAAGATAAATCTATAAGTGCAGAAAAATCCATGAGTGGTATTTTTGAAGCAACTATTAATTGTATGGAGAACACTAAAATTAGGTTAGATATTCCAGAAGGTAGTACTGTAAAAATTAAGAGTATTAGATTTAAAGGCATTGAAAAACAAAACAATTATGATTTTAAAAATCAAATTCAATTTGTAGATTATAAATATTTGCAATTGGAACATCATATAAGTAATCTAGGCGATATTCCTTATATTTGGGCGAATCATGATAAGATTAGAATTGAAGATAAAGAAGAACAATTAACGATTGATAATGCATATTCTAAAATTGATTTTTCTAAATTAAACAAGCAACAAGGGAATTATTTATATATAAATGGAAGTTCCTCTGGTGATGGAACAATGACTGTACATTTAGGAAACGAGTCTGAAAATGGATTTGTTGAAGTTTCACAATTTAAATTTTCTTTAAAGGCAGGAGAAGATCAAAAATATCTAATTAGAGTAAGTAGTGATTTTATGTGGTATAGTAATCAAATTAATTCAATAAAAATTACATCGGATAATAATACAACGGTTAATAAGGTTTCAATATTAAAGGGGGATACACTTAAATGAGTTATGATAAAATAATAATTGGTGCAGGTCTATATGGTTTATATTCTGCATTATTTTGTGCAAAACGTGGAGAAAAAGTTTTAGTGCTTGAGTATGATAATGCTCCATTTAAAAGAGCTACATATATAAATCAAGCTCGTGTGCATATGGGATATCATTATCCGCGTTCATATTCAACAGCTATAAAATCTGCACATTATTTTGAAAGATTTATGAAAGATTATTCATTTTGTGTGTTAACGGAATTTGATAAAATATATGCAACTTCAGCAAATTTTTCATGGACAAATGCAGAACAATTTATGAAGTTTTGTAAAGCAGCTAATATTCGTTGTGATGATGTAAAGCCTTCAATATTCTTTAAAGAAGGAATGTGTGATGGTGCATTTTTAACTACTGAATATACATATGATGCTAATATATTAAAAGAATATTTTTTGAAGGAATTAGAAAAATACCCAAATGTAGAAATTAAATATGAAGTAAAAATAAGCCATATAAATAAAAATGAAACCAACTTTGAGATAATATTAGAAAATGAGGAACGATATTTTACTGACTTTTTACTTAATGCTACTTATGCTTCGTGCAATCAGATTCTTGATAAATTAGGATATGAGCCATTTAAAATAAAATATGAATTATGTGAAATTATTCTATGTAAGGTATCTGATAAATTAAAAAATGTAGGGATTACGGTTATGGATGGACCCTTCTTTTCAATTATGCCTTTTGGAAAAACTGGTTATCATTCATTAACGTCGGTTACTTTTACACCACATATGACAAGCTTTGAAAGTCTACCAACTTTTGAATGTCAAAAAAGAAGTAATGGTTTTTGTTCTCCACAACAGCTTGGTAACTGTAACGATTGCCCAGCAAAACCTGAAAGTGCATGGGCATATATGTCAAACATGGCTAGAAAATATTTAAAAGATGAATATGAATTTGAATATGCAGGTTCATTATTTTCTATGAAGCCTATTTTAAAGGCTTCTGAAATTGATGATTCTAGACCTACAGTTATTAAGCAATATTGGCGTAAGCCTACGTTTGTAAGTGTACTTTCTGGGAAAATAAATACAGTTTATGATTTAGATGAGGTGCTTTTAAATGGTAACAAATAAAGAAAAAAATTTTATTTCAGCAGTAATATATGTTCATAATAATGAAGATGAAATACAAGAAACCATACATAAAATAAATGATGTATTGAGAATAAACTTTGAAAAATATGAAATTATTTGTGTGAATGATTATTCTACAGATAAAAGTGTTGATGCAATAAAGGAATTTGGAACTAACATTGAAGGAGCAGTTGTTAGTATACTTAATATGAGTTATTACCAAGGACTTGAACTTTCAATGGGAGCTGGTGTAGATTTAGCAATAGGAGATTTTGTGTTTGAATTTGATTCAACATATATGGATTATAATGTAAGTACTATTATGGAGGTATATTATAAGTCACTACAAGGATTTGACATAGTAAGCGCTGTTCCTAAAAAGAAAATGAGAAAATCATCAGAATTTTTTTATAATCTTTTTAATGGATATTCAAATAATCCCAATAAATTAGAAACAGAAACATTTAGAATACTTTCAAGAAGAGCAATTAATAGAGTTCATTCTATGAATAAAACAATTCCTTATAGAAAAGCTATTTATGCTAATTCAGGATTAAACATGAACAATCTTTTATATGAATGTACAAAAAAGACTAATCCAAATAGAGAAGATAATGCAACTAGAAAGAATATAGCAGTAGAATCACTTATATTATTTACAGACATAGCATATAAAATTGCTATATTCATGACTTTTTTAATGATGATAGGAATATTAGCAGTTGGAATATATACTGTAGTAGTATTTATGAAGGAACAACCAGTAGCAGGATGGACAACAACCATGTTATTTTTATCAGTTGCATTTTTAGGTGTGTTTGCAATTATGGCTGTTATAATTAAATATTTATCTATAATTGTCGATTTAACATTTAAAAAACAGAAATATATGATAGAATCAATTGAAAAGATAACAAGATAGGAGAATATGATGATAGAGTCACTAAAGAAAAATAAAAAAGGAATACTATTAATGTTATTGTCATCTATCTGTGTTTGTATTGGTCAGCTGCTTTGGAAATTATCTAATACAAATGGAATAATGTTATTGATATTAGGATTTGCACTTTATGGACTAGGTGCATTAATAATGATAGTTGCTTATAAATTTGGAAGTCTTTCTGTGCTTCAACCAATGTTAAGTTTAAATTATGTGTTAAGCATAATATTAGCGACAACTATACTTGATGAAAAAATAACATTAATGAAAATTATTGGAGTTTTAGTAATAATAGCAGGTGTTATATTGATTGGTGGTGGAGATGATTAATATGCTATATTATATTTTATTAATTATTATGACACTTATGGGAGCTATTGCATCGCTTTTTTTAAAAAAGGCTTCTGGGTTTAAATCATTAAAGCAATTAGTTTTTAACATAAATTTATATTTGGGTGGAATATTATATGTTCTATCAGCTGTAATAAATATATATATATTACGTTTTTTAGATTATTCATTAGTTTTACCACTAACGTCTATTACATATATTTGGACTATGATAATTTCGTATTGTGTATTTAAAGAAAAAATAACTATCAAAAAAATGTTTGGATTAATGTTAGTTATAATAGGGGTAATGCTGATTGCAGTATTTTAGTTAACAAAGGTTTAGTTAGGGGATAGTATTTATGAATAAAAAAATTAGAAAAGCAATAATACCAGCTGCAGGACTTGGTACAAGATTTTTACCTGCAACTAAAGCCCAACCTAAAGAAATGCTTCCAATAGTTGATAAGCCTACTATTCAATATATTATAGAAGAAGCTGTTGCATCAGGAATAGAAGAAATACTTATTATTACAGGAAGAAATAAAAAGTGTATTGAAGATCATTTTGATAAGTCAGTTGAACTTGAAATGGAACTTGAAAAGCATAATAAAACTGAGTTATTAGAGTTAGTAAGAAATATTTCGGATATGGTTGATATACATTATATAAGACAAAAAGAACCCAAAGGATTAGGTCATGCCATAAGATGTGCTAAGACTTTTGTTAGAAATGAACCATTTGCTATTCTTTTAGGTGATGATGTTGTTTATAATCCAGAAAAGCCATGTTTAAAGCAACTTATTGAATGTTATGATGAATATAAAACATCTATTTTAGGAGTTCAAACAGTACCCAAGGAAGATGTATGTAAGTATGGAATGGTTGAGGGGATATCTGTGGAAGATAGGGTATGTAAAGTTAAAGGCTTAGTTGAAAAGCCATCAGTTGAAAATGCTACATCTAATACAGCAATTCTTGGTAGATATATAGTTACTCCAAGAATATTTGATATACTGGATAATACAAAACCTGGTAAAGGAAATGAAATTCAGCTTACAGATGCATTACTTGAGCTTGTTAAAGAAGAAGCAATGTATGCTTATAATTTTGAAGGTAGAAGATATGATGTTGGGGATAAGTTAGGATTTTTACAAGCAACTGTTGAATATGCTTTAAGAAAACCTGAACTTAAAGATGAGTTCATTAAATATTTAGAATATATACTCAAAAATAAAAATATTTAATAAGAAAAAGTAAAGTCATATAAAACTAAAACCTCGCTATAGTTAGTAAATTTATAGTGAGGTTTTACTTATAATAAATATTTAATTAGTATTTTGTGACGAATTTATTTTATTTTTTACATATACATAAAAACTAATAATGATATACTAGTGTTATAATTTAAATAAGGATATTTAGAAAGGTGAAATAATGGATTTGAAAGAGGCAGAAAAAGAAACGATATGGACTTGGATAAAAAAATGTTTAAAATCGAACAAATATACTCATTTACTTTGCAAAGCGCTAAAATGTTTAAAAAATAACGGAATAAAATTTACTATTAAAAAAATAAAACAAAAGTTTAATAGTACAAGTGTATATAAAGATTATATACAAAATAATTTTTTAACTGAAGAAGAAAGAAAAATACAAACTAATATTAAGTTTGATAAAAATATTAAATTCAGTATCTTAGTACCAATATATAATACACCAAAAAAATACTTATGTGAAATGATAGATTCATGTATCAATCAAACATATTCAAATTGGGAATTATGTCTTGCAGATGGTAGTGATAAAGAACATAGTTATGTTGGCAATATAATTAATAATTATGCTAAAAATGATACAAGAATAAAATATAAAGTACTTAAGAATAATGGTGGGATATCAGAAAATACAAATGAATGTATTAAAATGTCTTGTGGAGATTATATAGGGCTATTTGATCATGATGATTTACTACATCCATCAGCTTTATTTGAGTATATGAAAGTAATTCAAAAAGAAAATGCAGATTTAATATATAGCGATGAAGCTGTATTTGAAAAAAATCTAAAGGATATAAAGACAATTCATTTTAAACCTGATTTTGCAATAGATACTTTAAGAACATACAATTATATATGCCATTTTACAGTATTCAAAAAGAGTTTATTAGATAAGGTTGGTATGTTTAGAAAAGAATTTGATGGAGCACAGGATCATGATATGATATTTAGATTGACTGAACATTCTGAAAATATAATACATATACCTAAAGTATTGTATTATTGGAGAAGTCATCCACAATCAACTTCACAAGATATAAATTCAAAATCATATGCAATTGATAATGGAATTAAGGCCGTAAATGGACATTTAAAGAGATGTAATATTAATGGATTTGCTAAAAGCTCTGAAGAATTTCCAACAATATATAGATTAACATATGAAATTAAAGATAATCAAATGATATCTATTATAATACCTAATAAAGATAATATTAAAGTATTAGATACCTGTATTAATTCTATAATGAAGAAATCAACATATAATAATTTTGAAATTGTTATCGTTGAAAATAATAGTACAGAAAAAGAAACTTTTGATTACTATGATAAATTAGAGAAATATGAAAATATAAGAGTTATTAAATATGAAACTGATGGAGAATTTAATTATTCGGCAATAAATAACTATGGCGTTAAATATGCAAATGGAGAACATTTGTTATTTTTAAATAATGATATTGAAGTTATAAGTGAAAATTGGTTGCAAGAAATGTTGATGTATTCACAAAGAAAAGATATTGGAGCAGTTGGAGCTAAGCTTTATTATGAAAATGAAACTATACAACATGCAGGTGTCATTATAGGAATTGGTGGCTTTGCAGGACATTCTCATAGACATGTTGATAGGAGATCTGGTGGATATTTCTCAAGATGCAAGATTCAACAGAACCTATCAGCAGTTACAGCAGCATGCTTAATGATGAGGAAAAATGTGTTTGAAGAAATCAATGGATTTGATGAAAGCTTTAAAGTTGCATTAAATGATGTTGACTTATGTATGAGAATACGTAAAGTAGGTTATTTAATTGCTTGGACTCCCTATGCAGAACTATATCATTATGAATCAATATCAAGAGGATATGAAGATACACCAGAAAAACAAAAGAGATTTGAAGGAGAAGTAAAGAAATTTCAAGATAGATGGAAGAAAGAATTGGAAAAAGGGGATCCTTACTATAATCCTAATCTAACTTTAGGAGCAGAAGATTTTAGTCTAAAGTTAAATTGAAAAAATTAATTGATAGAAAATCTTTTGATTTTAGAAGGGGTAAATTTAATAATGAAAAAGAAAGAATTTTATATTACTGCAATTTTTATACTGTTGATTATATTTAATGCATATGTGTCTAACGAAGGATTAATATTGAATGAAAAATTTATAATAAGAAGTATATTAATATTGTTAATATATACATTAAGTATGATTTTTTCTATAAAAGGATGGAATAATGGGTGGAATTTAATTTTTAAACATAGGTACAAGATTGCAATAAGTTTATTTATTTTATGCATAATATTAGAATTAAATGGATCATCAATAGCAATGTGGGCTCAATATATTCAGGGGCCAGATAGCATAGGAACAGGAACTATTTTAGGTGTACCAAGAGCAATTAGAAGTGATGAATGGGCTCTTAATACACCTATGGCATTATCACAATATTATAATTTGTCTGGAAGTTTTCCTTATTTTAGTGATACTTTAAGAGGCACATCTACTGATGTATTTTTGGTTTATGGTCAACCAGTATATGATATAGCGGTAATTTTTAGACCATTTCACTGGGGATACTTATTCTTAAGTCAAGGTAAAGGATTATCATTTTTTTGGTATGGTAGATTAATTGCATTGTTTATTGTAACATTTGAATTTGGGAGACTTATTACAAAAAATAATAAAAAGCTTGCTTTTGTTTTAAGTATGCTTATTTCTTTTGCACCTATAGTTCAATGGTGGTTTGCGATTAATGGATTGATAGAGATGCTTATATTTGGTCAACTTGCAATACTTATGATATATAAATATATTAACAGTGAGGATTATATTAAACGAAGCATATATATGGCTATTATAGTTATATGTGCTGGAGGATATATACTAACTTTTTATCCATCATGGCAGATTCCATTATTTTATGTATTCTTTAGTTTATTTATTTGGATTATTTTGGAGAGAAATAAAAAAATAAAATTTTCATATAAAGATGCAATAATAATATGTGTAGGATTATTATTATTTAGTTTAATAATGGGGCATATAGTTATAAAATCACATGATACAATTAGTTCTATTTTAAATACTGCATATCCAGGTAGTAGAGCTGAAACTGGTGGCGGAGAAATAAAAAGTTTTTTTAACTATACATTTAATATGTTCTTACCATATAGAAGTAGTGGAATTCCAGGTAATGTATGTGAACAATCTGCATTTATGGATTTTTTCCCAATTGGAATTATTCTTGGATGTATTGTTCTATTTTTTGAAAAGAAAAAGGATAAATTGCTTATTTGTTTATTTACAGTTAATGTAATATTATCTTTGTGGTGTATTGTACCATGGCCGAGCATATTGGCTAAAATAACATTACTAAGTAATTCGCAACCATCTAGAGCATTTTTAGCAGTGGGGTTTGTTAATGTATTAGTTCTTATTAGGGCAATGTCTTTAAGAGAAAAAAAAATAAATGAGAATAAGTCAGTTTTGTTTGCAAGTATATTAGCAATTATTATCGCATTAATTAGCAATTTGTTATATAGCGAATATATAACAAAAAAGATGTTTTTAATTATTATAATATTCTTATTTGCTATTTTTATATCAGTACTTATGTATCCCCATAAGAAATATAAAAATTCGTTTATTATTATATGTATAATTTTAATGATTATATGTGGAGCAACTGTAAATCCAGTTCAAAAAGGTATAAATGTCATTTATGATAATCCGCTTATACAGAATATTAAATTAATAAATGATAATAAAGTAGGCAAATGGATTGTAGATGGACTTCAATACCCTGTGATAAATTATCCTATAATGGCAGGTGCACCTACAATTAATTCAACAAATGTTTATCCAATACTTGAAAGATGGAATAAATTAAATGATAATCAAAATGAAGATATATATAATAGATATGCTCATATAAATATTAATTTGCAAAATGTTGGTAGTAGTGAGTTTGTACCAGGAGTAGCACCAGATACATTTACAGTTAATTTAAATATAAGTGATTTAGAAAGTTTAGATGTTAAATACATATTGACTCAAGATAATATTGAAAGCATGTCAGATAATAAAATTAAATTTAAAAAATTATATGACGATTATGGATATAAGATTTATGAAATTGGTAAAGATAGTTAAATTAAAGGAGTAAATATTATTATGAATAAAATAGCAGTTTTAATACCATGCTATAATGAGAGTAAAACAATTGAAAAGGTAATAAAAGATTATCAAAAGGTATTACCTGAAGCGGATATATATGTATATGATAATAATTCAAGCGATAAAACAGCTGAAATAGCAGCGAGAGCAGGAGCTATTGTTAGATATGAATATAGACAAGGAAAAGGTAATGTAATAAGAAGTATGTTTAGAGATATAGATTCAGATTGTTATATAATGATTGATGGGGATGATACATATCCAGCTGAACATGCTAAAGAAATAGTAGACTTGGTATTAAATAAGGGAGTAGATATGGTTATTGGAGATAGACTATCTTCTACATATTTTGAAGAAAATAAGAGACCATTTCATAATTTAGGTAATAAAGTTGTAAGGTTCTTAATAAATAAATTATTTAAAAGTAATGTGAGAGATATAATGACTGGATATAGAGGATTTAGCAAACAATTTGTTAAATCATTCCCAGTACTGTCAAAGGGGTTTGAGATAGAGACAGAAATGACAATACATTCACTTGATAAAAATTTTTTATTAGAAGAAATACCAGTTCAATATAGAGATAGACCGGAGGGAAGTGTATCTAAATTAAATACCTTCAGTGATGGATTTAAAGTATTACATACAATTGCAACATTATTTAAAGAATATAAACCATTTATATTTTTTTCAACAATATCAATATCTTTATGTTTATTATCATTAGTATTCTTTATTCCTGTTTTTATAGAATATTTAAATACAGGATTAGTTTTAAGATTTCCAACTTTAATAGTATGTGGCTTTATTGCTATAATAGCACTTTTAATGTGGACTAGTGGAATAATTTTAGAAGTTATTGCTAAGAAACATAAGCAAAACTTTGAAATTTTATTAAATATAATGAATGAAAAAGAAAAAGATATTGAGGTGTAAATATGAAACAATTATTAAACCAGATTATAAAATTTGGTATAGTTGGTGGTGTAGCATTTCTTGTTGATTATTTTGCTTTATATGTTTTAGTAGAGTATTTACATATATCTTATTTAATAGCCTCAGGTATTTCATTTACAGTAGCTGTTATATTTAATTATATAGCAAGCATGAAATATGTTTTTGAGAGAAGAAATAATATAAGTTTAAAAAAAGAGTTTATAGTGTTTGTAATTTTAAGCATAGTAGGATTAATAATAAATCAAATAATAATGTGGATTTCTGTAGATAAATTAAATATTTTTTATATGTTTTCAAAGATATTTGCAACTTTTATTGTTATGGGTTGGAATTTTATTAGTAGGAAAATATTTTTAGAAAAGAAATAATACAATAAAAGCATTACATAATGAAAATGTATCCCAATATGGAATAGTTGATGGAATTGAAATTTAAGGAAGAGTATGCAAGATTAAAGGATTGGTTGAAAAACCAAATGTAGAGGAAGCACCTTCAAATACAGCTATATTAGGAAGATATATAGTAACTCCAAAAATATTTGACATATTAGATAATATTAAACCAGGTAAGGGCAATGAAATTCAACTTACTGATGCATTACTTCAATTAGTGAATGAGGAAGCAATGTATGCTTATAACTTTGAAGGTAGAAGTTATGATGTAGGAGATAAGCTTGGCTATCTTGAAGCTACAGTTGAATTTGAACTTAGAGATGAATTTATAACATATTTAAAAGGGAGTATTTAGCTAGTCCCTCACAAGCTGGTGACTAATTTCTGAGATGACTATAAATTCCTAGCGACAAGCTTTATGCAAAAGCATAAGGTTTGTCGCTGTTTTTGTTTATAATGAAATAAAAGTGGGATATAATTAAAGAATAGAGTTAATTAAGTGTATTTAAGAAAGTGAGGAATTTATGATAAAAAACAATGTAATAGAGTTATTGTAAAAAAGCAGTTCATATTATGAAAGGGTATCAGTTATGAAAATATCAATAATCTGCCCAATATATAATGGGCAGGATTACATAGAAAAACTACATAATAATATATTAATGCAGAAACTAGAAAGTGAACAAACATTGCAGATATTATATGCATTGACACGAGGCAGAGATAGGAGTCAGGAAATCCTTGAAGGACTTAAAGATTCAAGATGCGACTATACGTTAATTGAACCAAAGGACTTTTCTCATAGCACAACAAGGGAAATGATGTCTAAAAAAGCAAAAGGGGAAATAATCGTGTTTATTTCCCAGGACATAAAGATAAAAAATGACTTGTGGCTGAAGAATCTTGTAAATCCAATAATAAAAGGTGAATGTGAAGCAAGTTTTAGCAGACAGATTGGTGAAGATGACAATATAGAGAAGTACACAAGGGAAAGAAACTATCCAGCAGAATCAAGAACTGTTTCTAAAAATGAGATAGATAAATATCAAATTAGAACATTCTTTTATTCAGATGCATCATCAGCAGTGTTAACTAAAGTATATAGAGAGCTTAATGCTTATGATGGAAAGAGAATGCCTACAAATGAAGATATGTATTTTGCTCATAAGTTAATTAATGCAGGATATAGAATTAAATATTGTGCAGATTCTGAGGTTTATCATTCTCATGATTTTACATATAGACAGCTATATAAACGCTACTATGATACAGGAATATTTTTTAAGCAGAATAAATATTTCAAGGATTATAAAAGCAATGAAAGTGGTGTAGATTTAGCTAAATATGTTTTTAAAAGATCAATTGAAGAGAAAAATTTCAAGGTAGCAATTAGTGTGTTACCTAATTTTGCAGTAAGATTTATAGCTAAACTTATTGGTGAACACTAAATAAGTATTTCAGCAGCAAATTTTGAGTTTGCTGCTGTTTTTTGTCAATACTTAATATTGTCGAATATTCTTAAGGCTACTATTTGTATATTATTGTATTCAATAATATACAAACCATTAGTACCATAATATACTTTATTGGTATCTCTATAGTCATTTATTTCTTCTTTAACGTTTTTTATAGAAATTACTTAAAGTCCATTCATATTTTTTATCTATATTATTAAGGTTTAGTGAAGCATATAGCTTTACAGGAATTGATTCTCCGTTTACTGTAATAGTAGCTTCATATTGTTTATCGAATATTTTGCTATATTCTGTTTCTTCCCCTAGAGTTAACGTGTCTGCCATAGCTACTGTAATAGGGGTGTTGTCTATTTTTTCTTTTAGTAGTTTTGTTTTTATGTCTTCTATATTTAAGCTAGTAACTTCAACCGAATCTATAACTATATCATTTTTATTTCTAGAATTATTTACTAGAGATAGTTCAGCGTATACTACACCTGAAAAGTTAATTTTATTTATTGCACCACTAGATGCTTCACCTTGAATTTCAGCTCTTATAGTATTTTTTTCGTATTCCATAAAATTGTTTATAGTTAAGTTCGTAATATTTTCTTTTGTAAATGTTAGGTATGTGCTATAGTCATGATTATTAAAAGTATACTTATATGGGTAACTACTGCTTATATCTAATTGCTCTAATATAAACTTCTTTTTGTCTTCATCACTTAATGTACTTGAAATAGACTCATTTTCTACAACTTCAGATGGAATATAACTAGTATTTAAACTCCATTTATTTTCATTAAAGTTATAGTATATTGGAAATTTTATTGATACCTTAGAGTTAATTACTCCGTTTGAAAGTGATAAAATTGCAGAAGCATTTTTAGAAGAAGCATTATCATTTTCTTCAATTTTAATATCTGAAATCTCTTTCAAAATACCACTACTTAAGTTTAATGATCTATTCTTATATGAAATTGAGGTATCCTTAAGTAAATCTGGTACAGCTTTTTCTAAATCAACTGTTGGTTCAATACTTTTTATGCCTTGTGAATATATGCTAGATTCTTCCCAGTTTTTTGTGTTTCTATTATAAAACAATTGTAATTCAAAATTTGAAACTACTTTGGCATTATCTAAATTTATTGTGATTTCTCCAGTAATACTGTCACTTTGTTTTTTTACTGACTTTCTTGAAATTACTTCTAAATTTTCTAAATTAGAATCTGTAATTTCAATATTACAATCTTCAAAATAGAATGATTGCCCTACTACGAATTGTTTTAAGTCATTATCATTAACAGGCTTTCCTTGCATATAGGAAAATATACCAAGTCCACCAAGTAAAAGTACTAAAATAATTGATGAAATCATGACAGTTAATTTATTATTTATAATGAAATTTTTAAATTTTCCTAAGTATACAGGCAAATTTTCTTTTAAAGAAGTACTGCATTCACCAATTTTATTATTTATATCTTCATAAACCTTTTCGTTATTAACTGTATGATTTACTTCAGTATTTTCTAAGGTCTCATTAAGTAATTGTTCACCACAATATGTACAATAGATACAGTTATCTAATATTTCTCTTTTACAATTAGTACATTTCATTTATATTCACCTCCTAATAAAATAAATTATTCATTCTAGTTTCTAAAACTGACATTATAATAAAATAGTTTATACCAGAAAATAAAACTGAATTAATAATGTAAGTTAGTGAAATAGTGTACATTAGTTTGCTTTTTTTGCCACATATAATTTCTGAAAATCCTTCATATGTTAATATTATTAGGACTACAACTTGTACCATAAAAGTTATTACAGATAATATAATACTGAATAATGAGAATAAACAACCTATAAGCATTATAGAGACTGGTAAAATATTTGAGTATGTACAAACTGATAGGTATTCTTTGTAATTTAAATTGTTTTTAAAAATAAACTTACCAACAAGAAATATAATACCTGAGAATACCATTGGTATTGCTAAAAAATTAAATGTAAATAAGATAAACATTCTTAAAACTAATTGAGATATTATATCGTCCATTCCTATATAACTAAAGATACTTCCCATACCGAAACTTCTATATAAATCATTTACTAAAGTTTTAGAACATATAATAAAAACTAGTGAAATAATGCAAGATAATATAAGATTAATAATAAGTGACTGTTTTATTTCTAATTTATTATTTATAAGTCTTCCATTAAATGGAGCTTTAAATATTTCTAATATATTCATAATTATTATCCCCTCCTAAAAGATTGATCTTAAAGCATTTCTTAATAGTATTTTTAAGACAACAAAAACTACAAGAGTAGTTCCAGAAATTGAACTTAAAAATGTTAATAATGCTATTTTGATATTCGTATTTAAAAAATCTTTTAGTCCTTGATACATTAGTAATAATGTAACAAAACTTATGAAAATTGAAATGATAAAAAAGAAAATAGGTGCTAAGATATATCCTAATAATGCACCGATTAAATTTAAAATTGAAGAAATTAATTGAATTCCTAAAATTAAATTTATAAATGAAAAATAGCTTATATTTTTCTTTAAGATACCTTTAGATATACAAAATATAAAAAAGGATTCTATGGCAACTATTATAAAAGTTGCAAAAATAGCGTTTAGTGGAGAAGCATCTAATCTAAGTTCTCTACCGAAGCCTTTAATTACCATGGCTTCAATTAAAATAATTATAAGTGCCATAGAAGAAGTAAAGATTGGATTTACAAGTTTAGTACTCCTAATAAATGCTACAGGATTAATAAACATGTACTTGAATTGTGTAAGTAGTCTTGTGAAAATTGAATCTGTGTCTTTAAAATTAATAAAGCCACAATTGCTACAGAAATTATCTTCATAAGAAATATCTGTATTACAATATTTGCATGTATTCATAATTTACCCCCTAAAATATAAAAAAATTACAGTCAGCTTATATGGTATCATGAATTCTAAAAACATGTAAAGGCAGAAATGTTATTTTTGTTTTAAGAAGATTAAATATTGTCTATAATATAACTAAGGAAAATATGTATGGTGATAAAGATAAATAAAAGATATGAGAAAAGGTTAAGATCAAGTGCTAATAGCTTGATCTTAACCTTTTCTATGATGTACTCTATAAGGTGGACATTTTAGGAAAAAGGGATTACTTGATTTTTCATACCAAGTATTACAATGGCAACATTACTCTTAGTGTAAAGATATTTTCCTCAGTTTCAAATGTTGCAAAGCCTTTTTGCTTTTCAGCAATCATTACAATAGAACGACAACCAAAGCCGTGATTATCTTGGATGGAAGCTGGTATTCCATCTTTTTTTTGAATTTCGCCTAAATATGAATTTTTGATCATAATTAAAAGCTTATTTTTATTGATAAAGCAGTTTAAGTGAACAGTACGTAAAGATGTATCATCTATCTTACTTACGGCAGTAATAGCATTTTCAAGACCATTGGATAATATGGAACAAAACTCTGTATCAGGAATATCTAACTTTTTAGGAAGTTTTATTTTAGTTATTAGAGTTACATTTGCTTTTTTTGCTTTATTGTCAAAAAAAGAAAGTACAATATTTACTATATCATTTTCACAGAATATAATCGGTGTAATGTTATCTAAATCTTTTTTTGTTTGTAAAAGATAATCTTTAACTTTATCTATATTACCACTCTCTGCAAAGCCATATAGTAATGATAAATGATGACGTAAATCATGACGGTAGATACGGGACATTTCTTGAGATGTTTTAACATTTTGAATATCATTTGATGTCTTAGCTAGTTGCATAGAAAGTATTGTATTATAAAGTTCAATTTTATTTCTTTTCTGTACTTCATTATGATACATAACAATAAATAGTATATAAAACATTGCCATAGCTGCTGGAAGTGATTCAGCAATTATAGTAACACCATCATACAACATATTAGTATAGACTGTAGTAAAATAATCAAATATATAATAGAATAATGGCAAACATCCAAATAGAAAAAGAGATCTTCTTGAATATGTCATTGCATAGTAAGCGGGAATTGTAAAATAACGCTTAAGTATAAAATAAAAAATTATAATTGATATAGTATATACAATTAAATAAGCTAATCTTACATCAAAAACAAACTCTGCAATACTTCCTACCCAACGTGGAAGCTGACAATAGAAGTATGCTGTTAGTACACTTACTATTGCAATTGATAATTTATTTTTAAAATATATCACAAGTATGAGTACCAAAGGAACATGAGAAATAAAAGGATAGATTTTTTGAGTGAATGAAAGCCCGAAGATAAATCCACAGAATGTTTGTGTTAATAGAAGTAAAGTAATAACAAAAAATATGAAATAACGTTGCTTTTTAGTGATATATTCATTTGCAAAATCCACTGTTAACAAAACACCATAGATTAAAACCAATGCATAGTTAAAAGTCGTTAATACTTGTTCCATTAATTTTTCTCCTCTTCACAAAACATTTGTTTTACGTAGGTATCTCGGATTTCTTTATAAAGTGATCTTGATACAGGGATAATTTTGCCTTGATGGGTGATTATTTTATTTTGTGTAAGCTGATCAATTTCATATAAATTGACTATATAAGATCTATGAACTCTCATAAATTCAGGACGTGTACAGAGTATATTCTCAAATTCTGAGAGGCGAGCTGTTGCAACTCGTATACTATTGTCTGACAGATGAAAATATACTTTTTTATTCATAACTTCCACATAAGAAAGTCGTGAAAATAAAATTCGATTTATACTGTTTTTAGTTTTTATAGTTAACCCCTCTTGTGGTTTTTTAATATCCATTAATAGATTGTCCAATACGGAAAAGAAACGATCTTCCTTCACCGGTTTTAAAATATAATCTGTTGCATTTACAGAATAACTTTCTACAGCAAATTCTGGAGAAGAGGTTAAAAAAATGATTTTTGCTTCAGGATTAAAATTTCGAATTTCCTTTGCTACTTCTACGCCATTAACTAAGGGCATAATAACATCTAAAAGATATAGTGTATAAATACAGTTGTTTTCTTTTGAAAGTAGATCAACTCCGCTGTTAAAGGTTGTATATGTAAGAAAAGCATTATGTTCTTGCTTGTATTTTTCTAAAAGTAATAAAATATTCGCAAGATCTTCTTTATTGTCTTCACATATTGCAATATGCAAATTTTTCGACCTCCTTTACCCCATGAAAATCTAAAATAATTATATGGCAAATTTTGTGATTTTTCAAGGAAGATTTTACATTATACGCTGTTTAGTACTACATTTCACGCTAATAAGCATAACTATTCCTTATAAACTGATACTATATTTTTATAATTAAGTAATGATTATGTTTTATAATTCATATAAAAATTTTATTATAGTTTTGTAGTAAATTGATTTTCAATATAGGAATAGTTTAAGAAAATCATATTAATTACTATTATATAGGGGGATAAGTAATAATGATAAGTAAAAAGACAAAGAAAATATTAGCCTTAAGTATGACATTAACAGTAGCTGGAACTGCAATGCCTGCTATGAATACACAAAATGTAGCTTTTGCAGAGGAAAACTTTGTTGAAGAAGGTAAAATAGATTCAGATAATATAAACAATTTACAAGGGGATGATTTAGAAAATAATGATAGTAAAAATACCTTCAAAAGTAAGAGTATTAAAACAACTGGAGAGAGCGTAAGTTTAGGAAGTTATGGTGAAATACAAAATAAAGTAGTTAAAACAACTGATGCAGGTGTAACTTTAATGATGTTGGATTCTTGGACATCTCTAAATGATTTTTCTAATGTAGATGACAAGATAGTTATTAATGATATTGAATTCAAATTAAATAGTGATAAGTCAACTGTTACTGTGAGTAAGCAGACCTTGAAAGAAGATACAGACCTTGATTTACCAGGAACTATAACATGTGGAGGCAAGGACTATACAGTAACAGGAATAAAATCGAGTGTTTTTTACTATTGTAGATATTTAACTAATGTGAAGATTCCAAAAGAAATTAAAAATATAGAAGTTCAGGTGTTTTCGGGATGTAGTAAATTAACAAGTATAGATGTTGCTAATGATTCTGCAAATTATACTAGTGAGGATGGAATATTATTTTCAAAAGATAAGAAAAGAATTATGTGTTATCCAAGTGGAAAAGAAGGCGAAGAATATATTATTCCAGAAGAAGTAACAAGCATAGATAAATATGCATTTTGGGAATGTGGTAAATTGACCAGCATAATTCTTCCTCAAGATTTAGAAATAATAGGTAATGAAGCATTTTATAATTGCAAGGGAATAACTAACATAAACATTCCAGAAAAAGTAACAAACATAGGCTATGGAATATTTGAGTCGTGTAGCGGATTAATAAGTATAGATGTAGACAGCAATTCTACAAATTATGCTAGTGAGAATGGGATTCTATTTTCAAAGGATAAGAAAAAAATTGTTTGTTATCCTATGGGAAAAGAAGAAAAAGAATATATTATTCCTCAAGAAGTAACAAGTATAGGTAATGGAGCATTTAAGGGATGTAGTAAATTAACCAGCATAATATTACCAAAAAATTTGGAAAGTATAGGTGAGGGTGCATTTCGAGGATGTAGTGAAATAACAAGAATAAATATTCCAGAAGGAGTAACAAGAATAGAAAGTATAGCATTTGGAGAATGTTATAATTTATCAGATATAACATTACCAAAAAATTTAGAAAGTATAGGTATGCATTCGTTTTATGGATGTTATGAATTAAAAAGTATAAACTTACCTAATAAAGTGACTAGAATAGATGATTACGCATTTTACCACTCAGGACTAACTGAAATGAGCATTCCGAAAGGAGTAACATACATAGGTGATAATGCATTTCTGGACTGTAGAGATTTAAAAACTATGAGTGTTCATAAGGATTTAGGTGATAGTAGTATCAATAATATTAAGGATGATGTACCTTGTATAATTAAATATGAAGAAGATGCTAGTAATATGAAAATATCAGATATTTTATTTAATAGCAGTGATTCTGATGCAAAATTAATAATTCCATCAAAAATCGATGATAAACAAGTTGCAAGTATAGGTGATAATACTTTACAAATAATTAAGGATAATGCAGAGAAAACTATAGTTGAAAACAAAGATATGCTTAAATTATTAGAGGATAGTAATGCAGGTATAGATATAGATAAAATAACTATAAAATCTAATAAGGAAGAACTTAAAAAGTTTTATGATGATTGTGTAAATGCTAATTATAATGAAAATAATTATATAGCAGATACTTATACTGTTTATAATACTGCAATGGATGAAGCAGAAACTGTATTAAATAATAGACATTCTGAACAAGCAGAAATAGATGCTGCACTTAAAAAGCTTAAGGATGCAGTGAATGGACTTCAATTAAAACCAGTTTCAAATAAATATACAGTAACATTTAACAGTAATGGAGGAAGTGAAGTAGGTCCGATAGAAAATGTAGAAGAAGGAACAACAATAATATTACCAACAGCACCAACAAAAGCTGGATATACATTTGAAGGCTGGTATACAGATGCAGCATGTAGTGAAGGAAATGAGTTTACAATTAGTACATTAGTAAATGCTGATATGACAGTATATGCAAAGTGGACAAAGAAATCATCAAGCAGCAGTAGTTCATCCAAAAAAGAAAGACCACTTTTGAAAAATGAAGATGGAAAGATTTCAAATATAGTTCTAAATAAAGATAGATATTCAAATGAAGTTATTGGTACAATCTTATCTCATATTGGACTTTCAGTGAATAACGTTGATAGCTTATATAAAATTAATACTGATGCTTTTAAAGGAAATCTAGCAACATTTGATCAAATTGTTGTAGAAGAAGATGGAAAAGAAACTTCATTAAGCTACATTTATGTTAAATGCGAAAAAGCAGGAATCAGCACACTAAAAGTTGATGTGTATTCATTAAAAGATAAATATGATCTTTATGTTTATAATACAGATGAATTAGGGAACGTAAAATTAGTTAAAGTAGTATCACAAGATAAAATAAAAGATAATGATAATTTTATAGATATTAATGTAGAAGATGGACAAAATTATATTGTATCAGAAATAAAGCTTCAGGAAAAAAATGTAGCTACTGAATTAACATCAGATAATGGATGGAAACAAGTTCAAGAAAAATGGACATATATTAAAGATGGAAAAACTGCGATAGGCTGGATTAAGGATACAGATGGAAAATGGTATAACATTGATAGCAATGGATTTATGAAAACAGGATGGCATAAAGATAGTGACGGCAAATGGTACAGCTTAAGTCAAAATGGAGCTATGAGAACTGGATGGTTTAGGGATAATAATGAAAAATGGTATTTATTAAATAATTCAGGAGCAATGGTTACTGGATGGATACAAAATGGTGATAAGTGGTACTACTTAAATGATGATGGAAGCATGGCAGTTGACACTACTGTAAATGGATATTATGTAAATAAATCAGGGGAATGGGAATAAATCATCTTTCTAATAAATTTTACAGTGGTAAACTTTGTTGAGAATAATAAAGCCTGCCACTGTTTTTGTTTTAATAACTTAAAATTTGGGATATAATTAATATAATAAATTGTTGTTTACTTTAGATTTATTCGAAAGGCGAAGTGAAAAATGGAAAAATTAATGATAAAAGATTGCCAATTAAATAATGAATGTTTAAAAGATGTTTTATCTATAGGTATATTTGGAAGTTATCATGAAGAATGTTTTGATAAGAATAGAAGTGATATTGACGTTATGATCCTTTTGAAAAAAGAATTAGATTTTGATGAAGAATTTGAAATTGAAGATTATTTAGATGGCATTTTACCAGAATACTTTAATCATAATAATATTCATTATACTTTTATACATGATTTTCATTATCCATTTAGTGAACTTTTACTCATGAGTGAAGATAAAATAATATTTGATGAAGAAAAGTATTTAGATTATTTACTTGGATATTCTGCATTTAAAAGAGATAGGGAACCATTGGAAGTTATTAGAAATGAAAATTTAAAGGAATTGGAGGCTATAAAGAATGGTTTATTATAAGTATAAGAAAGAGAAATTAGAATCGAAATTTTCTGAAAGTAAGGTATTTTTACTTAAGATAAAAGAATGCATAAAAAGAAATCCTGATGGAACTGATGATATTATAGATGAAGCTATGATTTCATATTTTAATTCTTTTTGTGAATTTATAATAGATATGTGCGAAACATATCTTGTAACTACAGAAAATTATATTCCTAATAAATCAGGGCCTGAAATTATTGAATTATCCAGCGACTTTGGATTTATTTCTAAAGAAGATTCAAAAAAGCTTCAAAGTATAGTGAAAATTAGAAATAGATATACTCATGATTACTATCAGAGAAAATTAGCACGTGAAAGAATTTTAAAAATTTGTAAGACGGAATTATGCTTTTTAAAGATGTTTTTAAATATATCAGAAGAAAAAATTTATCTTGAGTTAAGATAAGTTTTAGTGGCAAGTTTTATGCAATAACATAAAACTTGCCACTATCTTTTGGTTTTGATATCTTTAGATTTAGAATATGGTCCATTAGGAACCTATAGGTTAAATATATAGAATTACTTAATTATAATTAAATGTTGTTATAGATATTAGTAGAGATGTTGGTGATTATAAGGTTTCAACTATAACTTATAAGTTACCAACATTTAACTTTAAAAAAGTTACAGGTATATTTTAACGTATATAAGGGCCTACGTAGGTCTTATATACTTGCGTGTTTTAATAATTTAAAGTTTTGGATATAATTAAGATATTGATATCAAATGAATAGTTTAAGAATCATACTAGAAATGAGGGAGTTAGATGTCTTTATATTTAGATAGATTAGAGCGTAATTTATATAAATTAGCGGATATTAAAACAATTAAAGATGCTGAAATAGATTTAAATAATAACAATGTAGAGATCGGAAATATAAGAAGAGATGACAATGATGAAAATATAATACACATATTTGGAAAGACTCAAGGAGAGAGATATTATATTAGAAGTCATGTAGCCATTAATACAAAAAAATCACAGATAATTTTTAATGATTGTAACTGCAAATATGGATATTATTCAGATGAGATATGCAAACATGTAGCTGCAATTATACTTTTATACATATCAGAATCTAGAAGAGAAGAAAAAGAGGAAAAAATATTACATGATAATATGGGTGTTAATCTTATAAATTATGTTAAGGTTTTTAATGCTCCCAAGGAAAATGTAAAATTAGAAGTTTTTATTGATAAATATGCACAATCTGATACATATGATATAAGTTTTAAAATAGGTCAAAACAGAATGTATGTTTTGAAAAGTTTACAAGACTTTGTTTATGCAAGATTAAATAAGAGTGATTTAGAATTTGGAAAAGGCTTTACTTATTCACCATCAAGGCAGAGATTCAATAAAAGTGATGAAGAAGTATGTAGATATATAGAAGAATTCGTATCAGTTGCATTACGCTCTAATTACAGAGAGTTTATTGTAAAAGGTAAATATATGTACATAAGTGATATTTCTCTAAGAAAGTTTTTGGAAATGAATATAGGTAAAGAAATAACACTAAATGATGAGAAATTTACAGTATTAAAAGAAGATATTCCAATTAAATTTAAACTTGATAAAAACAATGATAAATACATATTAAAGCTTGATGATAAAAATGTTTTTTCTTTAACTCCTAGAAATGACGTTTATTTATTTAATGGAAAAATATATCTTCCTTCACAAAATCAAATTAAGATAATTACTCCAATATTACAGTTTATCAGCCAATATAATATAGTAGAGTTTAAAGAGGAAAATAAAGCTGACTTATTTAACAATATAGTATCGGGAATTGAGTCATGTGGAAATGAAGTAGTTTTAGATAAAAAAATAGATAATATTATAAGTGAAAAGCTTAATGTTCAATTTAAGCTTGATTATAAAAAGAAGAAAATGGTTCTGGATGTAGATTTGAAATATGGAAATGAAGTTGTGAAATTTTATAATCAGTCAGACATAAAAGAAAAAATAATAATTCGTGATAACAATAAAGAACAGGATATCCTTAATACATTAGATGAATTAAATTTTGAATATAATAATAAGCAGTTTGTGTTTGAAGGAAATGAAGAAGATTTATATAATTTCATCAAAGAAGATTATAAGAAATTAGAACCATTTGGAGATATATATTATTCAGATAGATTAAAAGAAAAAAAGGTATATATAAATCCTAAAATAACAGCAGGAATAAATACCAGCGATAATGATTATCTTGAGTTTAAATTTCAAATAGAAGATATCAATCCGGCAGAGTATAAAAACATTCTTGAAGCTCTTAATGAAAAAAGAAAATATTATAAACTTAAGGATGACAGTTTTATAAGTCTTGAAAATGAAGAATTAGGTGATTTTTTAAGACTTGTAGACAACATGGATAATAAGAATAAAGATGGAAAAATAAATATTGGTAGAAATAAAGCAGTAGTATTAAATAATTATATTAAGGATAAAAAACTTGATTTTATAGAAGGCACAGATATCATAGAAGATATTTCAAAAAAATTATATAATTTAAAGAAAATCAAATTTAAAGTTCCGAAGAATTTAAATGCTGAACTTAGAAAATATCAGATTACAGGCTTTAATTGGTTTAATAATTTAAGCTATCTTGGATTTGGTGGAATTTTAGCTGATGAAATGGGACTTGGTAAAACAATTCAGACAATAGCTTTTTTATTATCTGAAAAGAATAAAACTACATTAATTGTTGCGCCAACATCTCTTATTTATAACTGGAAAAATGAATTTTATAAATTTGCACCTTCAATGAAAATTGGAATTGTTCATGGGTTGAAAGATGAGAGAAGTGAGGTTTTAAAAAACTTTAAGAATTATGATGTTATACTTACAACTTATGGAACCCTTAGAAACGATGAAGAAGAATATAAATCAATAAAATTTGATTATTGTATTTTAGATGAAGGTCAGAATATAAAGAATCCAGTTGCACAAAATACAACAAGTGTTAAAAATATAAATGCTGAAAATAGATTTGTTCTTACAGGAACACCAATAGAAAATAATCTTATTGAACTTTGGAGCATATTCGATTTCTTAATGCCAGGATATTTAGACAGTGTAAATACTTTCAAAAATAAATTTGTAAATAAAAATGATTCGGTTATAGAATTACAAAAATACATAAAACCATTTATGCTTAGAAGATTGAAAAAAGATGTTATAAAAGAACTTCCAGAAAAAATAGAGAAAAATCATTATGTGGAGCTTGCTAAAGAACAAAAGAAATTATATGTTTCATACGTGAATGAGATTAAAGAAAAGATGGAATCAGAAGAATTTAAGGATGATAAGATAACTATATTTTCTTATCTAACTAAACTTAGACAGCTATGTCTTGATCCATCGGTAATTTATGATAATTATAAAGGAAAAAACTCAAAGAGTGATGAATTGATTTCTATTTTGCATGATTATATAGAAGATAATCACAAGATTCTTGTATTTTCACAGTTTACATCAGTACTTAAAAATATTTCAAATAAATTGGATGAAGAAAAAATTAATCATATGTATCTTGATGGTTCTGTAAATGCTTCAAAAAGATTAGAGCTTGTGCAGGAATTTAATGAAAATAAAGATATAAAAGTATTTCTTATTTCATTAAAAGCAGGGGGAACAGGATTAAACCTTACAAGTGCGGATATAGTAGTACATTTTGATCCATGGTGGAATCCAGCTGTGGAAGAACAGGCAACCGATAGAGCTCATAGAATAGGTCAGAAAAATATTGTTCAGGTTATAAAACTTATATCAGAAGGAACTATAGAAGATAAGATTATAAATATGCAGGAAGAAAAAAAGAAGCTTATTAATGATGTTATCGATAGCAGCTATACTTCTGAAAATGTACTTAAATCTCTATCAAGTGATGAACTTAAGTCATTGTTTGAGTAAGAGTAGTGCTATATTGGATATACGGAGAATATTATTTTTTATAAGGTTATCCTGGTATTTCTTTATGTTTTAATAGGATTAAGTATAGGTTATAATTAAATTAGGCAGGTTAAAATTTATATATTTAATATGAGGACGAAAATAAAATATTAGTTATAATTAAGTTAAAACAGTTATGAAAGGATTGTTAAGATGGGAGTAGATTTTAAACAACATTTCCTTGAAAAGGAAGAATGGATTGATACTATAAAGTTTATGTCGCCGAGACCATGTTATAATCACATAGAGATACAAGGGGAAATATATTTACAGTTTAGACAGTATTTTAAAAAGAAATGTAATGTGTCTATTGAAGCAGCTTTATTTTTAACAAAAGAAGAACCAGAAACTATAAAAAGTGATAAAAATAAAATAGACTTATTAGTTAAGTCTAAAAAGGCAGAAGTAGCTCCTGATGTTGCAGTTTATTGTGATAAGAATCAAATTTTTTATAGAGGATATATAGGTATACCACAGTTGGTTGTTGAAGTATTAAGTCCATCTAATTCTGACGATGATTTAATTATAAAAAAGGATTTATATGAAAGTTATGGTGTTCCTGAATATTGGATTGTATCACCAATGAGCAAAAAGGTATGGATCTATTCATTAGTTGATGATAAGTATGAATTAAAACATAGCTGCACTTTAAATGATAAATTTAAGTCCATAAGATTTTCAGATTTAGAAGTAGATTTATCTGATGTTGAATTAATAGATGAGAACGAATAATATTCAGGAGTATCCATAGGTGTAGAAATTTATTGAAAATACTTAATTATAATTAAATGTTGGTAAATATATTATTGATTATTATAGTAATAACTATAACTTGTATATCACCAACATTTAACTTTAAAAAGGTTATAGGTACATTTATACCTATAGTTATACCAGTATTTATATCTATATATAGTGGTAAGTTTTATGCAAAAGAATAAAACTTGCCACTATTTTTTATAACTCAAAATCTAATCAAGCACTTTTCTCAGAAGAATCACTTTTATTATCAGTATCAACAACAACTCCAAGCTTAGCAGAAATTATAGTGTTGAGTTTATTTATAGAAGTTGATAATGAACTAAGCTGTTTTTCTAAACGAATTAAAAGATATGCGCTTACAGCAACTGGAAATCCATTATTTACAATAAGATTCATTAACTCATTAATTTCCATGTAACTCACCTCCATAAAAAATAGGTTGTAACAGTTCATAAAGTTTTCTTAATGCAGTACTTTTTCTTTTTATAGCAGCTGAATATGATATATTTTTTAAAACTGAGAACTCTTTTAGTGTGTGTTTAGAAGAAGTTTTTGGAAAAAATAAGAAGATTATTATTTCATGTTCAGTATGTGTAAGTTTATTTAATGCATTTCTAATTTCAGCATAATCACATTTTCTACACATTAAATCTTCTGCATTAATTTCATTTGAGATCAGGCTTCTTTGAAATTCATCTGTTATTATAAGGCAGTCATTTCCATCAAATATTTTTCTGTTTTGATTTTTACGTATCAAGTCATATAGATTATTCTTTATTCCATTTGTGGCATAGGCAACAAATCTATGATTTTCTAAGTTATATGATGACACACATTTAAAGAGACTTTGGAAGCATTCATTTTGCAAATCATAAAAATCATATCCGTGGATGAAAGTCTTGCTGCATAAATTTTTTATATAAGGGGTAAATTCCTTTGCTAAATTTTCTTTAGATATTTCATTACCATCTTTTGATTGTTTGACTAATGTTTCAATGTATTTATAATCCATAAACTTATGGCCCCTCCCTTAAGGAAAGAAGGTACCATTTTTAAATTGATATTATATATTGTAATTGGAATTTTTAAAAGTTAATTTGAACATATCTTACAATTTTGATAGCTGTTAACTTAAATATACGTTTGATAAATTAAAAGTGACATATCAATATAAAAAAAATAAAATATTTAAGTATTATTTACATCTGCAGCAAATTTAAATAATAGTCACCTATATGAATTCCATGACCATGGATATTTTTCCAATACTTAATGATTTCTAAAAGTCGTTCTTCTGAGATGTTTAGATGTTCTGAGAATTCATGAATGTTGCGGGCACCTTTACTGAGTGGTTTTAAAAGATCATCAGGATGTAAAAGTATATTATGTCCTTCACGTCTTGCTATAATTTCTAATTTTAGATTTTTTATATTAGTAAGATCTGTTATGTTTCCATATGTTTTGCGATGATGGCCTAGCTCTTCAACAATAAGTTCTATTTTTAAACTTTCAGGAATATTTCTATTTATTCCTATATGACCATCAACATATTTGGCATAAGGTATACCAGGTTCAACATCAAGCTCATAAACCTTTATACCTTCTCTCTCTAAATATATAATCAGTTTTTCATATTTAGATAAATTATATTCTTTATGAAAGTAATTCATTGATTTATTCCATCCTTTCTTGTTGAAGTTAGGCATATTTCTAAAAATTATTTCTTATTCTTATCATTTAATATTGCTTGTAAAAATACAGCATCAATTTCTTTTTCCTTATCAGGATCAATTCCATCATTGTGTGCAGCTACTGTTGTAAACATTTCTTCTAATTTGGCTGGCTGAGAAGATGAAGTATATGTATTAGTTTCTGATTCATTATTAAGTTCAGTATTATGTTTAGCTTGATTAGTTATCTCAATAGATTGGTCACAAGTCTGTACATATTTATCTATTGAAAGAATATCAAAGATATATTCTAGGATTTTTTTTCTTCCTATTTCGTTTAATTTTAGAAAAGCATTATGTAAATCTACTATATCACCATCAGTTTCATTTTTTCTATCTTGTGATAGTAGATAATCTTCATCCCATCCCATAAGCTTATAAGGTTCAATTTCAAGTCCTTTAGCTAATTCTTCAAATCTATCTATTGGAATTCTGTTTATTGCTCCTGTTTCATATCTTTGAAGAGTAGAGCTTCCAAAACCAGTTCTTTTAGATAAATCTTCATACGATAAATTTAATTCTTCACGTCTTTTTTTTATTCTTGCGACTATTTCTCTCATTTTCTTGTTATCGTTCATAAAAAAATCCTCCATAGATATATTATAAAAACGAATAAATGTAAATGCAATATAAATGTAAAAAATATAGATAATTTACAAAATAAGGTTGAAAATATTATTCTGGGATGATATTATAAAAATATCCCAGAAATGATTAAAGATATTTTTGTATAGAGGTGGTGAAATATTTGATTAATGAAATAAAAGTTGGTAAAAATAATCTGCTTGTGAGAGAAGTTGCAAAATTAGCTTCAAGATATGGAGTGATTATAGGAGAAAAAAGGTTATGGAATATTTTAAGGGAATGGGGACTTATATTTAAGAACTCAACAGAACCAAAACAATGTGGAATTGACAGAGGATACTTTATTGTTATTGAAGGTTTCGCACAAAATGGTCAATATAGATTTCCTTTTTATACAACGAGAGTTACACCAAAGGGACAAGAATATATTATAAATCGAATAAGGTTAATGGACAGTGAAGAATTTATAATTGAAGATTAGAATAATAAAATTTGAAAGAATGGTTAAGTTTTTAGATTGATTATATTGTAGTGATTATATTGTAGTTGTTAGCTGTAAACTATATAGATTTGGGGATGATGTTTATGAATGTTATATTGATTTATGCACGTATTAAAGACAAGCTAACCAAAGAAGATGCATATGAATTAAACAAGCTATATATGAGTGGATTAACTTATAAAGAAGCAATGGATAAGTTAAAAGAAATAAAAAATAAAACGTTTTCTAAATAATGATAAAGGGGGGATTTTTATGGCTGAAAGAAGAATGCTTTCACGTACAATATTGGATTCAGATAAATTTTTAGATATGCCGCTTACAACTCAGGCACTATATATACATCTTATTATGAATGCAGATGATGATGGATTTTTAAATAATTCGCAAAAGATAACAAGAATGATAGGAGCAGGAAAAAAAGACTTTGAACTTTTAATTTCAGCAGAGTTTATTATAGATTTTAATAATGGAATTTGTGCAGTTAAGCATTGGAAACTCCATAATTATATAAGATCGGATAGATACAAGCCTACTGTTTATCAAGATGAATTGAGCAGACTTGTTATTGCTTCCAATAAAGTATATGAAGAAAGTAAAACCTACGGAAAAACAAAAGTCTATGAAGCAGATACTAATGAAAAGTTAAGCTATAGCAATAGTGATGATATTATACCAAAAGCAGAAATAAAAGGTGATGATAAATCGCTAAGAGATAACAATATTGAAGATATTATAGGCAAGGATAACCAACAGGATATATTTTTAGAATCACAAACTGATGCAGATGAAGAATCATATAAAGGTGATGGAAATTATGAGTTTTCAGAACAAAAAGTAGATGGTATACCAAGTGGCGACCATATGGAAACCCAGAATAGGTTAGATGAGATTAGTGTAGATAAGGATAGTATAGAGAAAGTAATGGAAAAGTGGAACTTACTAGGTATTTCAAATATATCATGCATAAAAAATACAAGACAGAAGCTATTAAAAGCAAGAATTAAAGAACATGGTACAGATAATGTGATCAATGCCATAGGTAATATTGAAAAATCAAGTTTTTTAAAAGGTCAAAATGACAGGGGATGGGTAATAACCTTTGACTGGTTTGTTAAGCCTAATAATTTCATTAAGGTTCTTGAAGGGAATTATGATGATAACAATGGTTCTAGTGGCGAGAATTTTATAAGGGGCAGTTCAAGTTCAAAGAAACTATCTTTTAATAACTTTCCACAAAGGCAATATAATTATGATGAACTTGAAAAGAAGTTGCTTGGATGGAATTGATTATACGTTGAAAAAGGAACCACCAAAAGGCAGTTCCTTTTCATTTATATCTTATTCTGCATCAAAAGTTGTGATTTTTCTTTGAGTAAGCTTGGCTTCAACTTTGCTTATATAAGCACCGTTCTTTGTTTCAAAGATATCATTAGAAATGATATTATCCATAAGAGCATTAGCTTGCTCAGAAGTAACATCTTCCTTAACACCAGAGATAGTAAGAGAATTTTTCTTACCAGTTTCAGTCATAAAAGTTAAAGTTAAAATATATTCCATATTAAATTCCTCCTTAAAATAGCTCGTGTAATTTTTGGTACACGGATTTAGTTTGATTATTTTATTTAAGAGCAATATTATTGTTTTAGACAGATTAAAACGTCTGCCTAAAATTAGAAGGGTTAGTTAAAATATTATGCCTGAATTAACTGATCACTTACAGTCATATAAACATTTCTAGTCTCATCAGACAAAACTGATTTAACTGCATTTGCAACAGCAAGTACCTTTTCAGGATCTGCACCATCTTTTACATTAGAAAAAGATTTTTTACTGTAAGTTGGGTTGCCAAGTGAGTCTGTACCCTTTCTTACCTCAATTGAAAAACTTGCACTTTCAGCGATTTTGTTTACTGCCATATAGCATTACCTCCTAAAATCTATATTTTATTCACACTCTTGCATCTGCATGGTGTTTACATAATAGATATATGGATGACATTAAAAAAGTGCACCTTGAAGAGATATATTATTTTTGTTTTTTATAAGTTTATAGATTTATAAGTTTATAAATTTAATTTATTTAAGGTGGATTTAAGGTTAATAATGTTTTCATATAAGATTGAGATATTAATATACAGACATGGACATTACGATAAAAGATTTTTGGAGGAGAAAAATGATAAATTGGGAATTTAAAAAGTTAATTAAGTCTAAAAGTATGATTATTTCATTATTAATCTTAATTTTTACACTTTTAATTACAGTATTTATTAAGCCAACATTAGAAACAGAAAATTCATATATAGACGATCAAAAAGGATATATACAAGACACTAGAGATGAAAATGAAATAGCTAATGAAAAATTTAATATTAAGCTATCAGTTTTGACAGATTTAAGTAATGAAGAAAATGATGAAAGTGAATTTTCATCACAAATCGCTTCTATGTCAAAAGAAAAAATAAACAATTTAAAAAGTTCAAAATATGAAGAAGTGAGATTTTGGCAAGTGTTTAATTATAGAGCTGCTAATCCACTTATAAATATAGCTATGCTTGTTATTATAATGATCATTATATCTAATCTGTACACAGATGAAATTATATCTTCTGTAAAAGATATAATACTTTCATCCAAAGAAAAGAAAAAGGTATTAAATTCAAAGATAATAATAGCATTTTTGATTCCTATATTGATTTACAGTATTTATTTAGTGGGGATTTTTATCCTAACATATATTCAACAAGGAGCTCCTGTTAATGGGCATTTAGAAGCTTTTAGAATCGTAGATAATATAACATTATTGAATGGAAATCCTAATATAAGTTCATATATTTTAAATAATATTATACTAGCACTTTTAATGTTTGAAGGTTTTGCTATGTCAGCTATGTTCTTTTCATTTATTAGCATATCATCTATAAGTTCAATAAGTATGTTTGGAATATTTATTGTATTTAATAAAGTGATTTCAACTTTGAAATTTATCCCTGGAGTATTCTTATCAGTACTTTCATATGGAAACTACTATGATTTAATATTTAATTTCAATAATTTAATGGGCAGCTACATGGGACATATTAATTTATTTGAAAATCAATTTGGACTTATAAGTATAGTAAAAGTTATGTTGTTATTAACATTTATCATTTCAACAATATTGTGCTTTATAGTGAGCAAGACAAAGTATATTAATAGATAATTGGAGGCAGAAAATATGAATAAACTAGAAATTAAAAATCTTACAAAAATATATGGTAAGAAAAGAGCAAACGATGGAATTACAGTTACTTTAGAAAATGGTGTTTATGGATTATTAGGACCTAATGGAGCAGGGAAAACAACTTTAATGAAACAAATAACTACTCTTATAAAACCTGATAAAGGAGAAATTTTATATAATGGGAAAGATATCTTCAACATGGATGATAAGTATAGAAATATTATAGGATATCTTCCACAAGAATTCGGAGTATATAAAAATTTTACAGCAAAACAATTTTTGCAGTATGTTGGTGCACTAAAAGGAATGAGTGAGAAAAATTTAAATTCTAAGGTTAATGAATTACTAGAGCTTGTAGGACTTTATGATGTTAGAAATAAATCCATAGGAAAGTTTTCAGGGGGAATGAAAAGAAGAGTTGGTATTGCACAAGTTTTATTAAATGATCCGAAAATAATAGTTTTAGACGAGCCAACAGCAGGATTAGATCCTCAAGAAAGAACTAGATTTAGAAATTTAATAGCTAAAATATCAAGAGATAAGATAATAATACTTTCAACTCATATAATCTCAGATATAGAGTCAGTTGCAAAAGAAACTATAATGATTAAAGAAGGTAAATTACTCATGAAAGGAACTCATAGAGAAATATTATCTGATATGAATAACAAAGTTTATAATATAAGGGTTAATAATGAAGAAGAGATTAATAGAATTCAAGAAAAATATAAAGTAATAAGTATTCAAAGTGATGTTGATTCAACTATATTAAGAGTAGTTTCAGATACAATGCCAAAGGAATTAAATGTGGAATCTACATCAGCAAGATTTGAAGATGTATATATGTTTTATTTTGATTTAGAAAATGCAAAAGAGGTGTAACTAATATGATAAATTTAGTAAAAGCAGAATTGAGAAAAATATTATGTAAAAAAAGTATTTTAGTGCTTTGGGCTTTAATTTTAGGTTTTGGTTTCATTTTAATTAGAGATTTTGAAATGTTAGAAACATATGCTGATATATTTTATAAAATTGAAGGATCTCTTCCTCTTATAGGATTAGTAAGCTTTATAACAATATCAGGTAATTACACAAGAGAATATGAATCAAATATGGTTGGATTAATAAATACAACTAAAAACGGAAAAAAATATATAACAATAGCTAAAGCTGTTGCAGCTGGAATATCGATTGCATTAATTAATGTATCATTTGCTTTATTAGTGGGAATAAAGGGATTTATGTTTGAAAACTTTAAAGGTTTAGATATTCCAATAAAGAATTTATGGTACTTTGGAAATAGTGGATCAGAAATTACAGTATTACAAATGTATCTAATAATGTTAGCTTCAATAATTTTAGGTTCATTTTTATTAGCACAGATAGGATTAACTTTATCATCCGCATTTAAATCAGCAGCTATTCCATTTATTTTGGGAGGCATGATAATGGCAATTCCATTTTTAGCTCAAGGCTGGGTGTCAAAATCAATGCTTAATCTTATAGCATTAGCTCCTAACTGGCTTATGATGAGTCAATTAATGGTTAGATATCAAATTCCAATTTTATATAGAGGATTATCTGTAGTAATATCTATAGTTTTAATAATCTTGTTACCTTTAATTGCATATAAGAATTTTACAAATAGCAAAAGGTTATAGTTAGGTATTTTTCTAATATGCTTTAAAAAGTATTTTTATAATATCTACTATTAATGTAAAATCTAAATATGAAAATGCAAAGGAATAAATGAAAGAGGGATGAACATTGTGAATAATAAAATACTAATAGTAGATGATGAATATGAAATTTTAAAATTATTAGAAACTGTGCTTAGAAAAGAGGGGTTTACCAATATATATACTGCTCAGACTTCTAAGTCAGGTTTAGAAGAATTTAAAAGAATAAAACCAGATTTAGTTTTACTAGATGTAATGCTTCCAGATGGTGATGGATATGAAATATGTAAGCATATAAGAAATACTTCGATGGTTCCAATATTATTTTTATCAGCTAAAACAGAAGAGCTTGATAAAATATTAGGATTTGCTATTGGTGGAGATGATTATATAACAAAACCATTTAGTCCTAAAGAAGTTGCCTTTAGAATTAAAGCTCATTTAAGAAGAGTCAGTTATAGCAATGAAGGTTCAAATGATTTAAATGTTAGTGAAGAAAAAATAATAAAATTTGGTTCTTGTATTTTAAATGAAAGTAGAGCTGAACTCATTAAAAATGGTGAAGTAATAGAGTTAACAGCTAAGGAACTTAAAATATTATCTTTACTAGCACACAATCAAAATCAAATAATAAGTAAAGAAACCTTATGGGATAAAGTATGGGGAGAAGATTACTTTGGATTTGATAACACAATAATGGTTCACATAAGAAAATTACGTGAAAAAATTGAGGATGATGCATCTAATCCTAAATACATTATTACAGTTAGAGGACTTGGATATAAATTGTCTGTAAAGGAAGATTAAAATGAAAACGAAATGGAAGGTAACTGGGAACTTTGTAATTACTATAGTTGCAGTAGTTATGTTAGTAGTTATAATAAATATTTTAACTATCTTTGGTGTTTATATATTTAATATGGTATCACATAAAAATACGATAACATTAAAAAACAGTCCTGAAACATTTGTAAGAAATTTTGAAAAATATATGTATGATGATAATGGTATATTAGCCTTATCAGAAGAAGGCTATGAACTTTTACAGGAGTCTGGAGCTTGGATACAGGTTTTAAATGATTATGGAGAAGAAATAAGTAATATAAATTCTCCTAGTGACGTTCCTAAAAAATATACTCCTTTTGATATGGTAAATAATTATAAATATGAGGAAAGACCATATATAAATTTTATGTTAGAAAAAAACCTAAGCTCAGGTCATGTTAATGTAATTTTAGCATTACCTAATAACAATATAGAGAGAGTAACTTTGAATTTTTCTTTAGATTCAGTAATGTATCAGAGCAAAATAATAATAATTATAACTCTTATTATTGATGCAATAATAGCATTAATTTTTGGTTACCTTTTTAGTAGAAAATTAACTAAACCTATATCTGAAATAATAACTAATATAGATATTTTATCGAAAGGAAATTATAATTTATACACAAAAGAAAAAGGAATTTATAAAGCTGTTTTTGAAAATATAAATGATCTTTCAAGTACATTAAGAGAAAATGAAAATCAAAGAAAAGAATTGGAGTCTATGAGGGAAGAGTGGCTTGCCAACATAACTCACGATATAAAAACTCCTTTAGCATCAATTCAAGGCTATGCTGAAATTATAAGTGATAAAGATTATGAGTTTACAAGAGATGAAATGCAAGAGTATACAGAAATTATATATAGTAAATCAAAGTATATAAGAGAGTTGGTTGATGAACTTAATTTATCCACTAGATTAAAAAATAATGCCTTAAGTTTAAATAAACAAAATACTAATTTAGTAGCATTACTTAGAAATGTAGTTATTGATATTTTAAATGATAGCAGATATGAAAACAGGAATATTGAATTTAATAGTAATATAGATGTTATTGAAAAAGAAGTAGATGTTATGCTTTTAAAAAGAGCCTTAACAAATCTAATTTTTAATGCAGTAGTGCATAATAATGAAAGTGTTGAAGTAAAAGTAGAGATTAAAAAAATAGATAAAATAAATATATCTATAAAAGATAATGGAAATGGTATAAATACAAAAGATTTGAAGCATATCTTTGATAGATATTATAGAGGTACAAATACTGGTGAAGTACATAAAGGATCTGGACTTGGAATGGCAATATCTAAAGAGATAATTAATAATCATGGTGGAGAAATTCAGATTAATAGCAAATTGGGCTGTGGAACTGAGATTTTAATAACACTATAAAAAATTAATTGTTATGAAATTAGCTTAAAAAAATTAAATTAAGATATTTATAAAAATTGCTGCTTGATATAATTAAATTATATTTAATTATATGTCAAGAGCTATTTTTATTGTGGGCTAAAGTAAGGAGAATTATTATGGAAATTATAAAAAAAGGAATAGATGGATTTACAATAAAAATATTAGCACTTATATTTAAAAATAATATTTAGTTCTTATATTTATATGAAATAACATATAATGATTTTAGGGGAAATATAATAATAAATATGTTGTTTATCATAAATTTAAAATAGATATTTAATGAATAGGGGATGAGTAATTACATGATTACTAAAAAAATAAGAAAAGCAATAATTCCAGCAGCAGGTCTTGGAACAAGATTTTTACCAGCAACAAAAGCTCAGCCTAAAGAAATGCTACCGATAGTTGATAAGCCAACAATTCAATATATAATTGAAGAAGCAGTTGCATCTGGTATTGAAGAAATACTAATTATAACCGGTAGAAATAAAAAATGCATAGAAGATCACTTTGACAAATCTGTTGAACTTGAAATGGAACTTGAAAAGAACAATAAAAATGAGCTTTTAGAATTAGTTCAAGATATTTCAGATATGGTTGATATTCACTATATAAGACAAAAGGAACCAAGAGGGTTAGGTCATGCAATAAGATGTGCAAAGGCGTTTGTAGGTAATGAACCTTTTGCCATTTTACTTGGAGATGACATAGTATACAATAATCAAAAGCCTTGTTTAAAGCAACTTATAGAATGTTATAATGAGTATAAAACTAGCATTTTAGGGGTTCAGACTGTTGATAAGGAAGATGTCTCTAAATATGGAATAGTTGATGGAATACTTATTGAAGACAGGGTATGTAAAGTAAAAGGATTAGTGGAAAAGCCATCTGTTGATGAAGCGCCATCTAACACAGCTATACTTGGAAGGTATATAGTTACACCAAAAATATTTGATATACTCGATAATACAAAGCCAGGAAAGGGGAATGAAATTCAGCTTACAGATGCATTACTAGAACTTATCAAAGAGGAAGCTATGTATGCATATAATTTTGAAGGAAAAAGATATGATGTTGGAGATAAGCTTGGGTTTTTAGAGGCTACAGTTGAATATGCTCTTAGAAAACCAGAGATAAGAGATGACTTTATTAATTATTTAAAAAGTATGGACATTTTTAATAGATAAATTATTGGATTAATTAATTTTATAAATATTAAGCTTATATTTATAAAGACTTCGTAAACTCATATTTTACGAAGTCTTTATTTTGAAAGTTTTTATAATTATTATATTTTGAATTCTGATATCTGTTCTTCTAAGTTATTAACAGCTTTTCCTTAAGCAACTTCAGTCACAAGTTCCCTCAGTAGCACCCTAGAGGGCCAGAAATTTCCAGTGACAAGTTATATAAAAATAAATAAAGTTAGTAATAGAAAGAACCTTCGTGGAATATTTGTTTTGCGAAGGTTTTTCATGTTCACAGATTTATTATAAAATATAATTTTATGTATTAGAAAATTATATTTTGGTATATAATGAAAATATAATAATAAAAAAATTGGCATAAACAATTAAGGAGCACATACATGAAAAATGAAGCTAAAACTTTACAGGAATTAAATTTAGAAGATGATTTTCTCTTTGCAAAGGTTATGAGTGATCATGAAATATGCAAAGAATTTTTAGAAAAATTACTGGATATAGAAATTGAAAAAATTGAAATGCCAAGTAGTCAGAAAGTAATAGATTTGCTCCTAGATTGCAAGGGGATAAGACTTGATATTTATGTAAAAGATGAAAAAAATACTATATACAACATAGAAATGCAAAGAACTGATAATAAAAATTTAGGAAAAAGAATGAGATATTATCAAGGAAATATAGATATAGACTTAATACAAAAAGGTGAGGATTATAAAGAATTAAAAAAATCATATGTTATATTTATATGTACATTTGACTATTTTAATAAAGGCCGTCATAAATATACTTTTGAAAATGTATGTTTAGAAGATAAAAACATAAAATTAAAAGATGATACACAAAAAATAATCCTAAATACAAAAGGTTTAATTGATGATATAGATGATGAGTTATTAGATTTTTTAAGATATGTAGAAAATTCAAATGAAAAAACTGCAGAAAGCACAAAAGGAACATTAGTAAAACACATACATGAAAAAGTAATAGAAGTTAAGAAAGATAAGAATGTGGAGGTGGAATTTATGACTTTGTTAGAAAGAGATCGTGAAAAAATAGAAGAAGGAATACAAAAAGGAATACAAAAAGGAATACAAGAAGCAACAAAAAAAACAGCAATTAATTTATTAAAAATGGGAATGACAGAAGAAATAATTTCACAGGCAACAGGGTTATCCATTGAACAAATTAAAGAAATAGCTAGAAACTTGTAGTAACTTCAGTCACAAGTTCCCTCAGTAGCATCCGAGAGGTCTAAAAATTTCCAGTGACAAGTTATATAAAAATAAATAAAGTTAGTAATAGAAAGAACCTTCGTGGAATATTTGTTTTGCGAAGGTTTTCGAGTTACTAAGTTTTAATGAGATTATTTTGTTTATAATAGAATATTTGTGGTATATAATAAATATAGTGAATCTATTATTAGTAGTAGTGAGGAATAAAAAAATGCTTAATGAAAAGAATATAAATTCAAAGAATTTAATACTTTATCATGGAAGTAATATAGAAGTAATAAATCCTAAGATTATACCAGGTAAGTTTACTAAAGATTTTGGATATGGATTTTATTGCACTATAAAAGAACAACAAGCAATAAGATGGTCTTTAAGAACAGGAAAAGGAGTAGTTAGTATATATAATTATAATTACTCTAAAAATTTAAATATTAAGATATTTAATGATATGACAGAAGAGTGGCTGGATTTTATTGTGAATTGTAGAAATGGTAAAGAACATAAATATGATATAGTAGAAGGACCCATGGCAGATGATCAAATTTATAATTATATAACACAATTCATTCAAGGTATTATTAATCGTGAGCAATTTTGGATTATGATAAAATTTAATTATCCAACTCATCAGATTTGCTTTTGTACTGAAAGATCATTAGATACTTTGGTATATAAAGGATGTGATTATTATGATGAGTAAAGAAATGAATGATTTATTTTTTGTATGTTCCATGATTGAAAAAGTTTCGAGAGAAACTAAACAAAGACAATCATATGTTGTAAATAAAATGGGAAAAGAAAATATAGGTAGATTATATAAATATGCAGATGTTTTTCATTGTGAAAACCCAGATAAAATTTCTTATGATCTTATTAAAGATAATGAAATTGAAGTAGGAACATATGATAAGATATCACGTTGTAAATACAAAATACCTTCTTATTGGGAAATTGGGGAAATATATGCACGATTAATTATGAATATAAATAAAGAATTATTAATAGATACATTGTTTGAAGTTTATAATTCATGGATAGAAAAGATAATGGATAATTATAATTCTTCTTTTTATTATGAATCACCAGAGTATCATCTTGCTTGCTATAATGCAGGAGAGGTATTATTTTAGTATGCGAGAGCAACTTCAGTCACAAGTTCCCTCAGTAGCACCCGAGAGGTCTAGAAATTATAGATATTCCAAAACTTAACGGGTATAAAATTTTTCGGAGTAAAGTTATAAAGAAAGAACCTTCGTATATTTCACGAAGGTTCTTTTGATTTATATTTTAAATTCAGTTATTTGATTTTCTAATTCTTTCACTGAGTTTCCTAATTCACTAAATTTTTCTTTATTTTCAGAAGCTGCTTTAGTAACTTCTTCTGATAAACTTGCAACTTCTTCTGAACCTGCAGCCGTTTCTTCTAAAGTTACTGAAAGTTTAGCAACTTGTACAACTACACTATCTTTCATAGTGTTTATTTTAGAAATATTATTAAATATTTCTCCAACACCTGAATTTAATTCATTAACTGAATCTATAATATTTGAGAAAATCTTTTGTGATTTTATTATAGCTTCTTCTTGATCAACAACATTTTTACTTGTATCATTAACTTTTTCAACTGTGATTTCAGTATTACTTTTTATATTTTTAATAATCTCATTAATTTGCTTAGCAGAAAGTGCAGTTTCTTCTGCCAGTTTTCTTATTTCTTCAGCTACAACGGCAAAACCTTTTCCTGATTCCCCTGCTCTTGCAGCTTCAATTGCAGCATTTAATGCTAATAAATTAGTTTGTTCAGTTATAGCTCCGATAGTCTCATTCATTGTTTCAATTTCTTTTAAACTATCCGCAACATTTTTAACAACAATGCTAACACTATCTGTACTTTCTTTTGTTAGTTTCGATTTATCAATTACTAAATCAGAAATGTTAATTCCTTCTTTACCAAGTTTGCTTGCTTCAATAGCTTTGTTTGTAACATTTTCAACTATAGTTTTAATGCCATCCATATTGTTAGATAAAACTTCTAAATTAGATGATATTTCTTCTAAATCACCTGAAGAATGCATCGTTCCATCAGCTATCTGGTTTATTGTTTCACTTACATCACTCATTGATGTTAATATATTTTCACCCATAGTTACTGAATCTTGTGCGCTGTTATTTACAAGTTCTATAGAATTACTTACTTGCGCAATTAAATTTGTTACATTTTCTTGCATTCTATTAAAACTAGTTTCAACTTCTTTAAATTCAGTACTGTTTCCACTACTTGTAAATCTAAAATTAAATTGACAATCTGCTGCTTTATTTATTGCATTCTTAACTTCGACAATTAGATTTGATACTTTTATAGAAGAAAAAATAACAACTAATATTGAGAATATAATTACAAATCCACTGACAATAACATTAGTTATTATAACTTGATTTCTTACCACATTCATTTGAGATACTGGTATTTTAATTAATACCTTCCACCCAGTTAATGTTTCTGTTTCAAAATACACTTTATAGTTTGTATTATCATAGGACGTATTTATTGAACCTGAACTATTTTTTGAAATATAATCCCAGTTCTCATACTCAGAGGCTTCTGTACTTCCAGCCAAATCGTGATTACTGCTGACTATAATACTACCATCATTATCTACGATTATTAAATGGCCTTCATCTCCTAATTTTATGTATGATAATGATTCGGATAACACAGATAAATCAATATCAATACCTAACACTCCTAAAGCTTGTCCGTTTCTTACTATTTTCTTGTATATACTTATAACCATATGTTCTGTTAAGTTATCTTTATATGGATCAAAAATGAGGTATTCCTCATTACTACTCATAGTTTTTGTAAACCAAGGTCTTTCTAATACCTTATAATCTTCAGGTAAGCTTTCTCCAGTTCCAAGGATCATATTTCCCTTTATATCACTGTAGTAAATGTCTAATATGTTAGAATCAGAATCTAAAAACATTGCGAATTTATGTTGAAGAACATTTTTATCTATTTCATTATCTAAAGTACTAAATTCCTCATTATTAGATACAGAATTTAATATGTCTATAAAATACTCCATTTCACTATTAATATAATTACCACCTATTTTAGCTAATAGTTCTGAATTAACTTGAGTATCCTTTTTATTATTTTTGGATGTAACTGATATTGACATTACACTTATAACTAGAGATGGAATTATGGCTAACAGTAAAGTCCCAGCTATTAACATCGTTCGAATACTAATTGATTTTTTGCTTTTTTTATCTTTTTTCATTTGTAGCTCCTTTTCGTTTTTTTCTTTTGTTTCAAATTATTTTTCGACATTCTATGAGATTTCTTTAGTGTTCAGTATTAGCCAGTTTAAAATAGAAAATTCTATGATAAAGCTTTATTTAGTAAATGTATATAGTACACGACTTTTATTTTAATAAATTAGAAATAATTAAAATGACTTAATATGATATAATTAGAAAATAAAGTAAAATAATTTAATGGAGGTGGAGATGAAGAATAAATTTGTATTAATAGCTATATGTTTTTTGTGTTTTGGATTTATATTGTTTAATTCAAGCCAGATATCTACAGTATCAAACACAAGAAGCAGGGAAGTTGTTAATAATTTAATTAAAGTAGTATCAAAGACTAAAGCTGGTGAAATTTTATTATATAAGGTAAATGAAACTGAACTTAACCTTATAGTCAGAAAGATTGCTCATGCATTTGAGTTTTTTTTATTGGGGATAGTTTTATGTTTTACATTTAGATATTTTAAGATAGATGATAATAATTTACTTATATATACGCTGTTTACAGTGCTCTTTGTAGCTGTTATAGATGAATTTTTTCAGATTTTCATTCAAAACAGGACATCAAGTGTAGTGGATGTTCTTATTGATTTTGGTGGAGGTATACTTGCTAATACTTTATTTTTTATATTTTCAAGTGCAAGAGGAAAACACTATAAAAAGACTACACATATGAAAAGATTTGTTATGGAGAAAAATAGATGAAATTAGTGCAATTAAAAAATATAAATAAATATTATGATGGTAGTAAGAAGAATAGATTCCATGCTCTTAAGGATATAGATATTTCTTTTGAAAGGGGAGAATTTATTGCTATTATTGGTGAATCTGGTAGTGGAAAGTCTACTCTTATGAACCTTATTGGTGGGCTTGACTCTGACTATAGTGGTGACATTATTGTTGAAGGGAATAATATAAATACATATAATCAAAAACAACTTGATATTTATAGAAAGGACAAGGTTGGCTTTATATTTCAAAGTTTTAATCTTATACCACATTTATCTGTTTTAGATAATGTTACTATACCTATGATAATTAGTGGAGCTTCAAAATCAAGTAGAGTAAAGAGTGGCAGAGAAATATTAAAAAAGGTAGGACTTGAAAAATATGAAGATAAGAAGCCAGATAAGTTATCAGGAGGACAGAAGCAAAGGGTTGCAATAGCACGTGCTTTGGTTAATAATCCTCACATAATAATAGCAGATGAGCCAACAGGAAGCCTTGATTCACACAATACAGATCAGATTTTAAATCTTATAAATGAAATTGTTAAAGAAGGCAAACTTGTAATAATGGTAACTCATTCTGAAAAAGTAGCATCATGTGCAGATAGAATAGTAGAGATAAAAGATGGGGTAATAGTAAAGGATATTAGGAATAAACAGATAAAAGAGTATGAGGCTGATTTAAGTTATGGAGAAAAATATGAGAATGGAAAAAGATTAAATAGTAATTTACATATAAAAAGGAAAAATAAAAATCTAAGTGTGTTTAGTGCAGTAAAATTAGCCCTTATTAATATGAAAGAAAAATTTCTTAGAAATATTTTAATATCACTTGGAGCAAGTATTGGAATAATGGGAGTTGTTTTAATGCTTGGTTTTGGAAATGGAATAAAAACATATTTTAATAATGCCATGGACAATTATGTAAATCCTCTTGTTATTGAAGTTAATATGCCAGAAGCCGATGAGGAATTTAAAGATAGTGATAACATAATAGATATACCTAAAATGAATAGTGGGACAGCCTTTGAAGAAGAGGATTTTGAAAAGTTAAAATCAATAGAAAATGTTGATAGTGTTGAAAAAGGTTATAACGTAATTGCCATGGGAGCAAATTCTGTAAGTACAGATCATGGCGGATGCAATATAATAAGACTTGCCACAGTTTCTTCTGGAATACTTGAAAGTAGTCTTTCTAGTGGAAATATTCCAAAAGAAGGTGAAATCTTAATAAATAAATCTGTTGCTGATAAATTAGGAGAAAATATTATTGGGCAAAAGGTAAAGCTAAGTATTCTTATAGGCGAGACTAAAGTTAAAAATGAATTTATTGTGAGCGGAATATATGAAGGTGCATATGGAGATTTTAATTCAATGATAAAATGTGCTTTTATAAATTATTCTGATTTAGAAAAAATATATACACAAAATAACCGAGAGTTAAAGCCAAACACAGCATATATTACAAGTAGTGCTGAAAACTATACAGATGGAATAAAATTAAAAGCTGAAGAAATGGGATACACGGGTTCATCACAAGAGCAGATGACAAATCTATTTAATGAAATGATAAGTATTACAACATATGTTTTGTCAGGAATTGCAGCAATATCACTTGTAGTATCTTCAATAATGATACTTGTAGTACTGTATATGAGTGTTGTTGAAAGAATTAAAGAAATAGGAATACTTAAGGCAGTCGGTGCTAGAAAAAAAGATATAAGAAGAATATTTGTAAGTGAAGCGTTTCTAATAGGTATATTTAGTGGACTAGCTGGAGTTGGAATATCTATAGTTATTATGAAACTTATAAATAGAATGTCATTACAGATTTTTTCAGTTGATTTACTTTTAATAGATACTAATCATATAATAACTGGTATATGTTTAAGTGTAATTATAAGTATTATTGCAGGTGTAATGCCAGCAGCAAAGGCATCGAGACTTGATCCTGTAGACTCCCTTAGAAGAGAGTAGTATATAACAATTAATATTTGACACTATATAAGCGAAAGTTGAATCTAAAATCATTACTGGATTTTATGATTTATGAGTTATTAATAGCATATACGTTTTATGCTAATTCATGATATATATGTTGAATTATTAACTTTACTATTATAATTTAAAATCAATATGTTTATTCAAATTTAGAGAACCGCTGTGTACCAGACCGGTACGCACAGTGGTGTGAGAGGAGGAAAACAAAATAATTGTTTTCCTCCTCTCAAATATATATATTGCAATTGACAATTAAGGTGAAAATCCTTAAAGGATTTTTGAGATTATATGTACAATAATCATTGCAACATATATATTATAATGTAACAAAATTTTTTAATAATTTCTAAAGGAGTAAAAATACATAGTTTACGAAGCAGTTTTTTTACTATTTTTTATAAAAAAGTTTGCAATTTGTATTTTATTCATATAAATATATTACTTAAATAAATAAAAAAGTATTAAAAGGAATAAAAATGAAAAAAGAAAACGTTTTAAGAGTGAAAAATTATACTTAAAGGAATATAAAGGTTTTATAGGAATTATAATTATATTAAAAAAGTGTTTTAAAAAACATGTCCCTATGTTATTATAAGTTTGTCGATAGATGAGACATACAGAAAACGACAGAGATGTAGAAAAAAGTTTAAAATTGAAAAAATAAAATAATTTTAAATATGACAGTATGAGAAATTAGTATGGTGTGTCATCTACGTAATTGAATTGACTAATTTGGGAAAGAAAAAATTTCAGGGGGAAAAGAATATGATAAAAAGAATGAACAAATTAACAGCATTAATGGTAGCTGCAACTGCAGTTGCTTCAATAGTACCAGCAGTATCAGCTAGTGCTGCAGCAAAATTAGAAGTACAAGAAGGAAACATCGATGCAGCAGTTGCTTACGGTGATGGAAAATATGTTTATGACGGTTATTTAACTGATGATGATGAAAGCGGATTATACTTCAACAACGGAACAAAAGATTCATTCTTAGAAAATGATGAAGATTATGAATTTGGTTCAGAAAAATACGGAACTAAATATACAATAGTAGAAAACGATGGAGAAGACTATTTATTAGATTTATCATCTGGTAAAGTTCTTGATGATGAAAGTATTGAAGATTTAAGAAACAACGTTGAATTAAAATTAAGAACTACATTAAAGAAAGCTGATGACAGATACGCTACAGTAAACAATAAAATAGTATTTGAAAACAACGATGAAATAGCACAAGTTCTTGGAAATCAATTTGGAGATGTTTGGTACTCATACGGAGTTAAGAGTGCAGATTCAGACAAAACATTATACGGTTTTGCTAATGAATCAGGAAAATACATTGATGCTTCAGCATTAGCTAACATGACAGTTTCAACAACTGACAGTGCTGTAAGAGTAACTGAATTCGATAAAGAAAAGAATGATGCTATGGTATCATTAGCAGAAGCTCCAAAGGTAATAGCTCAAGACAGCAGCTACCTATACGCTATAACAAAAGTAAATGTTACAATTGCTGGAGAAGCTGATGGAACAAGAACATACATCCAAAAGATCTCTAAAGCTCAAGGAGATACTAAAGATGGAGCTTACATGCCAAAATCTGTAGATTCATATGAAATCTCAAGTAACTTCTACATTGACAAAGATAATGATGATACAGCAAAAGCTGAAGAATTATTACTTGATGAAAACAACATGGTAAGAGTTATAAAAGATACAATATACGTAACAACAGTAAGCGAAGATGGAAAAGTATATGTTAATACAATCAAGTTAAAGAAAGAAAAAGTTACTAAGAACGATGGAACTAAGAAATTAGACGTTTATGTAGCAGTTAAAGATCAAGATGATGATGAAAAAATCGAAGGTGGAGCAAATGCAGTATCAATAGATGCTGAAGGAAACACTTGGGCTGTAAACAAAGGTAAGATCTACAAATTCAATGGTACAGAATTCGTTGAAGTTTACACTTGTGACAGAACTATCGATCATTTAGATGTATATGACGAAAACAACTTAATCGCTTGGAACAAAGAAAACGAAGTATTCGCTACAGTTCAAACTAAAGATGGTAATGGAACAGATGAAGGCGATAAAGAAGAAACTAAAGCTGGATGGGTTACTAACGCAGATGGAACTTGGTCATACAACAAGGCTGATGGAACTAAGACTACAGGATGGTTATTAGATGGATCAACTTGGTACTACTTCAATGCTAACGGAGTTATGCAAACAGGTTGGGTAAATGTTAACGGAACTTGGTACTACTTAAACCCAGTATCAAACGGATACAAGGGAGCTATGCAAACTGGTTGGTTAAATGACAACGGAACTTGGTACTACTTACAATCAAACGGAGCTATGAAGACTGGTTGGTTAAATGACAATGGAACTTGGTACTACTTAAACTCAAATGGTTCAATGAAAACTGGTTGGTTATTAGATACTGATGGAAACTGGTACTACTTACAATCAAACGGAGCTATGGCTAAAAACACAACTGTAGATGGTTATAAGTTAGGATCAAACGGAGCTTGGATCAGATAATTAGTAAGTATTAATTATTACCACTAACATACTCTTAGATAAATATAGTATTGTAAATATTAAATGTGCAAAGTAAGGCATATTAGTGAAAACAATATAAATTCTGCATAAGAAATGGACTGTTACAAGATATCTTGTAACAGTCCTTCTTTATTATTTCTGTGAATTAAAATTTAATTTATTAATTTTTTTAATCATAAATAACATAGAACATATTTTGATTTGGAACCCAAATTACTAATAGTATATTTGACAAGTATAACTATAAATTGATAATAGTGAGAATTGTGTAATTTAGTCAGTTAAGGATGTGAATTGACTATAAGTTTTTTAAGGAATTATTAAGAAAAATTTAAGTTAAAGCTTTTTTATGGAGGTTTACAGGTTTAGTGTATAGTGTTAACATAAACTTATGAATGCATAATAAGGAGAGGAAGAATGAGAAAATTAAGAGAGGGCATTGCAGCAACTGTATTGGCATTATATTCCTTAATAGGTATAGAAATGTTATCAGGCAGTTTAACATGTGTGGAAGCTTATGCAAAAAACATTGAAGACAAGCCTTATCTAAAGGATATATATGTGGGTTTAGGTTATGATATAGAATTTATTAAGGATAAATACGAATATATAGTTGATGTAGATAAAGATGTAGAAGATATATATGTAAAAACCAGACCAGAAAATGACAATGATATTATAAAAATAAACGGAAAAGTAATTACAAAAGATGATAAATTCAAAAAGGATTTAAGTCTTGAAATGGGAAAAAATAAGGTCGTTATCGAAGTAATAAAAAATAATGATAACAATGAAGAAGAATATACAGATAATGATGATTTTTCTGAAGATGATGTACAAAATGATAAAGATAAATATGGATCTGCACAAGATAAAACAGTTTATACTTTATATATTTATAGAGGTGGAGCAGATGAGGTATATTTAAAGAATATTACACTTGATAAAAGTAATATAGGTTATTTTGTTAATAAAAAGAACTATAATATCGAAAGTGACGAAAATGGACAGTTGGTTAAGCTTGAAGTAGAAACTTTTGGTGATGAGTATAGTGTATTTGTTAATGGTAATAAATTAGACTTTACCAATTCTTTATCATTAAAATTTAAGGGCATAGGTAAATACACAATTACTTTAGATGTAGTTGATGATGAAACAAAAAGAAAATCAACATATGTGTTGAATATTTATAGAGGAATACCTGTAACACCTAATGTATCTGATTCAATAAACTCTGTACTTAAACCTAATCAATGGGTAATTGTAAATGGAAGATGGCGATATAATGATGCTGTTGGACAACCTTTGAAAAATACATGGTTTTTTGATATGAACTATGACTCATATTTCTATTTTAATGGCAGAGGCAATATGAAAACTGGCTGGATTAATGAAGGCGGAAATACATATTACCTAGGAAATGATGGAATGATGAGAACTGGCTGGGTTGAATATGAAGGTAAGTGGTATTATCTAGATATGAATGGAGTAATGAGAACTGATTGGGTTAAAAATAATGGTGAATGGTACTATTTAGACCAAGATGGAAGTATGAAAACTGGTTGGATTGTAGATAAAGAAAACTGGTACTATTTAAATAATGATGGTTCCATGGAAACTGGTTGGATTTTAGATTATAAAAAGTGGTACTATTTATCACAAAATGGAGCAATGAAAACTGGTTGGGCTCAATATAAAGATGATTGGTACTATTTAAATAATGATGGAAGTATGAAATCTGGTGAATGGGTTGAATATAAAGATAAATGGTACTACATAAATTATTCAGGAACAATGAGATGTGGATGGCTTTACAAAGATGATAAGTACTATTACTTTAATGAAGATGGTTCAATGAGAACAGAACCTATAGTATTAGAAGGATATCTTTATAATTTTAATGAAGATGGATCAGTGAATTTTAATGATTAATATTATCCCCGAAAGGGGATTTTTTTTATTATTTTGGGAAATTAGGTTTTTTAACGTAAATATTTATAGAATATTAACATGATATTAAAAATATTAATACAAAATTTATACATAAGCTGATACACTATCACAGGGAATTGGGAAGAAGTATGATTTTAAATATAGAATTTTAAGTTAAATATTTTAATATATATTTATATATTTTGAGTATTCTAATATACCTGTATTAGAATGTTTATATCTATATTATGAAATATTAGTATATACTTTTTATGGCTTTAATATATAATTTTGGAGATATTTATATATTTTTTTATAGCTATACATAAAAAAATGTAGTATTATAAAAATATTGTTTATTATTAAGTAAAAATTGTACTTAAATAATTGTTCAATAGTAAGATAATATTCAAATCAGAATATATCATAAATAGAATTATATTATTAAGTGCAAAAGGAGGATAAAAATGTGGCATGCAAAGATTAATAAAAAAGGTGGTAAATATATACCGATAAAGTACAAAATTTTATCAGTAATTTTACCAGTGATAATATTGGCGATAGGAGGATTGATAACTGTATCATACAATAAATCAAGTAAGATAATTGAAGAAAATTCGTATTCAATGCTTGAATCATCAGTTAAAAATCAAACTATTCAAATTGAAAATTGGCTTGAAAATAATTTGCAGACATTTAATACAATTAAGAAGTCTTTAGGAAGTACACAGTACAGTCAAGAAGAATTAAAAAAAATACTTAATCAATATTACAATTTTAATAGCAATTTTTTAGATGGACTATACATAAGTGATTTACAAGGTAATGTTATAAGTGCTGACAATTCACAGATGAAATTTGAAAATGCAACTTCAAGCCAGTGGTTTAAAGAAGGATTAACACATATAAAAATGCGTTATGGTGAAGCACATGATGATTATGCTGGAAATAAAGTTATTAGTGCAACAGGTTTAATAGTTGACAACGATAATAATCCAGTTGGTGTAATTGGTGCTGATGTAACTTTAAATAGGATAAGCATAATAGTAAATTCTTTAATTGAAATGGATGATGCTCAGTCTTTTTTAGTTAACAAAGATACTGGAATGGTTTTAGCAAGTAGTGATTCTTTAGAGCCTTATACAATATTAGGTGAAAATAATGAAAATTCATTATACTCTAAAATTGCACAAAGTATTGAAAGCGGACAGCATAGTGCGCAAGAAATAGAAAATAATATTGTGGACATGCATGATGTAAAAAATACTAGCTGGATACTTGTTTCGTATGTACCTAAAAGCAGTATATTAAGTTCAATGTTTACTTTGAGAAATTATATGGTGATAATAGCTATTGTAGCTTTAGTAGTTTTAGTTTTAATAACACATAGAACTATAAACTACATAATAAATCCGGTAAATGATATAAGTAAAAAAATAGTTAAGATGGCTGAAGGTGATTTTTCTATAGAGATAGATGTTAAGAGCAATGATGAGATTGCAGTTATGTCTCAGAGTTTGAAAAACTTTATAGAATCTATGAGAGTTATGCTTAATGATATAAAAGATATTTCTATGGAACAAAAAAATCAGTCTTTTGAAAGTAAGAATATATCAGAACATTTATTTGATTCATCAAAACAGCAGGCAGAATCTATGAACAACTTAAATATTGTTGTTGGAGAGATGGCAGAAGCTACAAATCAAATTGCAGATACAGCTACAAGTCTTGCAGGGATTGCGTGTGAAACAAATGATAATGGGAATAAAGTAAAAGATAAGATGATTGAAACTGTAAAAATGTCTGAAGTTGGGAAAAAAGATATGGAACATGTAGAGATTTCAATCAGAACAATTGAAACTTCAATAAAAGAATTAAAAGATGTAATTGATGAAGTAGGAAAATCATCTGAAGAAATAAACAGTATAGTATCTATTATTGGAGAGATTGCTGAAAGTACAAACCTTCTTGCACTTAATGCATCTATAGAAGCAGCAAGGGCAGGGGAAGCAGGAAAGGGATTCTCAGTTGTAGCATCTGAAATAGGAACTCTTGCTAATAACAGTACTTCGTCAGTTAATGATATTGCAAAACTTATAAATAATATTAATAAACTTATCTCTAATGTAGTAAACAAAGTAAATGAAAGTGTTAATCATGTAAATGAAAGTTCAGAATTAATAACTGATTCTGTAAGGAAGTTTGATAACATATATAACACAATAAATGAATCAGATAAATTAGTTGCAGATATGTTAAAGAAAGTAGAAGAAGTAGGAAAAGCAGCTGATAATATGGCGGCAATATCAGAAGAGCAAGCTGCAAGTTCAGAAGAAATTTCAAGTACATCACAAGACATGCTTGAGCATTCACAAAATATTACGCAAAGCAGTTATAATGTTGCCAAAGGAGCAGATGTTTTATCAGATATAGCTAAACAATTAGAATCAGAAGTAGAAAAATTCAAATTATAGGAGGCAGGCTTCTAATGAAAAAGTTATTAAGTTTATTGATGGTATTTGTATTAATGTTTACTGCTTTGGGATGTTCAAAAAATGGTTCAAAAGGCACATCAATAGGAAATACAAAAGTTTTTGCTAGTATTGCAGATGATGATAAATTTAAGCAGACCATTGTTAGCGGTATGGAATCATATGCAGATGAAAATAATGTTGATCTTGATGTTGCGATTGCACATAACAATGTGGAAACACAAGTACAACAGATTAAAGATGCAAAAACTAAGGGATATGATGTTATAGTTTGTATTCTTGTTGAGAGTGATACTGCACAGCAGATAATAAATGCAGCAGGTGACATTCCAGTGATTTTCACTAATGTTGAACCTGATTCAGGCAGACTAAAAAGTGATAAATATATTTATGTTGGTTCTGATGAAAATGAAGCAGCTAAATATACTTTTGAATCTTTAAAAGAGTATTTTAAAGATAAAAAATCTTTTAATGCAGTTTTATTTGAAGGAAGTATGGATTCAAAGAGTGCTTCTGTACGTACAGAATCTTTAAAATCACAATTAAAGAAAAATGGTTTTGATGTAAATTATGTTTTTCAAGATGATGCTGGCTGGGATCGTGAAAAGGCAAAGAAAATGTTTGAAGCATTTTTAAAATTAAATGTAAGTTATGATTGTATTATTAGTAATAATGATGAAATGGCTTTAGGAGTTATTGATGCTATGGAGGAAAATGGAATTGATCCATCAAAGGTACCTATTTTAGGTCTTGATGCAACACCAGAAGCATGCAAAGCTATATCAAATGGAAAAATGTCCTTTTCTATAAAACAATCTGGAGAAGGTCAGGGAGAAAGTGTAATTAAAGCTGCTCAAGCACTTAAAAATGGTGATAAAATAAGTGAAATTGAAAATGGAGATAGTAGTGGAAAATATATTTGGTATCCATATTCAAAAGTAGATAAGAGCAATGTACAACAATATATGAGATAAGAACTAAGAAAATAAACATATATATAGTGTTTATATAATTGTTAACAATCAGTGAGAGCAATTAATATTAAAATGCTTATAGATTTTATCTAGTATATTAGATTTAAAAAGTTAATTTTATAATAGAATCATAAATATATAAAACTCTGCAAATTACATTTGTATTATGCAGAGTTTTTTATAATAAAAGGTATAATCAACAAATTTTTAATAAAAATATAGAGTTTATGTAAAAAATAGTACTCAATGTACGATAATTAATATGTATAATATTATTGTAGAGATTATTATGTATATATGTTGCAAATTGTAGTAAATTACTTAATTTTAGTAGTATTTTGTTGCGTATATATAATTTCAATATGTATGCTGCATTATGAGCTTTACAATTATAATCTAGAAATCCATAGTGATTTCAGCATCAATTGACAATTGCTCATAGGAGTACCCACAAGGGGAATTGCATGTCAATTGCAATATATATAGTATAAATATTTATAACTTGGGAGGACGATTTAATGAGAGCAAAGTTTAATTTTAAAAGGGTATTTGCCTATTTGCTTATATTTGCTATGACCTTTAGCTTTGTGCAAATGGGACAAGCAAATCCTGTTAAAGCTGCCACTAGTGGATCAAAAGAAGTTAACGACAGCTTTAAGTTTATAATAGGGGATGCTAGTAGTGGAACTACTAAAGATGTAGATATGGATTATAGTGGAGATTTAGTATTAAGATCAGTAACACTATCTCAGACATATACTATAATGCCTCAAGCAGGATACAATATTGAGTCAGTAAAAAGTAGTAGTGATAAAATGAAAATAACTAAAGCAGTTAGCGGAACTACTAATACTTTTACTATAGGTACAATAAAAGACTACAGTAACTTTAAACTTACTGTAAAAGTAAAAAATTCAAGTGGTGAAATAAATACTTATGATATTAGAGTTGAATTTAATATAGATTCATCTTTAGAATTTAATAAATTAAGAATTACAGTAGATAATGATGATCCTGTTACACTAACATATACTCAGTGTGATAGTGAAGGAATATACTATTATGAAGAATCCAATCCAGAAGCTAAAAAAGCAAAAATTGAAATGTTTGACGACAGCAATAATGCAATGAGCTTTAAGGTAAATGGAGGAACTAATAAGACTGTAAATTTAGTTGGTGGAGATAATACTATTGAGTTAACAGTAACAAGTGCTGGTTATTCTAAAGTTTATACATTGGTAATAACTAAAAAGGGTGTAGCCAAACTTAAATCATTGGTGCCATCAACAGGAAGTCTTTCACCATCATTTAATTCTGATACAACAGAATATACAGTGACAGTACCTACAACACAAGAAACAATAGCATTTACTCCAACAGCAGTTGATAATTCTTCAACAATTAAAGTAAAGAAAATTACTGTTGCAAGTGGGAAAAAGAGTCAGGATATAAAGCTTGACGAAGGAGAAAATGAGATTCCTATAGTTGTAACTAATAAAGATGGTGATGTTACTACATATAAAGTAACAGTAACTCGTACAGAAAAGTTTAGAAGTGCAAATTTAAAAAGTTTAAAATTAACATCTGGTACATTATCTCCTACATTTAATAAAGGTGTGTATCAATATACTACAATAGTAGAAAATACAGTTAGTTCAGTTGGGGTTACGCCAGTTGCAGAGGATACAAATGCAACAATAGAAGTTAATGGAAAAGAGATTCCAAGCGGAGCTACTTCACCTTATATAAATCTTGATGAAGGTGGAAATGTAATTAATGTAACAGTAACAGACAGTAAGGGTAATGATAATACATATGTTATTATGATAACAAGAAAGTACTCTAAAAATAACGTTAATTTAAGTAGTCTTTCAGTAACAGATGGAACATTTTCACCAAAGTTTGATCCAGAGATTTATGCTTACAGTGTTAAAGTTCCAAGAAATATTGAAGAAGTAAGAATTAAATTTGAAACACAAAATGAAAAGTCAAAAGTAACAATTAACGGAGTAGAATATAAAAGTGGTCAGCAATCAGATAAGATAAAACTTGACTTAGGTGCAAATACCGTAGTAGTTAAGGTTGTTTCAGAAGATAATAAATCCACAGTTAATTATACTTTAAGTATAATTAGAGATAAGGTACAAGGAACATTAAATGAATGGGTTCTTGTAGGTGGAGAATGGATGTATTATGATGGAGATGGAATTCCAGCTAAGAATAGATGGGTTAAATACGATAATCAATGGTATCATGTAGATGTCAATGGATACATGAATAAAGATGGATGGTTATTTGATGGCGGAAAATGGTATTATCTTGATCCTAATGGAATAATGCTTTATGGCTGGATTAAGGACACAGGATTCTGGTATTACTTAAGAGAAAGTGGAGAAATGGTAGAAGATAGCTGGACAATGCTAGATGGAAATTGGTATTTCTTCAATCAATATGGCCAAATGCAAACAGGATGGACATTATATAAAGGAAAATGGTATTATTTAGATGACCATGGTGTAATGCAAAAAGGATGGATTACTTACGATAAGAATAAGTATTATTTAGATGATGATGGTACTATGAGAACAGGATGGTTATATAACGGAAAAGTATGGTACTATTTTGAATCATCAGGAAGAATGGTTACAGGATGGCAGACTATAGGAAATAGAAGCTATTATTTTGATTCAAAGGGTGCTATGAAAACTGGAATGTTATTCTTAGATGGTAGATGGATTAATCTTGATTCACTTTAAAAATAAATGTGCTATAACAATATATTATCAACAAGTTAATAACATATTGTTAGTAAAGCATTTGAATAAAATATTTGAATAAAGTGATAAACTCACTAAATAATAAAGACATCAGAAAAATCTGATGTCTTTATTATTTCCTTAGTGTTTTTAGAAAGAATGAATACTTAAATATAGAATATATATGAGATTGTAATATAAAACAATGTTGTGATATTAGTGAAATATGGGGATGAGATATGTGAAAAAGGGGTGGGGTGTTGTGTGAAATAATAGGTGAAACCTTTTTAAAAATAAATGTTGTTAAGATTAGAAATATAATAGAATGTCAATAATCATAGATAAGAAAAACTATTTAATATAATTTAGTTCAGTTATTTGTGGAGTTAATTAAGTTTAAATATTAATCGAACATAAATTTAATCTAAATCTGAATAGTAATTGAAAAGTGTATGAAAGGAGTTGTTATCTATGATAGAAAGAGATTGGGAATTTGAGAAGATAAAAAAATATAAAGAAAATGCACTTAGAGAAAATATTTATAATAAGGAAAATGTTAAAAAATATAAAGAATGTCCTTACTGTGGAAGCAAAAGTTTTATAAAATATGGAAATTATAATAGAATTCAGCGTTATAAATGTAAAAATGAAGAGTGCAAAAAAACATTTTCAAATACAACAAATTCTGTATGGAAGTACTTAAAACATAAACCTGAGAAATGGTTTGAGTTTATTGAGCTTATGGGTGAACACACAACTTTAAATGAATGTGCAGCTAAATTAGAAATATCAATAGTGACAGCGTTTTATTGGAGACATAAAATATTTCATGCCATTGAAAATAACTATAAACCAGAAAAATTTGATGAGGTTGTTTATGTAGATACTTACTATACAGAAAAATGTTATAAAGGAAGCAGAAATAAAAATTATACATATGCTGATAAAGTAAAAAATAAATTTGATAAAATGTATGGACTTGTACCTAGGAATGTAAGTGTACTTATAGCAGAAGAAAGAGGGAAAATGCCATTAATAAGAAGAACAGAAAATGATGAAACAATAGTAAATAATTTTAATAATAATGTGTTGAAAATTGCAGCTAAAGATTGTTATATGCGTACGGATTATTTTACAAATAAAAAATTAAAGAATAATTTGCTACAATACAATAAAAAACTTTCAAATGAGACAAAAAAGAAATATGGATTAAAAATTATAGGAAATAGAATAGAAGATAAAATAAAAGAAGATAAAAAGAAAAATATCATAGCTTATTTAACTGCATGGTTGAGTAGATATAAGGGAATTGCTACAAAATATATAAACCATTATTATAATTTTTATTCATTAATTGATTCAGAAAAAGTTTTTGATTATATGAGTATCTTTTTTGAGCTTTTAAAAAATGGATCTTATACATCTGTTGAAGTTTTAAGGACAAATCATGTTGAAGATTATTAAAATATTTAAAAGAGCGTTGTTTACCAACAATTATTTTAAAAAAAGTTTTTCCTATAAATTACACTATGATTCTAATAGATATGTGTATTTAGTATGTGATTATGTTAATTAAAAAAATAATATACCCAAAAAGTAAATTAGTAAAGAATTATGAATTTTCCTCTAAAATATTAATTGGCATTAAAAATATAGATTATTTAACGTGAATTAAAATATATTCCTGATATATTTTAAATGATTAAATAATAAAAATTCAAATGTATTGCTGTAGAATTTTTTGTAAAACAAAGTTTTTACTGTTCACTATTTAATAAAAATATCAGTAAAGATATTAATAAAAATGTTAATAAATTTAATTTTGAAAATATATAAATATAAGTTCTAGAAAGATAAATTAAATATATATATTTAAAAATAATTTTAGGTTTATTAAAGGATTATATAGAAAAATAGATATGTTAATAAAATTTTTCTTAGATATATTGAAGTTTGAATAATTACTAAGAAAATAATTATTATAATATATATAGATAATATTTGAACTGATCAGTATAAGTGTTATAATATTGTTATAGTTTTGGGAGGGAAAGATATGATAAAAAGACTTAAAAAGACAAGTGCATTAATAGTATTAGCAACTACATTGGCAACAATAGTTCCTGTTGGAAATACGCAGATTAGAGCTGAAGCAGCCGATAAGTATAGTAACGAATTTTCAAATAATTACAATATCGAATCATTAGAAAATAACATAAGTTTAGCATCTGAAGAAACATCAGAAGATAAACAAATTGCTGGAAAAATAACACAATATATAAATGGGAAATATCCAGGCGCTACAGTTAAAGTGCAATCACCTAAATATATAAAATTAACAATCACTAAGAGTATTGCAGAAAAAATGGCAACTCAGATATGCAGTAGCAACGATACTATAAGACAAATTTTAAAAAATGAACCCAATTTAGTAAAACCAGGGGCAAGTCAAGATGAAGTAAATAAAATTGTAGATAGTATGACTGATGAGCAAATTGAGAGCGTGAAACCAAAAGTTTATAATGCTGTTTATCAAACTATATTGGCATTTGATGGACAAAGTGTACCAGTCTATGGCTATGAAGTTGTGAGTGGTGATCAGATTGAAGATACAGGATACTTTGTAGGGGGAAAAATTGGTGCATTAATTATGCAAAAAGAAGGTAAGCCTTTATGTGTATCAACAGAATTTATTAAAGATTTAAACAATCAGATTACAAATAAAATTTTAGAGGAAATAAAGCAAAAGATATCAGAAATAATTCAAAATAGTGGAATAACTGAAATTATAGATAAAGTTCTAAAGAAGGTAAATAGTGTAGTTAGTGATGTTACTGATACTATTGAAGATTTATCAGACGCAATAGATGATTTGACTGATTCCATAAAGGATAAGGCTGATGATATAGATGATGCTTGGGATAAAGTCTTTGATAGATTTGATAATGATGAAGGCTGGGGAAAGAAAGATGGCTACATGTATTATTATGATAAAGATGGAATAAGTTTAAAAGGTGTTCAGAAGATTGATGGTAAAACTTATTACTTTAATAGAATTGATGGGGCTATGGAAACTGGCTGGCAGATAGTTGATGGAAAGAGATGTTATTTTGATGAAAAGAAAGGATATCAGCTATTTTTACAATGGGTTCAAGATGGTGAAGATTGGTATTTCTTAAGTGATCAAGGTCCAGTTAAAAAATCTGAATGGGTTAATGATAATGGTAGAAAATATTATCTTAAGAGTGACGGAAAGATGACTAAGGATTGGCTTAAGATAGATGATGATTGGTACTATTTTAATGGAAGTAATGGAGCAATGGAGTATTCAACATGGAAATATTCAAATGATAAGTGGTACTATTTAAATCAAGACGGAAAAGCAGCAAATGATTGGACTTATATTAATGAAAACTGGTACTACTTTAGAGAAAATTCGTGTTCAATGGAGACAGGCTGGTTCAGAGCTGATGGAAGTTGGTATTATTCTGATTCAACAGGAGCAATGAAAACAGGATGGATTCAGGGGGATGATGGCTGGTATTACTTAGATGATACATCTGGAAAGATGAAGAAAAATGAGTGGGTTTATAGTAATGGTAGTTGGTATTATTTTAATATAAATGGTGCTATGGTGACAAAAGCAAGATATATTGATGGTGTTAAGTACAATTTTAATAGTGATGGAAGAATGGCTTAAAAATATAGATTAGTATAGGAAATATAATTAAAAGTACAAAAGATATGTTTTGATTAAGAACATAGTTTTATTAAAAATATTGAATATGTTTTGTTATATATGCTTTGCTTAGAATAAACGATAATGTAGAAGAATTTATGTGAATATATTTTATGCGTTATCAAATAAACATGATGTTGGTAAATGTTTATTCTAAGTTGAAGCATATTTTTTATTTAATTTTATCTCAACTTTATGATTTTTATATGACATGAATGTTAAAGCATATTTTTGTTTTAGTTCAATCCCTTTAGTAAAATCTGTTTAGAACGATAAATAATTATATAAAAGGTACTCAAATTCAAATAATATTATGTAATTTTTATTAGGGTAAGAAGTTGTTTGAGTTTCGAATAAAATCTTATTAAATCAATATGATGCAATAATTTGAAAATTATTTATTTATTTTTAAATTATTAGCTTTAATATGTATTTTGACATAATATAAAGTCTTATATTAACAATTGTATATTTGAAATACTTATAATTTAATTTTAGACTTTACATATCTTATGTCTTATATGAACAATTGTACATTGGAAATTGAATAACTGAATAATAGATTAAAGTTAAAATTAGTAAAAACATAGGAGGGAAAGTATGAAACGAGATTTGATTAAGAAACTTATTTGTTGCATGGCTATAACTGCTTGCATTTCTTCAACAATGCCTGTTGACGTGTATGCAGCAACATGGATGAATGATAATATGGGGAATTACTATTTCTATGAAAGCAATACATACGCTGTTGGATGGAGAAATATTGATGGAACAGTATATTATTTTGATGCTTCTGGTGTAATGCAGAAGGGATGGATAAAATACGGTGATTCTTGGTATTACCTAGATAATAATGGTGCTTTAAAAACAGGATGGATTAATTATAATGGTGAATGGTATTATTCTAATTCAGCAGGAATAATGCAGACTGGTATTTTATTAATTGATGGACAAACTTATTATTTTGGAAACAATGGTGTAATGAAAAAAGGAAATGTAATAATCAATGGTCAGTTTTATACAATAGGTGTAAATGGGGCTATAGTATCCAATGCTGTACCAGTTCCAGATAAAGTATTTGATAGGAATAACAACTGTATTAAGCAGATTAATTCTGTAGATTCAACTACGATTATGACTCCAGATGGTTCTAAATATGATAATCCTATTGTTGATCAAAGTGAGGATGGAGATTATGAAGAACCAGCAAGAAAGTTTACTGTTACATTTAGAGATGAAAATGGTCAGGAACTTAAGACAAAGAATATTACAGATGGAGATACAGTAAAAATGTATGAACCAGATGATGAAAATGGAAAAGGCGATGAGGATAGAAACTTCATAGAGTGGAATACGAAGAGAGATGGTTCTGGAAAGAGCTATGATTCTGATGAAAAAGTTAAAGTTACAAAAGATTTAACATTATATGCTAGATGGGAAGAACTTGAAGAACAGACTCTTGTAAGCAGTATTTCTATTACTGGAAGTAATGAAGTTGAAATTGGTAAGACAACCCAATTAACTGCAGAAGTTAAACCTAGTGATGCAACTAATACAAAGGTTAAGTGGAGTATCGTTGACAATGCAGATGGAACAGCTTCTGGAAAGGCATCTATTGATCAAAATGGTGTGTTAACAGGATTAGAAAATGGACTTGGAAAGATAACTGTTAAGGCTGAAGCAATGGATAAATCTGATGTAAGCACTACAAAGGTTATTACAGTAGTTGAGGCTAAGAATCTAATTGAGAGCATCAAAATTAATGGACCAGATACAATAAGTGAAGATGGAGCAGTTGTAAAATTAACAGCAGATGTATCTCCAGAAACAGCAAGTAATGCAAACGTAAGCTGGAAGATTACTGATGGTAGTGAATATGCTGAAATAGATAGAGATACAGGAGAATTAAAGGCATTAGCTGATGGAAAAGTTACAGTTATGGCATCAGCAAAAGATGGATCAGGAATATCTGCAACTAAGACAATTAATATTACTGGACAGTCAGTTAAAGCAACTAAGATTCAAGTTTCAGGATATGAAAATGTTAAGACTGTTTCAACAGGAAAGAAACTACAAATGGTTGCAAGGATTTATCCAGATAATGTAGCATCAGCAAATGATGAGGTTGAATGGAGTGCTGTATATACTAGTGGAGAAAAAATTGGTGAACAAGTCAGCATAAATGAAGGAACAATTGGGGTTATAGGTGATGCTGCTGGACAAAGATTAAAATATGCAGTATTAAATCCTGAATATAGAGGTAAGGTTGAAGTTACAGCTAAAAGTAAGAGTGACAGTAGTATCTTAGGTAAAACTACAATAACTGTAGTTAAAGATGCAGAATCTGTTGATATTAAAGCAATTGATACTTCAGGAAATGATATTACTAATAAACCAGAGATTACGACTAATGCAGGTAAATTAAATCTAAAAGCAGTATTAAACCCATCTGACACTACAGATACTTCATCAGTAAAATGGAGCATGGAACTTGTTAATGGTGATGGTGAAGATACTGAGGTTTCAAATTATGTAACTCTTACAGCAAGTGAAACTAGTGCTGTAATAGCTGCAAAGAAAAATGGAGAGATTAAGGTTATAGCAACAGCTAATGATAGTAGTAAAGCTATAGGCGAAATTACAATTAAAATAGACGGTCAAAAGATATATGCGAAAGAAATTAGTTTATATGAAGATGGTGATGAATCTAAACCTATAAACGAAGGTTATGAATTTAATATTCAAAAGGGATCATCAGTGACAGTTCAAGGTAAAGTTGGTCCAGATAATGCAACAAATAAAAATATTGAATGGTCAGTTTTAGGTGCTAAAGATTATGTGACATCAAAAATAGAGGGTAATAAGCTTACAATAACAGCTAACAAAGATCTTTCAAGTGAAATGGCAGCAGTAAGAATAAAGGCCGTTGCTGACAATATTATTAAGGAATTTAAAATAAATGTATATGAGAATATTCAAGGCGTTAATATTTCGACTCCAAGTGCAGTTGTTTTAGGACAAGATTTTAAAGCAACAAGTACATTATTCCCTGTAAATGTTAATGGAGATAAGATTAAATTATCAGTAGTTACTAAAATGGATGATGGAAGTTTAACAGGAAGTGCATTTATAAATGGTGAAGTAGAAGTATCTAGAAATACTACAACAGCTACTATTACTCCAGTAAATACAGGAACAATTAAATTAAAAGCATTAGCAACACTAAATGATTCAGAACAGACATATACTACAGGAGAAATTAATATATTGAATCCTATAGATAACATTATTATTGAAGGAACAAATAATTCATTTACTTTGGAAAATGGACAGACTAGAAATGCCAATTTAACTGCAAAGGTAAATGGTGCACCTGCTGGTGGTTATAGTAGTTTCCTTAAATGGGAAATAAAATCACAACCAAGTAATGTAATTGCTAAAGTTGACGGTAATACAGGAATAGTATCTGTTACAAGAACTGGAGATATTGCAGTTGGTTCCCAAGTTATAGTAAGAGTATCTGCAAATTATGATAGTACAAAATATAGTGAATTTATTATAGGTGTATCCAATGCACCAGTTGTTGATAGTACAGCTACAAGTTAGTGATAATAAGTTAAAAAATATTTATTAAGTAAATAGATTAAAGAACAATTCAATTTTAAAAGTAAGTTATTTATTAGAGCACATGTGGTGAATGAACTAAATTAAGGGGTAACTACAAATGTAATAATATTAACAAAGCAAAATTTTGAATTAAAAGACCATAATTACTAGATAACTACAAATGTAATAATATTAACAGGAGATAATTATTATGAGAAATAAGTTCTTAAACAAGTTAATAGCTGTAAGTATTGCACTTACAGCAGTAACTGTTATGATACCAATGAAAACTGAAGCAGCATGGATAAATAATTACTATGGAGGCTTTGCGTATAGTAATGGATATTATTTATCAACTGGATGGAATATGATAAATGGGACATGGTATTATTTTAATTCTTTAGGTGTAATGCAGACTGGTTGGTTAAACTCTAATGGGACATGGTATTATCTTGATCAATCTGGTGCAATGCAGACTGGAGTAATTCAGGTTGAAGGGAAAATATATCTTTTAGGACCAAGTGGTGGAATGCAGACAGGTTCAAACATAATAAATGGAAAGATGTATTACTTTGGTCCAGATGGTGTATGTATGGGGACTGATGTACCAACACCATTGAAGGGATATGACTATTATGGAAATCCAGTACAGCCATATGTTCCAAGTCAGATTTCAAATCCAAATGCTGTGATGGATAGTAATATTCCATTAGAAAACGGTCAAAAGATAGAAGAGCAGTATAGAGTTTATTATAAAGATGATGATGGAGATTTAATCCTTACAAAGAGAATAGATGCAGATACAAAAATAACATTGTATGAACCAGACAAGGCAGGGTATGAATTTATTGAATGGAATACTAAAAAGAATGGTAATGGTACAAGTTATGATGCTGGAGATAAGGTGAAATTAACAGGAGACTTAACATTGTATGCACAATGGGATGAAGTTGAAACTGATGATGATAGTGATGACGATACTATCAAGGTAACTGGTATAACATTAGGTGCAGTAGGTTATACAGGAACTACAATAAATATAAGTGTTGGTGATACAGTACAATTTACAAGAAAAATAGCACCAAGTACTGCAACTAATACCAAAGTAACATGGTCAGTTAAAAATGGATCAACTGGTAAGGCAGAAATAACATCTACAGGTAAGCTTACAGCTCTGCAACCAGGAACTGTAACTGTTAGAGCAACTGCGACAGATGGATCAAAAGTCTTTAAGGAAATGACTGTTATTATAGAAAATTAAATTATAAAAAACTAGATAAAATAAAACTAATACTTTGGAGCATTGTTAAGATTGATTTGATTTTTGTTATATTATTCAGTTAAAATAATAAAACTGTTAATGATATAAAAAATATCACTTTAAGATGGCAATGCTCTAAATTAGTTAATGTATAATAAGCTTAGAATATTAGAACTCAATTTAGATGATAGATTATATATTGTATATGCCATATTTAAGTTTGATAGTATAGGTGAAATAGAGTGGCATGTTATATGTGGGATAATTAATTAGATTATATATGAAATCAATGGTTAGAGTATATATGAAATTAATGGTGAAACTTTTTTTAAAATAAATGTTGGTAATAAAATCAAGGTTAGTATTTGATTAAGCACTTAAGCAAGTAATTATAAAAAATAAATAAAAATTAAATTTAATACAACAACATTTAGCTTTAAAAAAGTTTATTGGCTTTTAAACATGAGTAGTAGAGGATGATCCCCATCAAACTGAGTTCAACAAAATTAAATGTAACTATTCCCATAAATTAAATTTTAAAACCAATTATTTCTGTAAATTAAACTTTAATTATTTTTTTATTTTCAAGAACACATTTTTGATTTAGATACATAGAGTATTAATGCTTAAAATTGGAAATAATTAATTATAGATAATAAATTATAAATTGGAAATAATCCATACATATTGCAGATTGTAGCATATGTACATAGAAAATCTAATGTGATATAATGTTTTAGTTAATGAGACATAAAAGTAATTAAATTAATAATATATAACTAAAAGTGGCAGATACCTGTGGAATAAAGATTTAGAGAAATAGTATTAACTTAAATATTTATTCTATAATATATACTTAGTTAAGCTAAATTCTATAATAATGTTATAAAATTTAATTTTAAAAAAGTATAAAGTCTATAATTTCTTACATTGAAAAGTCTCAAGTGTAAACCTTAAAGTGGGACTATAGAATGAAACTAGAGTATAAGTTTTTTCACATGAACTTAAGGGTACTGTCATAAAATAAGGAGGATAAATCGTTGGCTGATTACATAAAAGAAATTGAAAAAAGAAGAACCTTTGCAATCATCTCCCATCCTGATGCTGGTAAGACAACTTTAACAGAAAAGTTCCTTTTATATGGAGGTGCTATAAGACTTGCAGGTTCTGTTAAGGCTAGAAAAGCATCTAAACATGCGGTTTCTGACTGGATGGAAATAGAAAAGCAAAGAGGTATCTCTGTAACGTCTTCAGTTATGCAGTTTAACTACAATGATCACTGTATTAATATATTAGATACTCCTGGGCACCAAGACTTCTCAGAAGATACATATAGAACTCTTATGGCTGCAGATTCAGCAGTTATGGTTGTTGATGCTGCTAAGGGTATAGAAGATCAGACAAGAAAGTTATTCCAGGTTGCATCACTTAGAGAAATGCCTATTTTCACATTTGTAAATAAGATGGATAGAGAAGCGAGAGATCCATTCCAATTACTTGATGATATCGAAAATGAACTTGGAATTAAAACTTATCCAATGAACTGGCCAATAGGTTCGGGTAAGGAATTTAAAGGTGTATATGAAAGAGATAATAACAGAATCATAGCTTTTAATGGTGGAAACCATGGTCAAAACGAAGTTGAAGCTATCGAAGGTACTCCAGATGATCCTAAATTCAGAGAAATTTTAGGAGAAGCTCTTCATGATAAATTAATGGAAGACATTGAACTTCTTGATATTGCAGGAGATGAATTAGATTTAGAAGCTGTTAGAAATGGTGAATTAACACCAGTATTCTTTGGTTCAGCTTTAACTAACTTTGGTGTTGAACCATTCCTTGAGCATTTCTTAGAAATGACAACAGCACCACTTGCAAGACATTCAAGTGTTGGAGATATTGATCCATTTGAAGATAAATTCTCTGCTTTTGTATTTAAGATTCAAGCAAATATGAATAAAGCTCATAGAGATAGAATTGCTTTTATGAGAATATGTTCAGGTAAATTCAACAAAGGTGAAGATGTTTACCATATGCAGGGTGGTAAAAAGATAAAACTTGCTCAACCTCAACAATTTATGGCTCAAGATAGAGAAATTGTTGAAGAAGCTTATGCAGGAGATATTATCGGTGTATTTGATCCAGGTATATTCTCAATTGGAGATACTTTATGTGCTGCATCAAAGAAGTTTAAGTTCGAAGGAATTCCAACTTTCGCTCCTGAACATTTTGCAAGAGTAAGACCAGTTGATACTATGAAGAGAAAACAATTCGTTAAGGGTTGTACTCAAATAGCACAAGAAGGTGCAATTCAGGTATTTAAAGAAATACACATAGGTATGGAAGAAATTATAGTTGGTGTTGTTGGTGTTCTTCAATTTGAAGTATTAGAATACAGATTAAAAAACGAATACAATGTTGACATTAAGATGGATAGACTTGACTACAGATATGTAAGATGGATAGAAGATCAAAGCATTGATATGGATTCATTAAACTTGACTTCAGATACTAAGAAAGTTAAGGATATGAAGGATAGAAATCTTCTTATATTCCAAAATGACTGGGGTATAAGCTGGGCTTTAGATCATAACAAGGATCTTGTATTATCAGCAGTTGGTAAGAATGATGATTAAAATAAAGTAGAAGTTTTCAAAAATGAACTACCTAATTAAGTGAATTAATAATTGGTAGTTCATTTTTTTTGCTCAGATTATAAAAATTTTTTACTAAGAAAAAGCCTAAAAATAATGTTATGTTATTTATATTGATTGACCTTCCACATAGGGATTTTAAAGTTAATTATAAAATATTAATAGCAATATACAATAAAATGAATGAGCATTTGATAAAATTTTTGACTTTTCTCTTTAAGGTGATAGATTTTTTTGCTACAATGAAATTTAGAGGAGGTGGAGGAACATTTTGAATATTTATTCGACAATTAAGAAGAAATTTACTATTTTTATTTTAGTATTTACGATGATATTAGGTTTGGTTCCTACGTTAAGTGTACAAGCAGTGACAACTGACTTTAAAATAATTTCAAAAACTGAAGTTACTGCTGCACAGGCTAAGAAATGGGCACAATCAAAAGGTGCAACTGACACTTTTGCAGATTTGGCTAAGCTTTATTGGAAATATGCTGAAGAGTGTGGTGGAGTAAACCCAGGAATCGCATATGTTCAAGCGGCTAAGGAAACTGGTTATGGAAGATTTGGTGGCGTTTTAGATGAAAGTTATAATAATCCATGTGGAATGAAAACTTCATCTGGTGGTGGCGATTATGACAAAGAAGCTCATCAGAGATTTAATTCATGGGATGAAGGTGTACAAGCTCATATGGATCATTTAGCATTATATGCGGGAGCTGATGGATATCCAAAAGCAAATACATATGACCCAAGACATTTTGTAACTATTAAAGGAAGAGCAACTACAACTAATTCTTTAGGTGGAAAATGGGCTCCAAGTGCAACTTATGGTGAAGAAATTGGTAAACTTTATATGAGTTTAATGGATTCAGCAGGAGTTACTTTTGAAAAAGATGAAGACGAGGATTTATGGGAAGATGTTGAAGATGAAGAAGATACATCAGCAGCACCAAATCCAGGAACAGTAGAAAAAAAACCAGCAGATTTAAGTATTGAAGAAGCTATTAAGCTTCCTGAAAAAATTACAAATGATACTTCTGGTACTGATTCATCTCAAGGAAGTGGAAATGATTCACCTAACATAACTTCTACAATTGGATGGAAGAATGTTGATGGAAATTGGTATTACTATAAATCAGACGAAACAAAGGCATTTGGATGGATAAAACCAGATTCGAATTGGTATTATTTAGATGATGCAGATGGAAAGATGGTAAGAGGATGGCTGAAAAACAATAATAAATGGTATTATCTTGATGAAAGTGGTGCCATGATTACAGGTTGGAAGCTTATTGATAGTAAATGGTATTTATTCGACAAAAATGGAATAATGACGACTGGAGTACAAAATGATGGAAATAGTAGTTATTATTTAGATAAATCTGGAGCCATGATTGAAGAACAAGGATGGAAAAAGGTTGAAGATAAATGGATTTACCTTGAAAAGGGTGGAAAAATTAAATTAGGATGGCTTAAAGAAAATAATGCATGGTACTACCTTCAAGGTGATGGAAGTATGGTAAATGGTTTAAAGAGAATAGATGGACAAGTATATTCTTTTTATGATAATGGAACTATGCAGACAGGATGGAAGAGTGTAAATTCAAACTGGTATTACTTTAAATCTAGTGGAGAAATGGCAACGGGATGGACTTATGATGGAGATACTTGTTACTATCTTTATGATAATGGAGCAATGGCAAAAGGCTGGATTACTATTGGAGACTCATGGTATTTACTAAGCTCAAGTGGAGTAATGCAAACAGGATGGGTTACATCAAATGGAGATACATACTACTTAGATAAATCAACAGGCAGAATGGTTACAAATACGACTGTTGATGGATATAAGATAGGTAAGGATGGTAAGAGAAAAGGTAAGGTAAATCAAGGTGATTCCAATTCCAACAACTCAAACTCCAATAATTCTAACTCAAATAATTCACAGACAGGACCAGGAAGCACAGGAAAAGTTATTTATGTTGATGCAGGTCATGACTATGGTAAAGATTCAGGTGCTGTAGCTACAATAAATGGAGTAACTTATAGTGAAACAGATCTTAATATGCAGGTTGCAGATAAGCTTAAGACATCTCTTGAGAATAGAGGATATACTGTAATAATGACAAGAAATCTTGGTGAAAGACCATCATTCTCTTCATTAACAGAAAGTCTTTCTTATAGAGTAAATAAAGCCAATAATGCAAATGCAGATTTATTTATAAGTATACATCATAATTCAGCAGGTGAAACTGCAAAGGGAATTGAAACACTTTATAGTGAAGTATCTCAAGATGACGCTTTTGGTGGACAATACGATAGTACAAGAATTGCGAAAAGTAAGAGCCTTGCATCTGAAATAAATAATAATATTGCAAGTAGTCTTGATTTAACAAATAGAGGTGGAAAATCTCAAAACTTATATGTTTGTAGAAATACAAAAATGCCAGCTGTATTAGTTGAAGTAGGTTTTATAACTAATGCAGAAGAAGCAGTAAGATGTTCAGACCCATCAAGTCAACAGAGAGTAGCAGAAGCTATCGCAGCAGTAGTTTCTAAACATTATTAATATAAAATTTGCAATGGAAAGTTGACATTTGACAATAGGTGTCCTTTTGGATACTGTTTGTGGGAAATTAATGTTAAAGGCTGTATTGAGAAAGTTCAACTGACCAAATATGAAATTTGGAGTTTCACTTGCTCGCTGAGAAAGTTCAACTAGCCAAATATGAAATTTGGAGTTTCACTTGCTCTCTGAGAAAGTTCAACTGGCCAAATATAAAATTTGGAGTTTCACTTTTTCTACCAAAACTTATTGTAGTGTTTTTTAGTTTTTATGTATAAGATATATTATGAAAATACACTATAATTTAGAAATATTAAATAAAATGCACCAGATATGTTCTGGTGCATTTTATTTAATATTACAAAATTATGAAAAATTTCAAGTAAAATTACAATAAAGGAATGAATTTTATGAATAATTTATGAAAATATGGTGTCAAATTATGTACAACGTACCCAAAATAGATGTTATACTTGTATAGTATATAGCAAGACAGATTTGAGGAAATAAAAATCTGTTAGTAATATACTTTATAAGTGAATGGGGGGAGAACTGTTTTGAAGATAAGAGAAAGATTAGCTTCTTTTTTCATTGCGTTATTTGTTGCTTTTTCGTTTATTCCGTCTATGAAGGTCATGGCAGATACAGTAGCAGATATTAACATAATATCAGATACAAAAGTAACAGTAGCACAAGCGGAAAAATGGGCTAAATCTAAAGGTGCAACAGATACATTCATAAGTTTAGCTGAACTTTATTTTAAGTATGCTGATGAATGTGGTAATGTTAATCCAGGAATTGCTTATGTTCAGGCTGCTAAAGAGACTGGATATGGAAAATTTGGTGGAGTACTTGATGAAAGTTATCATAATCCATGTGGAATGAAGACTAGTAGTGGTGGTGGTGACTATGATCCAAATGCACATCAGAAATTTAATTCATGGGATGAGGGTGTTCAAGCTCATCTTGATCATTTAGCTCTTTATGCAGGTGCAGATGGATATCCAAAAAGCGATACTTTTGACCCAAGACATTTTGTTACAATCAAGGGGAAGGCACCAACTGTCAACTCACTTGGAGGTAAATGGGCACCAAGTACTGTTTATGGAGAAGAAGTAAATTCTTTATATAGAGATTTACTAAAGTCAGCAGGAGTTACAATTGGATCAGAAGAAATTCCAAATGAAGATAACTCAGGCAATAATTCTGGAAGCAACTCAGGCAGCGGATCAAACTCAAATGGTTCAAACAATAGCGGTACACCAGGTGGATCGACAAATGTTCAGCCTCCAAAAGATACAGTTGAACCACAAGGTCTTCCAGTAAATAAACCTATAGCTATTACTGCTGATAATTCAACTAATATTTCATCAAACATTGGATGGAAACTTGAAGGTGGAAGATGGTATTATTACAGATCAGACGGAAGCAAGGCTACAGGTTGGATTAAACCTGATGCTAACTGGTACTATCTATATAGTGATGGTGTAATGGCTAATGGATGGGTTCAATTAGGATCATCATGGTATTACTTACAATCTAGTGGTGCAATGAAGCTTGGATGGTTTAAGGATGGAAGTAAGTGGTATTATCTTCAAGGAAATGGAGCAATGGTTACAGGCTTTAATTCTATTGATGGTAAGACTTATTTCTTAGATTCAAGTGGAGCTATGAGAACAAGCTGGTTTAAGATAAGTGGTCAATGGTATTATTTCAATACTGATGGATCAATGCTTACTGGATGGATTAGACCAGATGGAAACTGGTACTATTTATTCTCAAATGGAATAATGGCATCAGGATGGCTTGCGCGTGATGGTGAATTATACTGTCTATCAGAAAGTGGAGTAATGCAGACTGGATGGGTTTATGAAAAGGGCGGTTACTATTATTTCCATCCTACATCAGGAAAAATGCTAAGAGATACAGTCGTTGATGGCTGGGAAATTGGACCTGATGGTAAAAGAGGAGATAGAGTAGGCGGCGGAAGTTCAAAACTTATAGTTATTGATCCAGGTCACAACTTTGGTGGTGATGATGGTGCTTACGGTTACCATAGTGGAGTTACATATAGTGAAAGAGACTTAAATATGCAGGTTGCATTAAAGTTAAAGACTAAACTTGAAGCTTATGGATATCAAGTTGTTATGACAAGAAATGAATCTGATAGAGAAACTTTATCAGTATCTGAAAGTCTTGCAAAAAGAGTTAATCTTGCAAACAGCTTAAATGCAGATTTCTTTGTAAGTTTACACCATAACTCAGCAGGTTCAGAATCTGCAAATGGAGTAGAAACTTACTATAGTTCTAATGCAAGTAATTCAAATAATATTTCTATAAGCAGAAATATGGCAACAAAAATAAATAATGCTATTGTAGGAAAGACAGGACAGTACAACAGAGGTGCTAAAGATGGAAACTTATATGTATGTAGAAATACAAATATGCCATCAGTCTTAGTTGAGTTAGGCTTTGTATCAAATCCAACTGAAGCTGCAAAATGTGCAACATGGACTAATCAAGACCTTGCTGCATCAGCCATAGCAGAAGCAATTGCAAGTTCAATATAAGGCGTTATTAAAAGATAATACGTTAATATGCCTAATTAAAAAAGAATATTTAATTGTTAAGAGTCATATCAAAGAAAATCTGATATGGCTCTTTTTTGTTAACACTTTATACAAAAAATATCTATATAAAAGTTCATAAATACAATGTATAATAATATATATGTTCTAATTAGAAATTCATATTTAATAATCTACTAAACGAAGTTTAATCCTATAAGTTATGGTCACATGCTTTAGTAGTTTTATTATTTGGAACTAATATAATTAAAGCTTATATAATTATATTAAAATTAAGATGTTTTAGTATAGAACATATTATTCATGTAAAAGAGGTGAAGATTATGAATTGGTTTAGAAAATTTATGTATGGAAGATATGGAGTAGATGAGCTTTCAATGGTGTTAGTTGGAGTTTCAATTGCTTTGTTGTTACTGTCAAGCTTACTTCCAAGATCATTGAGTATTCTATCATTAATTGCATATATACCTATGGTAATATATATTTTTAGAATATTTTCAAAAAATATTTTTAAAAGACAACAAGAAAATTATAAATATATATCATTTAAGAATTCTATGCTTTCAAAAGCAAAAAAATATAAGGGCAAAATACAAGGAGCGAAAACTCATAAGTATTTCAAATGTCCTAGCTGTGGTCAGGAGTTAAGAGTTCCAAAGGGCAATGGAAAAATAACAATAACATGCCCTAAATGTAAGACATCATTTAAGGCAAAATCATAGTGTTTATCTTTATCAAATATTTGTATTTTATAAAGTAAAAAGGACCTTTCTTATATAGTATTTATGTATTATATAAGGGAAGTCTTTTTTATTTTGAAAGAGTATGTAAAAACAACAAGAATATATGTATATATATTGCAATTGACAATTGACAGTTTAGAATTGTCAATTAAGGTGAAAATCCTTGCAGAATTTTTGAAATTATATGCAGAATAATTATTGCAACAGATATATGATTTGTTAAAAAGAGTTTTTGTGTTGAAATGAAATTTACTTATAAGTATTTATACAACTATATTAAAGAAAATTTAATATGGTTCGATAAATATTCTAAAAGGCTAATTTTTAGAATATTATTTAAAACTATATTTATAAAACATAATTTGGGAGGGAAAGAGTGATGAAAAAAATAGTAAAAAGATTGCTTGCACTGCTTATAGTGTTTGCTAGTATGTTTTCATTTCTTCCATTACAGTTTGGAGATAATGGACAAGAAGCTAATGCAGCAAATGATTCAAGTGTAGATATATCATATGCTGATTTAAGTCTGAGAGTTGTTGGGGGAACATCTATATTAGATAAGAAGACAGATGATACAGTAGGTAAGCTTCCATATTACAACACATCAGATGGTGAAAATACATTTGATTTAACAATAAGTGATTTTTCTAAAACGGAAAATCAAATTAAGGAAGAATTATTAAAGAAGTATCCAGAAGGTGGATCAGGGGAAACAACATATGTATCAAATGCATACATGAACATAATTTCTCTTAATAATATAAAACTTGCAACAAGAAGTGGTGCAGAAATACCAGAAGGTAGAGATGCATTAGATGATTTAGAAATAAAGATGGAAAAAATAACTCCATCAGGTGCATTAAACAGATTTGGTGTAAGATTTGACAATATGCCTCTTGGGGTTGATAGAATTGATTACAATCTATTAGGTACTGTACAAAAGATAAAGTATACAGTAAATAAAGAAACATCAACTGTTACCTTAGAAAAATCAGGTACTTATGATAATGTAAATTTATCAGAAAGCATTGATAGTTTTATAATAAATAATGGTAAAGATTTCGTAGGTAAGAATGTTGAGAGTTTTACATTAGATCAATATGTTGGTAAGAGAGACTTAATAGATTCTGAAGAAACTAAATATAACAATAAGGCTCCATTACTTTATACAGCAGAAGCAGAAGCTGATGAAACTATAAAGATGAGATATACATGGGAAGTTCCGGATTCATTAACTGCATTAAACTATAAAATGAAGTTCACAATGGATTTATTTAATACTCATGATAACACAAATGTATATGTTAATGGTACAAAGGGACAGGGGCAAGCAATAGATTCAAATACAATTTCAGGTTTCCTTAATGATTTAAGTAACAATGATCAGTTTGTTGTAATTAAAACTAAAAATGGAACTGATATTGCTAAGAGTTATTCTGCAGAAATAAGATTTCCAAAGAAAAAGACAGAAAATGACTTCAGTTTAATAGAAGCAGGGGTTTTAAAAGCAGAATACGCTAATGATTCAAGTGTTAAAGCATATATTGGTAAGAAGTTTACTGAAACAGCAAAGACAGATGCAGATGGAAATAGATATGTTGAATATAAAGGAACAATAACTATAGATCCTAAAGCAAGAATGGTATGTTTAAGACCTAAAGTTGTTTCGGGAGTTAATGTAGAGTATGAGTTATATAATAATTATACTGTAAATGGGATAACAAAAGCAGCTAAAGCTTATGAATTAATTAATGGACAAGCATACATTGATTTTAATCTTGGTGATGAAAATGAGTTAGAATTACAAATAAAAGATGCATCTACACAAAAGCTTCTAGCTAAATATATTTATACAGTTAAGCAAAGAGATGATGCAGAAAAAGCTTTCAACGAAAACTTTATATTTGATGATAATAATTCAAATACATATTTAACAAGAGAAGGTTCAAAAGAAAAGATAAGTTTTAAAGTTGGTAAATCTGAAAACAGAAGTACATTTGACTTATACACAAAAGATAAAAATGAAGTAAAGATAACTCTTGACCCAGATGGAATTACAAATAGTAATGAATACTTTAAAGTATGGACTTCAGATACATTAGATGGTAATAACTTTACAGAAGCACAAGCTTCTATTGATAATGAATTTGATATAAATAGTGGTATAAGAGATACTGATTTATATGTTGATATAAGTAAAGCAAAGAGAATAATGGTTCAGGCATATTATGATGAAGTTACAGAGAAAGATGGCGTATACACACTAGTAAAAAGCTATTCTTTAGGTTCAAAGTATATATTCTTTATTCCTGCTAACATAAATTCATCAGATACAGATGATAATCAAAAATCAGATAATGCTGTATTAAGCAATATTAAAGTAAAAGGACAAACTCTTTACAATCTAGATGAAGATAAAAATGGATTTAGTATTGATTCTCGTAACTATAGAGTAACTGTGCCTAAAGATCAAACAACAGCTGTATTAACAGTTGTACCAGAAGATGAAAATGTAAAATCAATAGTAGCAACTGTTTCAGGTACTGATACAAGCTATGAATTATATCCAGGTGAAGAAACAGAGTTTATGCTTAATTCATCAGGAATAACAGATCTTGAAATAACAGTAACTGCACAGAATGGTAAGAAGACAGAAGTTTATAATCTTAGTATTATAAATAATAGTAAAGGTGGAAGTTCAAAATTAAAGGATCTTATATTAAGTTCAGGTGATTTTAACTTTGATTCAGATGTTTATACTACAAAGGTACAAGTAGAACAAAGTGTAAACAAAATATCTATAACACCAATAGCTGAAGATAGTAAAGCTAAAATAACTATTAATGGACAAAAGTTTACTGGAAAACCTATAAGTGTAAGTCTTGCAGGAAAGCAGACTACAGAAGTAGATATAGAAGTTGAATCAGAAGATGGAGAAAGCACTACAACTTATACATTAAAGATTAAGAGAGTAAGTGTGATTTCAGATGATGATAGTGATAATAATCAAGGTACAACTGAAGATATATACTATGATTATGATAATGACTGTTGGGTTGATACAACTAAGTATGATGAATGGGGTACAATAAAGAATAGAGTTATGTACTTCGATAAAAGAGGACGTCAAGTTAAAGATAGATGGATATACACAGGTAAGAAGTGGTACTACTTAAATGAAGCTGGATATAGAGCAACAGGATGGAAGATTGATGATGAAACTGGCCAAAGATATTATATGGATAATGTAACTGGTGAAATGAAAATGGGCTGGATGAATCTAAATGGAAGTTGGTACTACTTAGGAACTACAGGAGTAATGCATACAGGATGGTTATGGCTTAATAACAATTGGTATTATTTCACTGAAAATGGTGAGATGATAACAAATCAGAGTATGGTTATAGATGGAAAGATGTATAGATTTGCAACTGACGGAAGAATTTATTAATATAAATATGAAATTATATTTATATTAATAAAATATTAGTATATACATTATTTAATATTATTTATTAAGAGAATTAAAAGACATTGTTTAAATTTTAACCTCAGAAATGCATATAGCATTTCTGAGGTTTTTTTATTGTTGAAGAAAATCATTTGATTATAATAATCTATAAATTTAAAAACTTAAATATAGAATATATATGAGATTGTAATATAAAACAATGTTGTGATATTAGTGAATTATGGGGATGTGATATGTGAAATAAAGTGTGGGGTTGTTGTGTGAAATAATAGGTGAAACCTTTTTAAAAATAAATGTTGTTAAGATTAGAAATATAATAGAATGTCAATAATCATAGATAAGAAAAACTATTTAATATAATTTAGTTCAGTTATTTGTGGAGTTAATTAAGTTTAAATATTAATCGAACATAAATTTAATCTAAATCTGAATAGTAATTGAAAAGTGTATGAAAGGAGTTGTTATCTATGATAGAAAGAGATTGGGAATTTGAGAAGATAAAAAAATATAAAGAAAATGCACTTAGAGAAAATATTTATAATAAGGAAAATGTTAAAAAATATAAAGAATGTCCTTACTGTGGAAGCAAAAGTTTTATAAAATATGGAAATTATAATAGAATTCAGCGTTATAAATGTAAAAATGAAGAGTGCAAAAAAACATTTTCAAATACAACAAATTCTGTATGGAAGTACTTAAAACATAAACCTGAGAAATGGTTTGAGTTTATTGAGCTTATGGGTGAACACACAACTTTAAATGAATGTGCAGCTAAATTAGAAATATCAATAGTGACAGCGTTTTATTGGAGACATAAAATATTTCATGCCATTGAAAATAACTATAAACCAGAAAAATTTGATGAGGTTGTTTATGTAGATACTTACTATACAGAAAAATGTTATAAAGGAAGCAGAAATAAAAATTATACATATGCTGATAAAGTAAAAAATAAATTTGATAAAATGTATGGACTTGTACCTAGGAATGTAAGTGTACTTATAGCAGAAGAAAGAGGGAAAATGCCATTAATAAGAAGAACAGAAAATGATGAAACAATAGTAAATAATTTTAATAATAATGTGTTGAAAATTGCAGCTAAAGATTGTTATATGCGTACGGATTATTTTACAAATAAAAAATTAAAGAATAATTTGCTACAATACAATAAAAAACTTTCAAATGCGACAAAAAAGAAATATGGATTAAAAATTATAGGAAATAGAATAGAAGATAAAATAAAAGAAGATAAAAAGAAAAATATCATGGCTTATTTAACTGCATGGTTGAGCCGATGTAAGGGAATTGCTACAAAATATATAAACCATTATTATAATTTTTATTCATTAATTGATTCAGAAAAAGTTTTTGATTATATGAGTATCTTTTTTGAGCTTTTAAAAAATGGATCTTATACATCTGTGAATCAATTGAGAAAAACTCATATTGAAAATTATTAAAACATTTAATATAAAAAGTTTTAATTATGAAGTGAATAACTTGTTTTTATTAATGTTATGTATTCAACAGTGAGATTATATGTATTTAATAACAACAATTATTTTTAAAAAGGTTATGGGCATAAAATAACATTATATTAGGTAGCTTAAGCTTAGTGAAAATTGGATTTGAGTACATATATTTAGAAATTGAATTTTTAATGTTGATTTTTTATGCATATAATAATGATTTAATAAGAATAAAATAAATAGTTTAGTATGAATAAAATAAAATTGACTTTTGGAATAAATGGGAATATAATAATTATAGTTCAAAATTCGAACAAAGATTTACTATGTTATGTAAATTTTATTTAATGGCAAGTTATTTATAATAGTCTTAATATTATTTAATTTTTCTAATAAGTATTAAGTAACTTATAAATATGATTACTTCATAATGATTAATTAAATTAAGATTAAGAACTAAATTATAATTCTTAAATTACGATTAATAATTAAATTATAATTCTTAAATTGTAATTATTAATTAACTTATAATTAGTAATTTGCTCATAAGATAATTAACAGGTTTTAAGGGAGAGGGTACAATGTTAGAAGATAGATTAGAAATATTAAAAATCTTAAATGAAAATTTTAATATTAACCAGAGAGAATTATCAAAAAGAACAAATATGTCACTTGGAAAAGTGAATTCAGTATTAAAGGAATTTACAGAAGATAATTTCATAGATAGAATAGTAAATAATAGAGGGATTTTATATAAAGTAACGGATAAGGGAATGAAGTTCTTAGAAGAAAGCATTGCAAATGCAAAAAATACAAGATTAAAACTACATGAAGAAGAAAAGAAGATAGTAAAGCAAGCAGTTATACTTGCAGCAGGTAGAGCAGAACACTTTGGAAAGCCTGTTGGACTTCTTGAAATTGAAGACTTTAAATTAATCGATAGAACACTAAACATACTAAAGGAAAATGGTATCACAAAAATAGTTTTAGTTACAGGTTATGAAAGTGAACAATTTGAAGAGTATTTTAAAAACAGCAGAAATATTAAAATTGTAAAAAGTGATATTTATAAATGGACAGGAACAATGCATTCATTATCACTTGCTAAAGAATACATAGATGATGACTTTTTATTAATTGAAAATGATCTTATATTTGAAAAGAGAGCTATAAAAGAACTTTCTGAAAGTCCAAATAGAGATTGTATATTATTTACCAATGAAAGTGGTTCAGGAGATGAGGCTTTTGTTGAAATAAGAGATAATCATTTATATAAGATGTCAAAAGATATACATCAATTTAATAGAATAGATGGTGAAATGATAGGGCTTACAAAAGTTTCATATAAGTTATATGAAATGATGCTAGAAGAATTTAAGGGGAATGTGAATCCTTATTTAAACTATGAATATGTATTATTAGATGTTGCGAGAAATTATAACATAGGATTTGTTAAAATAGATGATCTTGCATGGGGAGATGCTGATTCTATAAAGGAATATGAAAAGATAAAGAACTACTTATATCCTACAATAAGAAGAAGAGAGCTTAATTATGAAATAAATAATATAAAATCAATAGTGTGTGAAGCTTTCAAAGTTGAAGATGAAGATATTACAGAAGTTACTCCAGCTGGTGGAATGACTAACAAGAATTATAGAATTTGTGTAAAAGGAACAAGATATATCTTAAGAGTTGCAGGAACAGGAACTGAACAGATGATTAATAGAAATACTGAAATGTTCAACTCTGCAATTGCTTCTGAAAAAGGTTTTAATGTAGAAGTTCCATATTTTAATTTAGAAACTGGAGTAAAAATATCTAAATTTATAGAAAATGCAGAAACATTAACTCATAGAAGTGTAAAAAAAGAAGAAAACCTAAGACAGGTTACAAAGATATTAAGAGATCTTCATGAATCAGAAGATTTCCGTATGGATAATGAATTCAACATGTTCAGGGAATTAGAAAAGTATGAAGAAATATTAAGAAAAGATGAAGGACAGTTCTTTGATGATTATGCACAAGTAAGAGAAAAGGTAATGGCACTTGAAGAAGAATTACAAAGATGTGACAGAGTTTTTGTTCCATCACATAATGATCTTGTGTCTGAAAATTTAGTTAAAGATACTGAAGGAAGAATTTATCTTATAGATTGGGAATACAGTGGAATTAATGATGATATGTGGGATCTTGCAGCACTTTCATTGGAAAATGAGTTTTCGGAAGATGATATTGAATTAATGTTCAGATTATATTTTAATGGTGAAGAACCAGATGAAAATTCTAGAAGAAGATTGTTAATTCATCAAATTTGTCAGGATACTTTATGGGCAGTATGGACTCTTATTAAAGAAGCAGAAGGCGATGATTTTGGAACATATGGAATAGACAGATATAATAGAGCTAAGGAATATTTGAAAAAATTATAGTTTTTAAATTGAATCATCGTTAAAAAGTGTACTTGACAAGAAATATTAATATTATGATGCCTAAATATAGATTTTTTATCTTAAATAATATTGTTATTTTAAATGTCAAGAACACATTTTGTTGTAGAGCCTTTAAGCTTGTTAATACAAGTAATTCAAATGAGAATAAACTGGATATGGAGTTGGAAAAATGAGAGCAATATTAATGGCAGCCGGAATGGGCACAAGACTTAGACCTTTAACAGAAAATACACCAAAATCATTAATAGAAGTTAATGGAATGCCTCTACTTGAAAGACAGATAATTAATTTAAGAGAAATTGGAGTTGAAGAAATTATAGTTTTAACTGGATATCTTCATGAGAAATTTGATGATATAGTTAAAAAATATAATCTTATAAAAGTAGTTAATGATAAATATGATGTGTATAACAACATATATACTATGTATCTTGTAAGAGATTATTTAAAAGATGCATTTGTAATTGATGCAGATAACTATATTACAAGAAACTTTTTACCAAAAGTTCAACCAAAGACATCAGTTTATTACTCAGCATGTAAAGAAAATATAACTGGTGAATGGATACTTAAATATACTGAAACAGGTAGAATATATGATGTTGAAATAGCGCCTAAGAATTCTAAAGCAAGTTACATAATGTCTGGTGCATCTTATTGGACAGAAAAAGATGGGAAAATCATTTCTGAAAAAGTTAAAAAGGCTGTTGAAGAAGATAAGTTATTTGATATATATTGGGATAATATAGCTGTTGAAAACTATGATAATATGAACGTATATATAGAAAAAATTAATAGTGATGATATATTTGAGATAGATACACTTGAAGATTTAGATTATTTAAAATCAAAACTTAATAATATGTAATCTACTTAACAATTAAAAATGAAATAGAACAGTCTTAAAATATTTATTAAATTTAGATGTAGAATATATATTAAAAAAACATATATTGAAAATCTAATTATTCAATAAAATAAATAACTGTATAGTAAAATTTTTAATAAATCATACTGAACTATACAAAGATTAAAAAGAACTCTTAAAATTATATGAGCACTGAAACACTTGAAATTTTCAGTGCTTTATAAGTTAAAGGGTTCTTTTTTTATGAAACAACTTAATCATTTTAATTTGAAATGAAGTATTTTAATTTCAATATGGAATCTATAAATCATTTTGAATTTTCTTTAGAGGAATAACATTATCAGTAGGATTGTTATTTGATAAAAACTTTTTATTGCTTATCAACTGTGAATATGGGAATTTTATTATATTTCCAGAGTGCGATGAAGTAGTATGATTGGAAGAATATATATTCATAATTTTTATTGATAGTGCCAGTAAATTAATATAGTCTTTTGATAGCAGATTAGTGTTTGGAATTATCTTATGTGAATCATGCGATGTAAACTTAAGAATATTTTTTATTCCCCAGAATTTAAGGTGCTTTTTTAAAGTACGACCTGTAGATGGCAAAAGGGGAACATAATCATTTGAAATTACTAAACCTATTTTATCAGCCATTGGTATGTGATTTTTATGTGGCATCCATATATATGATAGATGTTCTATAAGTAGCTTAAGTGAAGGTGGTAGAAAACATCTTCTTAAGCTAGAACATGCTAAAATTATCAGGTCACAATCACTTATAGATTTTGCTATCTTGTTAACAGAACAAAAATTAAAATAATCACAGTTTCCTATAAGACATTGACAATAATGCTTACAGTGAAGTGAAAAATCAGTTGGTAAAAAGTATTCTGTACAATTTATTGGAGTATTTAGTTTTAGATTATTAAGTAAAAAATTAATATGGTCATATGAATTATTATCCTTTGAATTGTCGTAAATAATAGTTACATTCAAGCAAATCATCCTTTCATACTATAGATGTCCTTAAATTGAAAAATGTGTTTTTCAACGGTTGAGTAATCCTCTAAAGTTACCTTATCATCGTTATACAATAATAAAAAAATTGGTGAGAAAAACTGTAGCGCCAAAATATAAGGATCATTTCTTATTAAAAGATTTTTATCCATAAGATAGCTAAAAAGTTTTGACTCGTATTCCAGGATATCAGATATAAATATTTTTTTATATAATGCTGATAAAGTGGGATTATTAAATTGCTCAATTGTAAGCAGTTTTCTAAATTTTATGACATTATCATTTTCGATAAAAAATTTTACTATCTTTAAAGTCGTATCTATAAAATCAATATCACATTGTTTTTTGCGATTATATTTTTTAGAAACAATCAAAGAATCTAGATCCATTGCATCTTTTAAAAAATCCTCAATGTATTTGGTGTTTTTTTTTATTAATTCATCTAATATTTCTTGTTTATTTTCAAAATGATTATATAAAGAACTTGCCTTAATACCAACATCAGAAGCGATGTGTCTTACGGAAACAGCTTTATATCCTTTTGTAGAAAATAGTGTTAAGGCCACAGATAAAATCTTTTCTTTAGTATTCATTCTAAATCTCCTAACTAAATAATAGATTAATTAAACCTTATATATTATAAAATTAAACACAAAATACCAATATTATATATTTGTGTTTAAAAAAATCCATAAGAAAATAAGGTGTTTTTCAGTTTTTCTTCAAACTAACAAACGTTAGTTTAATTATACCCTAAAAATAGTAAGAAGTCCATTATTTTTACAAAAAAGTTAAATAAAAAATGGAAATAGAAAAAGAGCTGTAAGTATAGATTTAAAAACATAAAAATAGGTATTTATTTGGGGGATAATGACATGAAAAATATAAGTATCAAAAAAGCATTTTCTTCATATTTGGATTTGTTATTTTCTTTCATATACCTAAAGAAATTGACAATATATTTTATAAAATGTAAACTTGTATAAGATAAAATATAGAAACAAATAAGTTGAAAAGTGTGGAGGCTAATTACAATGGCTAAATCTATGTCAAAAAACGCTATATTTAAAGCGATGTTAAACTTATTCAATATAATACTTCCTATTATGGTAATTCCACTTGTAACTAGATCAGTAGGCCCAGATCTTTATGGGTACATGGGGTATGGAGATTCATTAACTGCATATTTCCTTATCTTTGCAAGCTTTGGGATATATCAGTATGGACTTAGAGAGATAAGTAAAGTACGTGATGATAAAAAGAAATTAAGACAAACTTTCACCAGTTTATGTTTATTTACATTTATGACTAATATAATTGCATCAGCTGTATATATGATCTTTGTAGCAGTTTCATATAGAGATAAACCATATATGTACACTTGCATAATTATGGGCTTTAATTTAGTTTTTAATATGTTCTATGTTGAATGGGTAAATGAAGCTCTAGAGAATTATGATTTTATTGCAATAAAGACTATGATAGTAAGAATAGTATATTCTGCATTAATCTTGCTATTTGTAAGAAGTGATAAGGATTATTTATTCTATTTATATTTAGTTGTAGGTTTTAACTTTATCAATAATATAATAAGTTTTGTCTATGTAAAGAAGAGAATTAAATTTGATTTTTCAGACCTCCAGTTTGCAAAACATATAAGACCGATGCTTTATGTTGTAATATTGTCAAATACAGGAGTGTTATATACTCAGCTTGATAAAATAATGATTAAGAGTAACTCTGGAACAACAGATGTAGGATACTATTATACAGCCCAGAGAATAATGACAATAATAAATACATTAATGCTTACAGTCATTCAAGTTACTATGCCAAGATTATCAAATTACCTGGGAAATGAATCGAAAAAAGAGTATTTAAGTCTTCTTAAAAGAGTTATAAAGATTTACTTTCTATTCTTATTCCCAGCCTCAATAGGTCTTTTATGCCTTTCAAAAGAAGCAATATATATGTTTGGTGGAGCAAAGTTCTTACCAGCAGTTCCTGTAATGGTAGTGTTTGCAATATATATGCTTAGTATAGGTGTGGAAGGCGTAATTGCAAATCAGATGATATATCTTCATGGTAGGGAAAAAGATGATGCAATGTTAGTATTAATTGGAGGAGTAATTAACTTAGGATTAAATGTACTTTTAGTTGTGACCGGAACATTTAATATGGTAACTGCTATATCCACTACACTGATTGCTAATTTAATAGTTATTTTCCTTGAATACAGGCTAGTCCGAAAAGTAATAAAGCTGGATATTGAATTATTTGCATATGAAAATACAAAGTATTTGTTGTATTCTCTTATATTTATACCGATTACATTTGTAATAAAGAAATTTGTAGGAAATATTTTTATATGCTGCATTTTAGAAGTTATGGCATGCGGTCTTGCATATTTAGCAATATTAATAATAACAAAAGATGAAACTTTCTTTGAATTATCACATAAAATTTTAAGAAAATTTAAAATTATAAAGTAATCAATTTTAAGATGAAAAAATAAGCTTTTATGAGGTATTATATAGATATTTCGTAGAAGCTTATTCTTATTATAAAACAATGATAAAATATGGTCGTATATAATAGCAAAACCCATCGAATGCTGTGAGTTGTAAAAAAATAAGTATATTATATAATATAGTTATGGTAAAAATTAACAAAAGGTGGGAGGGGTTATTTTATGGAAAAAAATTTATTGCGGTATTTTTCTTTACTAGTAGTTTCTTTTTCGATTACTACATGTGTATCTTTTAATACTTCAGAAAGGGCTTATTGTGCAGAAAGTAAATCTGATGATTTATTGAAAGATGAAATCGCAAATCAGACTTTCAATACAAAGGATATATACAATTTTAGAATAAAAACAGGAGAGCCACTAGTAATTACTAGCAAAGATCATAATGAGTTTAAAGCTGATGTTATAAATAATCAATATAAGGTTCAAATACAGTTTGACACTAAAGAGGGTGTTGATATAAGCAATTATATTGTTGTTGGGACAGATAATTCAATAGTGGGATCAATATCTAATGAGCGACCATATGTTTTAGATGTTAACTTAAAAAAGGGAGAAAATCCAATAAGAATAATAAATAAACTTACTAATGATGAAATGTACAAATTCAATATTAATTATAAGGAAATTAAAGTGACAGGACTTCAGAATGTTAAAAAGGTTGGAGATAGCAGCAAAATTGAAGCTGTTTTAGATGAAAAAATATATAATCATGTTATTTGGAGTACTAGTGAAAATAATAGTATTGTTGTTAACAGTAATGGAGAAGTAACCGCTGTCCAAAGTGGAATAGCATGTGTTAATGGAGCTATTTATGATGAAAGTGATAAAAATATAATTGGAAGCATAACTGTTGATTTTTATATATCTGGTGATGTTATGACTGGATGGATTAAAAATGGAGAGGTATGGTACTATTTAGATGGTAAAACAAATGAGCTAAAACGTGGCTGGCTAGAAGATAAAGGTGACTGGTACTATTTTAATGAAGATGGGTCATTATATAGGGGATGGACTCAGCAGGATGGAGTCTGGTATTACTTAAAACAGACAGGAAATATGGCAGTGGGATGGTTTAAAGATGATGGAAACTGGTATTATAGTGATTTAAATGGTGCAATGAGAACAGGATGGTTTAAAGATCATGGAAATTGGTATTATTTAAATGAAAATGGACAAATGCAAACAAGTGATTTAAATATAGATGGTATTTTATTTAGATTTAATAAAAATGGTGAATTACAGCTTGATTAGATTTTATGCTTACAATCAAAAGTATGATTTTATATTTTGATTGTAAGCATAATATTTAGTTTATATTAAGGAAAAGTGTTGATCATATATCATATAATAATGGAACTCCTGAAAATGAGTTCCATTATTTCATATTTCGCAAGTTAATAACATTGAGAATTATCTCTTTTTAAGTATTAAAGTCGATAAAAGAAATTTAAAAAATAGCCATTTGATCTTGAAAGCTTATCCATTTCTTTTAAGATTTCACCGGCTCTATCTCCAATAGTGACCTTTTCAATAAAAATTATTCGATAAATTGCACCGACTAAATGCTGTAAAACAACCTGGGGAATTTCACCTTTACTCAATTCATTTTGTTCTTTCAATATAATATCATCAATAATTTTGTTTTTAGGTTCGTACATTTCTTTAAATTCATTTAATAAAAGTTCTGCCTGTTCATCTATCTTTCTTTTTTTCATTAAATAATTACCTCACTATCTCTAAAAATCATAGTCTAAATTAACAATTGTACATAATAATGTACAATTGTTAATTTGTTTAATTATATACCTCATAAGTGCATATATTCAAATATTTAGTATAACCATATATAAATTGTTTCTGTAAATATAAAATCTTTTAATGCTGATTTTATGTGCTTTACAAGGGATAGTAAGGGTTATATTTATAAAAAGAATAAGCTATGTATTAGTTATGGAATGCTTAATATTCAGAGGAATATATCTAGTATCTATAAATATTATAGGAAAAATATTGAAAAAAATACAAAAAAAGCTTGAAAAATATTCTAAATAGTTATATTATACAAATATAAAGATGAAAACGTTAAACAGAATGTTGTTGTACATAGTGGTGATAAATAATTTAAATACTTTGTTTTTAAGTTAATAATATTATAATTATTGACTTTTAATATATTTCTATAGCAATAAAATAAACAAGATTATATTGTTATAGCATCCATCATAGAAAGGAGGAAAAATAAGTATTAGTAAATTTACTTTTTTATTGTAAAGTTGAGGGGGAGCAAGAATGAAAGGTAAAAAATTGAGAAACATTATTTCAGCAGCTATAGTTTGTGCTAGTGTATTGACTTTAACACCAGTAGAAGCTTCTATTGGGAAAACTGGTAACGGTACCGAAAAACCATTTTCTTGGGATAATGCAACTGTATATTTTGCATTAACAGACAGATTTAATAATGGTGATTCATCTAATGATTACTCTTATGGAAGAGGTCTTGATCAAAATGGAAAGATACAAGATGGTTATAAAGGCAATCCAGGTGCGTTTCAAGGTGGAGACTTAAAAGGACTTACTGAAAAGATTGAAGAAGGATATTTCGATGACTTAGGTGTTAATGCAATATGGATTACTGCACCATATGAACAGATACATGGATTTACATCAGGTAATGATGCAGGGGGAAATGCAACAAGTAATGGTAAAGGTTTTCCTTATTATTCATACCATGGTTATTGGGCATTGGATTATTCTAATATTGATGCAAATATGGGGACGAAAGATGATTTGAAAAAATTTGTAGATACTGCTCATGCTCATGGAATAAGAGTTGTTATGGATATAGTATTAAACCATGTTGGATATACAACTATGAAAGATGCTGATGAATATGGATTTGGAGGGCTTAAAGATGGATGGAAAGATTATTATTATGGTCCTCTAACAAATTTAGTTGGAGGTGGCACAGAGGATACAACTTATTATGATAAAACATCTCCAAACTGGAAGAATAATTGGTGGGGTCCTGACTTTGTAAGAAGTTCAGCAGGATATGACGGATATCCTCAGACACCACAGGGAGATGGATGGACATCATCCCTTTGTGGTTTACCAGACGTAAAGACAGAAAGCACTAAAGAAGTAGAACTACCTCCATTACTTGAAAATAAGTGGAAAGCAGAAGGCAGATACGATGAAGAAATGGCAAGTTTAAATAAATTCTTTAGTGAAAGAAATCTTCCAAAAACTCCTAGAAACTATATTATTAAATGGTTAACAGACTATATAAGAGATTATGGAATTGATGGATTTAGATGTGATACTGCAAATCAAGTAGATTTAGATTCATGGGCTGCTTTAAATAAAGAAGCACGTGTTGCATTTGATGAATACAAAGAAAAGAATCAAGACAAAGTTTTAGATGAAAATGCTGAATTTTGGACAGTAGGTGAATCTTGGGGACATGGAGTAAAGAAGGATGCATTTTTTACTGAAGGTGGATTTAGCGCAATGATTAACTTTGGATTTAAGGGTGCAAAGATATCTAACCTTAAAGGAATTTATGATAACTTAAGTAGTGTAAATAATGATGATGATTTTAATGTTTTAAGTTATATATCTTCTCACGATGACTCATTATATGACAGAAAAAGCTTAAAGGATGGTGGAACTGCTTTATTACTTGCACCAGGTGCTGTACAAATCTTCTATGGTGATGAATCAGGAAGACCTCTTAAATGGACAGATAGATTTACAAGTGATTATAAAGATCAGTGTTTCCGTAGTTTTATGAACTGGGATGATATTAATAATCCAAATAGTGATGCAGCTAAGACATTAGAACACTGGCAGAAAGTTGGAGATTTTAGAAATAATCACCTTGCTGTAGGTGCAGGACAAAATATTACTTTAAATGAAAGTCCATATACATTTGGAAGAGTGTATAGTAAAAATGGAATTATGGATAAGGTTGTCTGCGTAGTTGGGGCATCTGGAGAGACAAGCGTAAATGTAAATGGTGTATTTAATGATGGAGCAAAAGTTAAAGATGCATATACTGGTAACGTTTCCGTAGTTAAAGATGGTAAGGTTAACTTTAAAGCTGATGAAAATGGAGTTATATTAATCGAAAAAGGTGATAATGCTCCAGATGTTTCAATAAGCAAAATTAGCAGTGAGTATTATTCTGATACTTTAGATTTAACTTTAAGTGTTAGTGGAGCTGATACTGGTAGTTATTCTATTGATGGAAAAGAACCTGTAAAATTTAAAAATGGAGATGTAATAACAATTGGAAAAGACACATCATATGATGTGAAAACTACAGTTTCAGTTTATGCATCCAATTCTGATGGGGAAGCATCTCAGACATATAATTATACAAAGAGAAATCCTAATTTTACAACAAAGGTTTATGTACAAAAGCCAGATAGCTGGAGTGGCTTAAATGCTTATGTGTACAATAAAGATGGAAGTACTACAAATGAGGTAAAGGCTTGGCCAGGAGTTCCTATGACTAAGGAAAGTGATGGTCTTTATAGTTATAGTTTACCAACAGGATTTAGAGATGCAAAAATAATTTTAAATGATGGAAAGCATCAAGATCCAGGTGTTGGACAGGATGGATATTCATTAAAAAATGGAAGTAAGATGTTATATGAAAATGGGATTTGGAGTGAGTATGTTGAATCAGATAAACCACAAGCGTCAGTTTCAAAAGAAAATTGTGAATTCAAAGATTCATTAACATTAACACTTGGAAGCAAAAATGGAACAAAATCAACTTATTCAATAAATGGTAGTGAAGAAATTGAATATAAAGATGGAGATAAAATTACAATAGGTGAAGATGCAAAACCAGGAGATACAATTAAAGTTACATTAAAAGTTAGTGATGGAACAGATACAGATGTAAAGAGCTATACTTATACAAAAGCAGCTGAAGTTGCAGAATCAAAAATATACTGCAAGATACCTAATGGATGGAGTAATGTTAAGGCATATATCTATAATGAAAATGTAACTCCTAAGAAAGAACTAGCATCATGGCCAGGTGTTGCAATGACTAAAGAAAGCGATGGCTTATATAGTTATACACTTAAGGACTGGGAAGAAGATGCTTATGTAATATTTACTGATGGTAAAAATCAAACACCAGCAGTTGGACAAAAAGGATTTAAATTAACAAATGGTAGTAATATGATTTATGATAATGGAAGTTGGAGTAAATACGAAGAAAAAATAAATCCTTGTGCATCAATTTCAAAAGAAGATTGTGAATTTGATGATTCATTAACATTGACACTTGGAAGTAAAAATGGAACAAAATCAACTTATTCAATAAATGGTAGTGAAGAAATTGAATATAAAGATGGAGATAAGATCACAATAGGAGAAAATGCACAACCAGGAGAGGCAATTAAATTAACATTAAAGGTTAGCAATGGAACAAACACAGATGTGAAAAATTACACTTATACTAAGGCAGCTAAAATAGCAGAGTCAAAAATATATTGTAAAGCACCAGATGGTTGGAGCAGCGTAAAAGTATATATTTATAATGAAGATGTAAGTCCTAAAAAAGAACTAGCATCATGGCCAGGTGTTACAATGACTAAAGAAAGTAATGGTTTATATAGCTATACACTTAAAGATTGGGAACAAGATGCTTATGTAATTTTCACAGATGGTAAGAATCAAAATCCAGGAGTTGGACAAAAAGGATTTAAACTTACAAATGGAAATAAGATGATTTATGAAAATGGTTCATGGACTCAATATAATAACTAATATATGTAAATTGATTAGCTTGTTAATAAAATAAAAATTTAATAAGAGTATGTAGACAAATTCTACATACTCTTATTATTGTGAAGTGCGTTAAGTGTATAATCATGTAATTCTTGCTTATGAAATTTATCAGACTGAAGAAAGTGAGCATAGAAGATATCTACCATTACTAAGATAGGGAACTGTGGAGAAATGGCTTTCCCATTATCTAAATGCTCTTTTACAGCTAAAAGGATAATTTCATCACAAAATTCTTCAAATTCTTTTTCTTTTCTTGAAGTTATCAAAACTGTAGTGGCATTACGAGATTTTGCGGCTCTTAATGAATCTAAAACCTCATCAGTTTTTCCACTAACACTTATTCCGATTACAAGACAGTCAGAATTTAAAAGAACAAAGTTCATTTTCATAATATGACTATCAACAATAGATTCAATATTAACACCGATTCTCATAAAGCGGAGTTTAATTTCTTGTGCTGCAAGTGCAGAACTACCTCTTCCATATACATAAACTCTTTTCTTTTGATTAAAGAGTTTTGTGATTCTCACCATTTGCTCTTCATCCAAAAGAGCATAACTTTTATTTAAAAGTTCCTGATAGGTATCTAATACTTGTTTTGTATAATTAGTAGTAACATTAGAGGGTTTTTCTACGAAATTTTGTTCATATAAAAATATGAATTCTCTATATCCTTTGAAGCCACATTTTTTAGAAAATCTAGAGAGAGCAGCTTCAGAAACAAATAGTTTCTTAGAAATATTTTTAGAAGAAAAATCTATTTTTTCTGTGTTGTGAATAAAAAAATTAGCAATTGTTTTTTCAAGTGGCGTAAAATTTTCATATAACGATTCAATTTTTGGAATTATAGTTTTTTCATACTGTTGCATTTTTATTGACTCCAAATCCTATAAAAAGTTAATGTGAATCTGCTTTTTTTATTTAATGATTTAATCCTTGTGGATGCTTATGAAGTTATAATAAGCACCAAGCATTCCCGCCTTATTTTGGTTCTTAGCAAATTCTAATTTAGTTTTTGAACTTATAGTGGGAATAAGATATTTATCAAGACTTAATCTTATTTTATCATATAAATAATCTTTTTGTGCCATAATTCCACCACCAAGCACAACAACTTCTGGATTTATTACATAACATATGTTGGCTATTCCCATGCCTAGAACATCAACCATTTCATCTATTGCTTTTATACAGTCTTCATCGTTATTTTTAGCCATTTCAAAGATTAGTTTTCCATCAATATGATTTTCACTGCAATTTTTTAGTTTTGCAACTTTTTTTACTAAAATACTGGTTGCACCTAGATCTTCAAATTTACCCTTAAACATGTTCATGTAGCCAACTTCACAAGCACTTCCAGAAAATCCGTGAAAAACTCTATCATTGATTATTATAGAGCCACCTATACCAGTTCCGATAGTAAGGCATAGACTTATAGAACTTCCTTTTGCACTTCCTGAAAAATATTCAGCTAAACCTGCACAATTAACATCATTTTCTACTTCACATGGAATTGAAAAAATATCTTCAAGAGTTTTTTTGATTTGTGTTCCTGTATAATTTGGTATTAAATCTGAAGCATGTATTATTTCACCTTTTTCACAATCAACCATACCAGCTGTAGATATACAGATACCAGAAACAGTATATTCTTTTTTATATTCAGATACTATATTTATAACTTTTTCTAGAATGTTTTTACCGCCTTTTTGTGCTTCAGTTGCTACTTCACCAGAGGTTATAAATTTTATATTTTCATCTAAGATACCATGCTTTATAGATGTTCCTCCAATATCAATTGAAACATAGAATTTCATTTTAAACACCTGCTTTCTTATAATTATATAATTTTAAGTAACAATTATAATATTTTCAGTTTTTATCTGTAAAAACTGAAAAGTCTTTGCTTTAATAAAGATTAATAATTATAATAGATTAATTTGTAATTATAGATTAATAAGGGAGTACTATAAATTGCTTTATAGTATCCCTTAAAATAAATTTTAGATAATAATTTTAAAAATAGCTTTTTTTATTGTAACTGGTTCATTTACACATATTGCAGTTTTATGTGCATCATTTGGGTAGCAGATTAAAAAATCATCTTTATGTAAAATTACATGAGAATTTTCTTGTCCTTCTAAAGGAAGAAAGTCATCTTTTTCTACAAATTCTTTTTGTTCCATGTTATCAATAAAATTTAAATTAATTTGTTCAATACCATTAAGCATAAGGTGTAAGTCAAGATATTGTCTGTGTGCTTCCCAAAAACGATTTTCACTGTCTGTTGTTGTATATTCTACTATATTTACAAAAAGGTTTTCTCCATCAATTTTGTAGGTTCCTTTTTCGTAAGTGTTTAAATCATTAGCTTTTGCATATTCAAAGCATTTCTTTATATTGTCTTTTAAATAATCAAATTCATTTAAATTCTTTATATTTCCAAATATCATATTCAACACCTCTTAATAATTATAAATTTATGTATGTTATTATTTGTTATATATAGTTGCATCCATATTAGGAACTGAAACGTCATTACTAAGTTTTCTTGTAATGTAGCTTACAGGAATTCCAACTATCAATGAAACAGAAACTGAAATTATAGAGTATGACCAAATTGATACTTCTGGCATTTTGTATTTAACAATTATCATAACAATTGATGCTACAGTAAGTGCTGCAAAAGCTCCAGCTTTATTTGCAACTTTTGTAAATGTTCCAAGTACAAAAGTTCCACCAAGTACACCTAAAACAAGTCCCATGAAGCCGTTGAACCATTCATATGCAGATTTAACTTCTCCATTTGCAAGAACCATTGATACTAAAATTGCGATTATACCAACACCTAATGAAATGTATTGTGCAATTTTTGTTTGAAGTTCAAAACTCATTTCTTTTTTAGTTAAACGTGTCTGAATATCAAGTGTCCAGCTTGTAGCAACTGAATTTAATCCAGTTGAAAGTGTAGATTGTGAAGCTGCATAAATGGCTGCTAATAGTAATCCTGTAATACCAACGGGTAGTTGATAAGCGATATATGAAGCAAATATTTGATCTCTTTGTACTGTTTGAGCTAATTCAGGATTTTGATTGTAAAATACATATAATCCAGTTCCGATTAAGTAAAATACAGTTGCAATAAATATAGACAAAGCTCCATTTGTTAACATCATTTTATTTAATTTTTTAGTATCTGTTGTCGTTGTGAAACGTTGAACTATATCTTGGCTTGAAATATATGAAGAACAAGTGTTAATACCAGCGCCCACAAGGATAATAAATAAACTGTTTTTTAATATATTAGGATCAAATATAACTTCATCAGCACCTATAAATTTACCATTTGCTAAAGAGTCAAAAATTGAACCAAATCCACCATTAATACCATTTGCTAGATAGAAAAGAGCAAATGTAACACCAATTAATAAGACTGTACCTTGTATGAAATCTGTCCAAAGAACAGATTTTAAACCTCCAGTATAAGAATAAATAATTGCGATAACACCCATAACGATAATTAAAAGGTTTACATTAAGTCCAGTCAAGTGTGATAATACCATTGATGGTAAGTACATTATTATAGACATACGTCCTATTTGATATATTATAAATAATACAGCACCTAAAATTCGTAGTGCTTTACTTTTAAACCTTATTTCAAGATAATGATAAGCTGTATCTATGTCTAATTTACTATAAATAGGCAAGAAAAACTTGATTGTTATTGGAATTGCTAAAATCATACCTAATTGAGCAAACCACATGATCCAAGTACCTGCAAAGGAGTTACCTGCTAATGATAAAAAGGAAATAGGGCTTAGTAATGTTGCAAATATTGATACGCTTGTAACCCACCAAGGAATTGTTCCGTCACCTTTGAAGAATTCTTTACCTTTCATTTCTTTTTTAGAGAAGTATAGACCAGCGAATAAAACAGCTGCTAAATAAATCACTAAAATTGCTAAATCTATTTTTGTAAAACCTTGCATAAATTAAGTCCTCCTACTTGATGATTTTTCTTAAGTATATTGTGTATAGCAGAAAAATAATTAAGTTATTTTTCTGCTATATATTTAAATTGTTAGATTATGAGATTAATATTAAGTTGTAAATTTATGAGAGTATGAGATTAATATTAAGTTGTAAAATTTTTAGTTTGATATATATTAAAAAGGGGATGGCTATTTTAAGTACTTATCAAAGATTTCTTTGGCTACAGCTACTTGTTTTTCATTTGCACTAGCCATTGGTCTATGACAGTATCCAGAATTAACACCTGATAATTTTAATAATTCTTTTATAGTTGGATATAATCCATTTCCAAGAATTGCAGATATTAAATCGTTAGTTACATGTTGGATTTCTAATGCTTCATTAATTTTACCTTCTTTTGCTAATTCAAAAATTTGTCTTGCACGAATTCCGTTTACGTTGAAAGTAGAACCAATAGCACCATCAACACCAAGAACAGTTGCAGGTAGCATCATTTCATCAAATCCAGCATAAATTAAGTGATCTGGATATGCTTTTCTAAGTCTTTCTAGTAAGTAGAAATCTGCAGCAGTGAATTTAACACCAATAATCTTTTCATTCTCAAATAATTCACCAAATTGTTCTACACTCATATCAACACCAGTTAAGAATGGAATTGAATAAATTATAAGGCGGTTATCCACGCTATTTATAATTGTGTTGTAGTAATCTTTGATTTCATCAAAAGAGAATTTATAGTAAAATGGTGTAACAGCAGATATTGCATCATAGCCTAAATCAGTAACAAATTTTGCAAGTTCAACACTTTCATATACATTGATAGACCCAACTTGAGCTATAAGTTTAATTTCATCTTTTGCTTCATCTTTTGCAATTTTGAAAATTTCCTTTTTTTCTTCAGTAGAAAGCATAAAGTTTTCACCAGTACTTCCTCCAATATATAATCCGTCAACTTTCATTTTATCTATGTTATGACGAATTATTTCACGTACTCCTTGTTCATTTATTTTTCCATTTTCATCAAATGAAACTAATAGTGCACTATAAATACCTTTCATATCTTGATTGTTTTTCATAATAATCAGCATCCCTTCTATTATTCATATAAATTTATATTTAATTATTTATTAACTTTTTATCTATTGTTTTCTAAAGCATGTACAAAGGATTTAGTAATGAGTTGTGGACGGGTAATTATAGATCCTACAACTACACTAAAGCATCCAAGTTCAATGACTCTTTTTGCTTTTTCAGGGGTATTTATATTACCTTCTGCAATTACCTTATTTGATACTTTAGAGATAATATCTCTAATTATTTCAAAATCGTTATCTTCTATGTGATAACCTTTACTTTGATCTGTGTATCCAACTAAAGTAGTTCCTATAAAATCAAATCCTAATTTGTCAGCATAAACTGCTTCTTCAACAGTTGAGCAATCAGCCATTAATTTTTGATTAGGATATTTTTTTCTTATCATATTATAAAATTCATTTAATGTAATATTGCCAGGTCTTAAATCTTTTGTAGCATCAAGTGCTATGATATCTGGGCTAACTTCCATAAGTTCGTCTATTTCTTTCATTGTTGGTGTTATATAAACTTTACTGTCAGCATAATCTTTTTTTACAATTCCGATGATTGGTAAATCAACTATCTTTTTTATTTCTGCAATATCTTCTTTAGTATTTGCTCTAATACCAGCAGCACCACCTTCTTTTGCAGCTCGTGCCATACGGCCCATAATAAATGAAGAATGTAGTGGTTCATTTGGAAGAGCTTGACAAGAAACTATTAATCTAGCTTTTAAACTATCTAGATTATGATTCATATTTCTCAGCTCCTTTCTTGAAGTATTTTGTAACTATAGTATAAATACTATTGAAAATATTTTCAATAATTTTTAGGTTTTAGAAAGTACTTTCTAAAACAAGCTATTTATCATTAGAAATTAAAAATAATTGAAAGAACTTACAAAAGTTATTTTTTTCTTTGCTGAACATATTGAATTGAACATTGAACAATGATAAGATAATTTTGTTCATAAAATGAACTTTATATTTTGAACAAAAAAGGTTCAAATAAGATTTAAGTTTTATTTGAATCAAAATATATTATTGATATGTGTTTCATCATTAAATAATAATGATATCAGCATATTGCAAGCATATTAGAAATTTTGGTCAAGCATTGTTCTTAATATTGAGAGTTTTATTTTAAGTTTAAAATATTGTATGAATATTTTTTATAATTAATAAGAATGATATTTATGAATGAAAGTATAAGAGACAATATAACAATTATAAATTAAGGGGGATTATACATGTTAAACAGTAAAAGCAATTATAAAATCGGAGTTATGAGTGGTGTTATATCAGCTGCAACATGGGGATTGGATACAGTTTTAATGTCATTAGTTCTTGCAATGACTCCATTTTTACCAAAGGAAGCAGTATTCTTAGCACCGTTTGTAACAGCATTTTTCCATGATGTATTCTCAGCAATTTGGACATTCTTATATCTTGCAGGTAAAAGGCAGCTTGGAAGTTTATTTAAAGCAATGAGAACAAAAAGTGCAATGTTTGTTGTAATAGCAGCACTTATGGGTGGACCAATAGGAATGACTGGATATTTACTTGCAGTAAAACTTATAGGGCCATCTTATACAGCTATTATATCTTCATTATATCCAGCAGTTGGAGCTATTTTATCTTATTTTATTTTAAAAGAGAAATTAAATAAAAAAGCGTGGATCGGATTACTTTTTGCAATAGTAGGAGTTACAGTTCTTGGATATTCTTCAGGTGAAGCAGGAATAAGTATAGCAGGATTTTTATGTGCTTTCCTTTGTGTAATAGGATGGGGAAGTGAATGTGTAATTTGTGCATATGGTATGAAAGATGATGAAGTGAGTTCAGAATTTGCTCTTCAGATAAGACAACTTACTTCAGCTGTAGTATATGGAATTCTTATAGTTCCAATAGTAGGTGGAATCGGATTAAGCTTTGATATTTTAAGAACAAATGTAATCTGGTGGATTGCAGCAACTGCATTAAGTGGAACAATATCATATTTATTCTACTACAATGCAATATATAGAATAGGACCAACAAGAGCAATGGGAATAAATATAACATATGTAGTATGGTCAATAGTGTTTGATAGATTCATAAATGGAACAGAAATAAGTTTAAAAACAATATTATGTAGTATCTTAGTTATTGTAGGAGTTTATTTTGTTGCTAAAGAAGCAGATGTGGAAGAAGATGGGGAGAATGCTGAAGTAGCAGAAGTATAATGTAATTATAAAAGATAGATATTAACTAACACAAACTATTATAATTTATTGAGACTTAGGTGAAAATATTATTTATTAAAATTTAGAATTACTCAAAAGTATCAAAATATAATTTCAACATTATATTTTGATACTTTTTTTATTCTTTATGAAATTATATTGAGGTAAAATCTTAGGATAATTTTGAATATTAAAAAAGTTGTATTATTAACTTTAAATATATAAATTGTAAAAAAGTTCAAAATCATATATTATGAATTGTAAATAAAAAAATATATTATGTATGGGATTATAAATATGTACTCTAATATGTTGCATTAAGACAAGTATATTTAATGTTAAATATAAACTTAAGTTATGGGAAACATAGGGGTTCAAACTATGCCTAATAGTAGTAATATTATAAATAGAAAAGAGTGAGTTTATGAGTATTTCAGTTAGTGAAAGTTTTTTGAAAAATGATCTATATTCAACTAAGAGTAAAAGAAGGGATTTAAATAAAATAAAATTACTGTTTGATTATAGTAAAAGAAATAATTTTACTATAGATGATCAAACCTGGAATGATTTAATAATGGATAATGTATTTAATGAATTGGATTCAACTTACTCAGCAGAAGGTGAAGCAGCTTTATATAGAATGCTTAGAAATCCAATTATTAATGAAGAAGAGCTTAATAAAAGAGGAAAGTTAATTGATTTATTTAAAAAAGATACAAAGTTAACAGTAAATTTAAGAAGAATATTTTTTGAAATGCGTTATGATAAAAAAAATAGATTAATTGAAATGATAAGCGGATTGCTTTCAGTGAGCAAATTAAAATATTATTTGTATACTATTTTCGGATTAACTCCTATACTTTGGGTTTTAGCAGCAATAATATTGAGAGAGCCTAAAATGATTATAATATTAATGTTCGATATATATATAAAGATATATGTACACAATAAAGAGCGTGATACTATAAATGCCATAGGAATTGTTTATTTAAGAGAACTAATAAATGCAGGACAAATATTATGTAATAATAAGAATGATGAAGTTAAATCCTATACTGGAAAAATAAAAGAAATATTAAATGATTTAAACACTATAGATAAATCAACATATTTACTTAAACTTACTAATTCTTTTTGGGGAATTATAGACATGCTTTCTGTTCCTTTTTTTATACAAGAAAGTATATATTATAAAATAAGCGGAAAATTAATAGAAAAAAAGGATACAATATTAGAATTATATTATTTAGTAGGAGAGATTGATGCTTTAGTTTCAATTGCAATTTATCAAAGTAATAATGAGGGTAAATATAGCAAGCCTAAATTTATCAAGGAAACTTCATTAAAAATAAAAGATGGGGTACATCCATTGCTTAAGAATCCAGTTTCAAATTCCATTGAAATATCAGGAAAAGGTGTCGTATTAACTGGAACAAATATGTCTGGTAAATCAACTTTTTTAAGGATGGTGAGTACAAACATACTTTTTGCACAAACTTTTAATTTTATTTTAGGAAAAGAATATGAAGCCTGTTTTTTTAATATGGTATCATCAATAAGTCCTAAAGACGATATTGTTAATGGAAAGAGTTATTACTTGTCTGAAGCAGAATCAATTCTAAGAATAATAAAAGCTTCTCAAAAGGATATTCCAGTATTTTGCCCAATAGATGAAATCTTTAGAGGAACAAATCCAATTGAAAGAATTGCTTCCTCAGCAGAAATACTTAGATATCTTAATAAAGGAAATGCTATTTGTATCGTTGCTACTCATGATAGGGAAATTTCAGATATGTTAAAAGAAAATTATGATTTCTATTATTTTAGTGAAGAAGTAGATAGTAAAAGTGGATTAAAATTTGATTATAAATTAAAAAGAGGAGTATCTAAAACAAGAAATGCAATTAAGCTTTTAGAGTATATAGGATATCCAAAAGAAATAATAGAAAACTCATATATAAGAATGAAAAAAATTGAAGGTTTTGTTTAAAGAATGACTAGGATTAATGTTAATTTATAATAAAAACTTAATTATAAATAAATGTTGGTAGAATCAGTTATTTATCAAATGATAGAACTAAGGATATATTTTTTATAATTAGAAACTCACATTATTATAATTATTTAGTATTTATTTTTTGAAAATCTAAGTTGAATATATTTACCAACATTTAACTTTAAAAAAGTTTTTATATAAAATATAGGATATATACTGGGTATAATATTTAAAATTAGAAAAAGCAAAGGAGCCGATTTGGCAGACCTTTGCTTTTTGCTTTTTAAGTAAAAATAAAAAAAGAAAATTGATTGTATAAGGAATTACGGGCATTTTACAAGGTTTTCTCTTTAAAAAACGTATTGTTTTTTTATAAAACAAATGACTTTTAATACATTGATGTTCCAAAATTGTAGAAATTGAAGTATTTATCTTAAGAATATGATATTTTATATACAAGAAATGAAAAGCATTTCAAAAGATGTTGGAATATATACATGTACATAAAAATAATGTAATTCATTTAAGGAATTGTGTAAGATTTTAACTCTAATTGAAATTTAGAAATTAGAAATTATAAATTGTTAATTAAATAAGATATACAAAATTAAGGGGGACACAGTCATGAAAAAAGGGAAAATTAAAATAGCAACTATTGGTGGAGGATCAAGTTATACTCCTGAATTAATTGAAGGATTTATTAAGAGAAAAGATGAACTTCCAATAAGTGAATTATGGCTTGTTGATATTGAAGAAGGAAGAGAAAAACTTGAAATAGTAGGAGAAATGGCAAAAAGAATGGTTAAGGCCGCAGGTCTTGATTGGAAAGTGTATCTTACATTAGATAGAAGAGAAGCTTTAAAAGATGCTGATTTCGTATCAACTCAGTTCAGAGTAGGTCTTTTAGATGCAAGAATAAAAGATGAAAGAATTCCTTTAAGTCATGGAATAATCGGTCAAGAAACTAATGGTGCAGGGGGAATGTTTAAAGCCTTTAGAACAATTCCAGTAATATTAGATATAATTGATGATATGAGAGAATTATGTCCTAATGCATGGCTTGTTAACTTTACAAATCCATCAGGTATGGTAACTGAAGCTGCAATAAAATATGGTGGATGGGAAAGAACTGTAGGTTTATGTAATGTTCCTATAAACTGTATGCATATAGGTGCTAAAGTTCTTGATTTACAACCAGAAGATTTAATATTCAAATTTGCAGGCTTAAATCATTTCCACTGGCACAGAGTTTGGGATAAGAATGGAACTGAAAGAACTGGAGAAATAATTGAAAAGCTATATCATCCTGAAAAGAGAGTTGAAATGAAGGATGCAGGAGTTGCAAATATAAAAGATATTCAATTTAACTATGAACAGATAGAAGATTTAGGAATATTACCTTGTCCATATCATAGATATTACTACAGTACAGATGATATGTTAAAGGATGAACTTGAAGAATTTAAGAAGGGTGAAACAAGAGCAGAAGTAGTTAAGAAAACAGAAGCAGAATTATTCGAATTATATAAAGATCCTAAGCTTGACTACAAACCTGAACAGCTTACTAAGAGAGGTGGAACTCACTATAGTGATGCGGCATGTGAGCTTATAGCATCTATTCATAATGATAAGCACACAAGAATGGTAGTAAGTACTAAGAATAATGGTGCTATTTCTGATTTACCATATGATTCAATAGTAGAGGTATCAAGTATAATAACAGCAGAAGGTCCACAGCCTATAACATGGGGAGCATTTAAGTCTGCACCAAGAGGTATGGTTCAAGTTATGAAGTCTATGGAAGAACTTACAATTTCAGCAGCGGTAACTGGAAATTATAATAGAGCACTTCAGGCATTTACAAGCAATCCATTAGTTCCAAGTGGTGAAATGGCAAAATCATTATTGGATGAAATGCTTGTTGCACATGAAAAACATCTTCCACAATTTGCTGATAGAATAAAAGAAATAGAAAGATAAATTTGTGTAAACTCACAATTTACTAAGATAAAAATAGAATGATATATTTATAGATGTATTATAGATAAATGTATTGAAAAATATGTTTGTATGGCATCTATAGAACCTATCTAAACTATGAAAAAAGATTTAAATACAGATAATACTCAAATTGTACTGCAGTTTTGAGTGTTATCTGTATTTTTATGTTTAAAATTAAGGTTAAAAACATACTGTTTTACAAAAAAACAAATAACTATAGTATGAAATATGTAACTAAATTACTGTTTTGTATTTATTTTATGTACAGTTATGATACTGTATAGATATAGGTTATGTAAACAATTAAATAAAAAAATATATATTGCAATTTACAGTTGAGAATTGACAATTAATGTGAAAATTCTTAAATAATTTTTGAAATTATATGCAGAATAATTATTGCAACATATATATCTAAATTATAAATAGAAAATGGGGGAGTGTCATATGCTAAAAGAATATACTAATAAGTTTCCAAAGGAATTTTTATGGGGAGGAGCTACAGCTGCAAACCAATTTGAAGGTGGTTATAGAGAAGGCGGCAAGGGCTTAAGCACATCAGATGTATTAACAGGTGGTACTCACACTATACCAAGAAGAATTACACCGGAATTAGAAGAAGGAACATATTATCCAAGTCATGTTGCTATTGATTTTTATCACAGATATAAAGAAGATATAGCACTATTTGCTGAAATGGGATTTAAAACTTTTAGAATGTCTATTAACTGGACAAGAATATTCCCAAATGGTGATGAACTTGAACCAAATGAAGAAGGATTAAAATTTTATGAAGATGTATTTAAAGAATTAAAGAAATATAATATAGAACCGTTAGTTACAATATCACATTATGAGTTTCCATATGGATTGACTAAAAAGTATGATGGAAGAGGATGGGCAGAAAGAGAAGTCATTGACTGTTATTTAAGATATTGCAAAGCAATCTTTACAAGATACAAGGATTTAGTAAAGTATTGGTTAACATTTAATGAGATAAATATATTAGCAAGACCTTTTGGATCATTTTTTGGAGGCGGTATGCTTCTTGATCCAAAAGGAGGCCCAATAAATGAAATTAAAGATAATGAGGAAATGAGATTCCAAGCTCTTCATCATCAATTTATAGCTAGTGCAAAAGCAGTAAAGATGGGACATGAAATTAATTCTGATTTTAAGATTGGATGTATGATTGCATATGAAGCAATATATCCATATACTTGTCACCCAGAGGATGTAATATTAGCTCAGACTAAAGAAGAAATAAGTAATTATTTCTGTAGTGATGTTCAGGTAAGAGGAGAATATCCACATTTTGCAGCAAGATACTTTAAAGAACATAACATTAATATTAAAATTGAAGATGGAGATTTAGAAATTTTAAAAGAAGGAACAGTAGATTATTATACTTTCAGTTACTATATGTCAGGATGTGAAAGTGCTCATCCAGAAGAGGTTGAAAACATTGGAGGAAATATGACTCTTGGATTAAAGAACCCATATTTAAAGGCAAGTGACTGGGGATGGCAAGTAGATCCAGTAGGACTTAGAACAGTTCTTAATAAAATTTATGCAAGATATAATATTCCACTTATGGTTGTTGAAAATGGATTTGGAGCAGTAGATCAAATAGAATCTGATGGATCAATTAATGATGACTATAGAATTGATTACCTAAGAGAGCACATAGAACAAATGAGAGAATCAATAGAGGATGGTGTAGATCTCATTGGATACACTACATGGGGATGTATAGACCTTGTAAGTGCTGGTACTGGTGAGATGAAGAAACGTTATGGATTCATTTATGTTGATAAGAACAATGATGGTACAGGAAATCTAGATAGATACAAGAAGAAGAGCTTCTATTGGTATAAAAATGTTATAAGAACTAATGGTGAGGAACTTTGGTCAAATTAAATTTAAAATATAAAAAGAATTCAGTAAAATTGAATTTTTTACACAAATTATAGTGTGAAAATTGAAAGCATTAAATTATTAAATTTAAAGGATATATGAAAGTGATTTTAAATAGGGAATTCTAGTTTTAGAATTCCTTATTTTATTTTTTTATGTTATGGTAAAATAAGTGATTAAATATACAATATAATTCATTAGGGGGAAATACGATGATAAAATTGATAGCATCTGATATGGATGGAACATTAATAAATAGTGATCACACTATATCACAAGAAAATTTAGAAGCAATTAAGGAAGCTGAAAGCAGAGGTATAAAGTTTGCTATAGTTACTGGACGAGCTTATGATGATGTACGTCCTTTGATTGATGAATATAATTTAGATTGCGAATGTGTTGCTCTAAATGGTGGAGAATATTATGATAAAGCTGGTAATGTTATAGAAGGAATTTATATAGATAAGAATAAAGTAAGAGAAATTCTTAATGTTATGATGACTGGAGAGTTTTCAGTAGAAATATACACTGATAAAGGTTACTATACTACAAATACTGAAGAAGAAACTCTAAGAGGAATGATAAGAAGAGCAAAAACATTTCATAAGGATTTAAATAGTGACAGCGAATATATAAAGTTTGCAAGGGCAAATCCTCATTTTATTAATATGAATTATATTACTGATATAGATGAGTTTTTAAAAAGTGATGTCAAAATAGCAAAGTTCGTTACATTTGGTGAAAGTGAAAAGGAAGTTATAGAACTTAGAAAAAAATTAGAAAAGCTTAGTGGATTAGCTATTTCATCAAGCTTTATAACTAATATTGAAGTTAATGATAGTAAAGCAACTAAGGGAGCTATACTTGCTAAGGTTATAGAAAAGTTTGGACTTAATAGAGAACAAGTTCTTGTTTTAGGGGATGGATTAAATGACTATTCTATGTTTAAGGAATTTCCAAATTGTATTGCTATGGAAAATGCCATACCTGAAATAAAAGAAATTGCTAAATATGTTACTGAATCAAATGATGATGCAGGTGTTGGAAAGGCAATTAATCGTGTACTTAATGGAGAAATAGAATAATTGTAATTTTTTAATATCTATAAATTCAAAATTATACAAAAGAAATTATGCGAAAATTGTGAAAATTACCGAAATTATTGAAAAACGCGTGTTATAATGGTAATATGTGAAATGTATTGTAATTTATAAGGGATATAAATTTAATTACAATTATAATAATTTAATAAGTATTAATGGCAAAATTAGAGAAATCTAATGACGCAAAGCTAAAGGAGCTAAGGTTAAAAAACTATGCTAGCCAGTTGCTAACAATTAATCAAGATTATTGTATCAAATTAACTAATTAAGTTTAGCAACGCTGTCTATTTTTTATGGATAGCGTTTTTTATTGTTTTACTATTTGTGCAGTGATGATACAGTAATTTAGGTTGTCCATAATTTTATGAAAACCTAGAAGTATTTAGTCTACGCAACAGATTTTTGGTGATTTATGTCAATGATACTTATAAAAAATCCAAGAAAAACTTTTATAAATCAAAAATTGCACTCTATATATTAATTTTTTATAGATGATATTAGTGACTTTTAAAGGTGAATTCGTTTGGATTTTAAATTAAAAGTAACAAATGTGTGTAAATAGAATAAATACTCTAAGCATAAATTATGGAGTATTAACGAAAGGGGAGAATATAAAAAACTACAGAATAAGGGAAAATATAAAATAGGGGGAAATTTAGTTAAATGAAAAAGATTTTAAACTTTAAATTCAATTTAAAAGACAAAACATCAATTAAAAGAAGATTATTAACTACGCTTTTACCAATAGTAATAGTAGGTTTACTAATACTTACAATGTGTACGTTTATTGGCGTAAACGTGTATGTGAAAAATGATCTTATTGGATTAATGGCTGAAAAACAAGATGAAGCAGTAAATAATATTGATTCATGGATTCAGACAAGGCTTGCAGAGGTTCAGGAATCTTCATACAATACAGAATTAAGAAAAATGGCAAGTGATTATGAAGATGTAGATTTACATAATGAAGAAATAACTAATAAGATAGATGAAATAAATACAGCAAGATGGAATTTTGTAAATTCAAAGTATCCTAATGAATATGCAGCAATACATGTATTGTCAGCAATTGATAAAAATCAATGGAAAGATTCAAGTAATGCAGATAAATTATTAGCACGATACTATAATGTCAGCGCTGGTAAAAATGCTACATCACCATGGGCAAGTGGGATTGTTGCAGAGGCATTTGAAAAATACTCAGCTACAGGTGAGCCTTATGATACAATATTCAGACCTACATATTCAGAAGCATATAAAAGTAATGTAGTAATGATGTTTTCATGGGTAAAAGATTATATGAATAATATTAATCTTGGAGTAGCAGCAAGTATAAAGATAGAAACCGTTGAGAAAAAAGTAAGTGATTTAAAGTATGGTGATAAGGGTTACAGCATGCTTATTGGAAACGATGGAACATTTATAGTACATCCTAATGCTGATTATATTCTTAAAACAAAGATAAATGACCTTAATGATAAAGAAATGATTAACTTATCTAATGCTATGAGCTCACAAGATAAGGGAACAGTAAAATTAGGACATGGATTAAATAAAAAGATTGCATTTTATGAAAAAGTTGAATCAACTGGATGGACAGTTGTAAACGTAGTTTATGAAAGAGAACTTTTCAAAGTTTTAAATATAATAATATTATTAATTTCACTTATTTCTGTAGCGTTAATAGTAGCAATATCTATGGCTATATACAAAAATGTAACTAAGGTTCTTATGCCATTAGATGATATAAGTTTATTTGCAGATAAGGTTGCACAAGGAAACTTAAGTGATACTATTGAAATTAATACAGATGATGAAATAGGAAAAGTAGCAAAAGCATTTAATATTACAGTTGAAAATTTAAGAAATTACATATTAGAAATAGATAAGACATTAAATAGTATAGCTGAAGGAAATCTGGATGTTTCATTAGAAAATGAATATAAAGGTGATTTTATAGGAATTAAGAATTCTTTAGTAAATATAATATCATCTATGAATGAAGTATTTAGAGAAATAGGCGAAGCAACTTCTCAAGTAAAGGGTGGTTCAGAGCAAATAGCTTCAACTTCTCAAACTATATCACAAGGTGCTGCAGATCAAGCAAGTGGAATTGAAGAATTAACAGCTTCTATTAATGAAATAAATGAAAAGGTGCAAAAATCTACAGGACATGCAAAAGAGACAAATGTAATAGTAGAAAATTTAGGACTTCAAATAAAAGAAAGCAATGATAAGATGGAATCAATGCTTATGGCAATGGATGAAATGGAAGTTGCATCTAAGAATATAAAAGAAGTAATAATTACTATAGATAACATAGCAGAACAAACAAATCTTTTAGCTCTTAATGCAGCTATTGAAGCCGCTAGAGCAGGAGAAGCAGGAAAAGGATTTGCTGTAGTTGCAGAAGAAGTAAGAAAACTTGCAGAGGAAAGTTCTAATGCAGTTAAGAATACAGCAGAATTAATTGAAGCATCAATAAAATCAGTTGAAGGCGGAAAGTATATAGCTGATACAACAGCACAATCATTAAAAGAAGTTGTGGAAAATACAAAGAATGCTATTGAACTTGTGGATAATATAACAAGAGCGTCAGAAGAACAATCTGTAGCAATACAACAGGTAAATGGTGGAATAGATCAAATAGCAGATGTAGTTCAATCAAATTTAGCAATAGCAGAAGAAAGTGCAGCAGCTAGTGAAGAATTATCTGCACAGGCAGAAACTTTAGAAAGTATGATTAGTAAATTTAAATTAAAATAGTCTATTAAATTTTCTTAAATTTAAATGAAATATTTTTAAGTGAGAATTATAAAGGTAAAAGGGAGCAGTTTTCTGCCCCCTTTTATTTTATAGTTAAATACATGTACCACTTGAATTTACATAATACCCATCAATCCATGTATCATGTGCCATTTTACCATCGCTGTAGTTAAAATAGTACCAGTTTCCATTAATTCTATTCCAACCCTTTTTCATTAAACCTTCAAGTCCACCATCATCAGATTTATTGAAGTAATACCATGAATTTTGCAAGTACTGCCAGCCTGTAACCATTGATCCAGAGTTGTTTAAGTAATAATATGCTCCGTCTAAATTTATAAATCCAGTAGCCATCGTTCCGTCGCTATACATATAGTACCAATTTCCATCATCATAAAGCCATGATGTTCTCATGAATCCAGCAACTTTATCACCATCTCCAGATTGGTTAAAATAATACCAGTTATTATTGATATTTTTCCATCCAACAATTAAATTTCCAAAGTTATTTCCAGATGAAGGGTCAAAGTAATATTTTGTTCCATTTAAATCTATAAATCCAGTTGCAAGCTGTCCGTTACTATAGAAATAATATTTTTTGCCATCTAAGTCCATCCAGCCAGTCTGTAGTTCTCCCTTAGAGTTTTTGTAAAATATTTTATCTCCAGATTCAGTAGCTTTTCCCCATCCATATGGTTTATTTCTTAACAATAAGTTGAGGTTGTCTTCTTGTGCAGTTTTAAGAGGCTTAATAAGACTATTGTATAAATCTACTGCACCAGTAATTTTTACGTCACTATTAAAAGAGTAAAGTTGCACACTTTTTAAAGTCGATGGAATATTAACAGATTGTAATTTACAGTCCCTAAAGGCATTCTCTCCAATAGTTTCTAATTTATTTGATAATTTTACTTTTGAAAGGTTTGAGCAGGCTTCAAAAGCAGAATCTCTGATTTCAACTACGCTGTCAGGAATGTTAATTTCTTTTAGAGTGTTACAGCCTTCAAAAGCATGACTATTTATTATTTTTACGCCATCTGGAATAGTAAGTGAAGCAGAAGTATTCTTACCACTTATTACTGAGTTATTGATTATTACTAATCCATTATCATCTCTCATTTTATCAAGCCATGCTGTATAAAGAAAAGTACTTCCGCCAATATTTGTTGTTTTTGATTGGAAATCAACGTCTTTTAATTTGCTACATCCTATAAAAGCAAAATCACCTACTACTGTAATACTTGAAGGAATATTAATTTTTTCTAAATTTTCACATCCTATGAAGGCATTAGAACCTATTTCTTTAACACCATCTTCTATAATTACTTCTTTTAAGTTTTTAAAATTTGAAAAACATCCTTCTCCTATCTTTTTTACATTTGATGGAATGATTACTTTTGTAATATTATTATTTTCAGAAAAAGTAGAACTATCAATTTCAGTAACATTAGATGAAATAGTTGCAATTCCATTAGAAATAGTTATATTTGAATTATTTTCTGTGGCAAATACATTTGTAGTATTTATTATGTTGATACTCATAGCAATAAGTATCAGCTTTGAAAGTTTTCTGCTTAGTCTTAACATTATAAACCTCCTTGTAAAAATCTATAGAAGTATTATACATCCTATATTTTCCATATACAATATAAAAAGGTTAAAATTTATAGTAAAGTATTTAATATAGAAACTAAGTGAACTTAAATGATAATTAAAGATTAATTAAAGGGGAATTATGATAAAACACAATGTTTTATAAAAAAACAAATGACTTAATATTGGAAAATGTCACTAAACCCTTAAAAATACTATATTTGAATCATGTTTGTGATATACTTTGTTCATAGAGAAAAACAAATAAAAAAGCTTATAATCTTTAATAATATATAATATCTGAGCAGACTTGAATAAATTCTGACCATTAATAATAAAAGTAATAAGTTACCCCTTTTACTTTAATAATATAGTTAAAAATATGTCTGCTTAGATAATTAATGAAATCGATTTAAAATGAATGGAGTGATATTTATGTTTCATAAAAAATTAAAAAACTTTCCTAAGGACTTTTTATGGGGAGCTTCCACATCAGCATATCAAGTTGAGGGTGCATCTTTAGAATACGGAAAAGGTCCATCGGTACAAGATATCAAGAAAATTCCAGAAGGAACTCCGGATTTTAAAGTATCTAGTGACCATTATCATCACTATAAAGAAGATGTTGCATTATTTGCAGAAATGGGATTTAAGGCATATAGATTTTCAATTTCATGGGCAAGACTTATACCAAATGGTGTAGGAGAAATTAATCCTCAAGGAATAGAGTTTTACGGAAATTTAATAGATGAATGTTTAAAATATGGTATAGAGCCAATAGTTACAATGTATCACTTTGATTTACCAGCAGCACTTCAAACAAAGGGTGGATGGTCAAACAGAGAAACTATAGATGCATTTGTAAACTTTGCAAAAGTTATGTTTGAAAACTACGGTGACAGAGTTAAGTATTGGTTAACTATAAATGAACAAAATATGATGACTCTTGTTGGAGATGTTATTGGTACTTTAGACGGAATTGAAACTGATAATGTTCAAAAAGAATTATATAAACAAAATCATCACATGTTAATAGCTCAAGCTAAAGCTATGAAATTATGTCATGATATGTGTCCAAATGGCAAAATTGGACCAGCTCCTAATATAAGTGCAGTATATCCAGCAAGTTCAAAACCAGAAGATATATTAGCAGCAAGCAACTGTTCAGCAATAAGAAACTGGCTATATCTTGATATGGCTGTACATGGAAGATATAATCCAACAGCATGGAACTACATGGTTGAAAAGGGAATTGAACCAACTATAGAAGATGGTGATATGGAAGCTTTAAGAAGTGGACATCCAGACTTTATAGCATTCAATTACTATAATACAGCTACAGTTGAAGCATTCCCAGGTGAAATCACAAATGAAAGATCTGGTGGAGATCAACAAAGTGGACATGGTGAACAAGGTATGTTCAAGGGTGTTTCTAATCCAAACTTACAAAAGACTGAATTTGGATGGGAAATTGATCCTGTTGGATTCAGAAATACGCTAAGAGAAGTTTATGAAAGATATGCACTTCCATTAATCATAACTGAAAATGGTCTTGGAGCATATGATAAACTTGAAGAAAATGATACTATAAATGATGATTATAGAATTAATTACTTAAGAAAGCATATTGAACAAGCTCAATTAGCAATCTCTGATGGAGTAGATTTAATTGGATACTGTCCATGGTCAGCTATTGACTTAATCAGTACTCATGAAGGATTTAAAAAGAGATATGGATTTATCTATGTTAACAGAGATGAATTTGATCTTAAAGATTTAAGAAGAATCAGAAAGAAGAGTTTCTTCTGGTATCAAAATGTAATTAAGACTAACGGTGAAGAACTATAAAATTCCATATTGAATTTATTAAGAACTGTATAAAAGTTAAAAAACTTTTATACAGTTCTTTTTAAAATAAAACACATTTCGACGAAAAATGAATATAATTACAAGAAAGAAATATATTATTAATATGCGAAGTTTAGTGTGATAAATAAGTTGGAGATTAGTAAATATGAGCCTTAATAAAAAAGCTTACTTGAAATACTAAAAAGTATAATGGAAAACATAATCACTAAATAAATAGTAAGATATTGTATAAAATGGTTTGACTTAACTTTTGTCAAACCTTAAACTTAGTTTAAAAATTAAATAGAAAATTAATTAATAAGACAAAGAAGTCAAAAGGATCCTGAACTTCTTTGTCTTATTTTTTTGATTGGAGGTAATAAAGTGAAATTTATTAATTCAAATGATGATTCAATCTTATCTAAAAAAATAGCAGTATATTTTTTACAGTGTGTATCGTTAATGATAGTTTTTCTTGGAATGTTTTTTAGTATTTTCAGTGCTATTAATCATATATCAATTAAAGTTTTAAGGGTAAATGTTAGTGGTATTGTATTTGGAGTTTTAGTTTTTTATTTAGGGATTAAATATTATTTATCTGTGTGTAATTTAAAAGAAAAACTTTTAAAAGATAAGTACAAGTTTTCTTGGAGTAATTTTAATTTGCAAAAGGGTAGAAAAATAAGTTCCTTTATCAAAGGTAAATTTTAAGTATTAACATTAGAGTTTTAATAATAAAAAAATTTAATCAATAGTATGGAGGTAGTATTTATGAAAAAATCATTGAAATTATTAGGAATTATTTTGTTTTTGGGAGTATTAGCATTAACATTTGCTTTAGCTATATCGCCAACTAGTGGATCTGATCCAACTGGAGCAGCGTACATTGCTACGACGGGAAATGAAACAATAACTGATGTTGCTACTACTGCTAATAAGGCTTACTATGGTGCTAATTATGTGTGGGTTATGATTACAGGTTTTATGGTATTTTTCTTTCAGTGTGGTTTTGCAATGGTTGAAACTGGATTCTGTAGAGGGAAAAATGCAGCTCATACAATGACAATGAATTTTATGGTTTTCTTAGTTGGAGCTATTGGATATTTCTTAACTGGTTTTGCAATTCAATTTGGAGGTTCAGGTGGTGCTGCAGGGCTTGGAACAGGTGGATCAGCCTTGAATGCAATGTTATCAATACCTGGACTTGGAGGTATTTTAGGATATAAGGGATTTATGTTATCTGGTAATGGAATATATGATCCAGGTATCTTTGCATTATTCTTCTTCCAAATGGTGTTTATGGATACAACTGTTACAATTCCAACTGGTGCATTAGCTGAAAGAGTAAAGTATTCAGCAGTTATAATACTTTCATTTTTCATATCAATGTTTTTATATCCTCTATTTGGAAACTGGGTTTGGGGAGGAGGCTTTTTAGCTACTCTTGGTCAAAACTTTGGACTTGGACATGGTGTTGTTGACTTCGCAGGCTCAGCAGTAGTTCATTCAATGGGAGGTATGATTGCTTTATCAAGTGCAATAGTTATAGGACCTAGAATAGGAAAGTTTAAAAAAGATGGAACAGCAAGACCATTTCCAGGACATGATATTCCTATGGCTATAATAGGAACAATAATATTATTTTTCTGCTGGTTTTCATTTAATGCAGGATCAACTTTGAATTCTTCAGATTTTAGATTAGCAGTTGTAGCTACTAATACAATGATTGCAGGTGCAATTGGTGGACTCGTTGCTATGTTTTATATGTGGATTAAATATGGAAAACCAGATCCTTCAATGACAGCTAATGGTGCCTTAGCAGGTCTTGTTGCAATAACTGCTCCATGTGCCTTTGTAAATGGACCATGTGCATTCTTCATAGGTGGTGTTGCTGGATATCTTGTTTGTATTTCTGTAGCTTTTGTTGAAAATAAATTAAAACTTGATGATCCTGTTGGTGCTATCTCAGTCCATTGTGTAAATGGAGTATGGGGCGTAATTGCATTAGGTTTGTTTGCAGATGGAGCATATGGAGATGGAATTAATGGTGTAGCTGGAGGAGTAAGAGGATTATTTTATGGAGATCCATCACAATTAGTTGCTCAATTAATAGCAGTTGCAGTTTTAGTTATATGGGGATTTGGAGTTTCATATATATTCTTAAAGGTACTCGATAAAGTTTGGGGATTAAGAGTTAAACCAGAAGAAGAATTAGCAGGATTAGACATACCTGAAATGGGAGTTTCAGCTTATCCAGATATTCAGTTAATAAAATCACCTGAACTTGATTATTATTCTGCGGATAATATTGAAATAAAACAAATAAAGAGATTCAAAGAAAAAGTTTAATTATTAGATTTTATTAATATAGAGATGAGAATGGAGGAGTATAAATGAAAAAGCTGGAGATAGTTATAAATAGTGAAAAATTAGAAGATTTAAAGAAAATCTTGAGTGATTGTAATGCTAATGGTGTAATGATTTCTAATGTTATGGGATATGGAAATCAGAAAGGATATAAAACAATATATCGTGGTACAGAATATAGTGTTAATTTGTTGCCTAAGGTAAAAGTTGAAACAGTAGTACCAGCTGATGTAGCTGAAAAAATAATAGACAAGGTACTTAAAGAAATAAGTACAGGAAATTATGGAGATGGAAAGATATTTATTTATGATGCTGATGATATCGTAAGAATACGTACTGGTGAAAGAGGTAAGGATGCATTATAAGTACTAAATGTGTAAACAGAAAAGTTGTAATATTATATAATAAGCAAAGAGACACTTACAGTAGGTAGGTGTCTTTAATATTTATAATTTATATGTAAAAAAGAAGAAGTTTATATGGAGAAAAATGTATAATAATATCGGTATAAAATTTCTTTTATTTACAAATATCTACATATATTGTTAATAAATAATGATATAATTTTTTATTGACAATAATTATAATATATGGGGGAATTATCATGAGAGAAATATGCGATAATTGTAAAATTAATAATCGTATTGAAGAATACAAGGAAAAGTTAAATTCTAGTATTGAAAATAGAAATGGGGATTTATTAGATGATGAAGTAGTTCTTTCAAGTCAATTTTTGGATAACTTTGTTTATAAGTGTGTATGTTGTAATAAAAATATAAAACATTTATCTAAGCTAAATCTAAGAGAGGTATTTGGAACACATACAACATTCTATTATTATGGAGAACAACACTTATTAGTAAACTTATATTTTTACATAAATGAAGGAATAAAAAATAATGAATTAATATATATTTCCATGGAAGAAGAACTATATAATAAATTATTAGATTTTCTTATTAGTAATAATGTTTCTACTGAAAATATTAAATTTAAAAATGTAAAAGAATTAATTTTAGGACATAAGAAAGGTGGATTTAATGGTTTAGTAGAAACTGCAATGGGCATTCTAGGAAGTAGTAATATGGAAAAATATAATGGTTTAAGATGGATTGGACAACCAAGCTTTGCAATTAAAGGTACATCAGAGAATGACTTTCTAGAGATGGAAGAAGACTTGAATAAATTTATCAAAAATATGAATGCAGCTCTTCTTTGCATTTATGATGCCTATGACTATATGCATAAAGGTAAAATTATTAATAAAAAGGTTATAGAAGAATCATTTAAAACACATTCATTTGTTTTAAATAATTATGTTTCATAATAGCTTAATTAAAAATACATAAAATATATTTGGGCTATCGCACTATAAATAGTGCGAAGCTCATCTAGAACTATATAAGTGTAGATGAGGATCATGGAAATATGATTTAAACATCTGCACTTATTTTTATTTATAATATATATGTATAATTAAAAATAATGTATTAGTTAAAAATATATTATTTAATTATAAATTATTTTTTGGATATAAAAATTGAGGTACAGAATTACGTATATTATCATTACCAACAACTATTAAAACATCATTTGGATTAAGTGATATATATGGTCCAGGAGATAATAATAGTTCATCATTTCTTTTTACTGCTATTAATGTAGCTCCGGTATTCTGCCAAAACATTATTTCACCTACTGTTTTACCTATATAAAGACAGTTTTCAGGGACAACAAATTCTAAAGGAATTATGTTGTTTACTTCATTAAATCTGCTTGAATAATCTATTATACCTTGTATTGATTTTAATAACTGATTTTCAATTTCTTTTCTATTATTTAAAAGCTTATCTATTTCAGTTTTATAACTTCTTATACTATCGATTGATTTATTTCTATTTAAAAATGAAATTGCCTTTTCTCTTGATAGCACCAATATTCCTTTACCTTTTATAGTCTTAACTACTTCAACATCTTCTAAGAGAATCATAGATCTTCTTATTGTTTCAGGAGAAACATTATACTTGCTTGAAAGAGTTGAGCGACCATGTAGTATATCACCTTCAAGTATATTGTTTAGTTGTATTTTATTAGCAATATCTAATGCTATTTTTTTATATGTTGGAATTGATGAATTGTTCATTTTCTTACCTCATTTATAATATAAAATATTTCTATACTAAATATATACAATACAATAACAGAATGTCAATTTAAAAAATCTGACAACTTGACAGAAGAAACAACTTGGTGATATTATAAAGTTGTTGGAAGGAGATGGTATTGGTGATAGAGTTTAAAAATATTAAGAAAAGTTATAAATCTAAAATTATTTTAGAAAATTTTAATCTTAGTATAGATAGTGGTAAGTTAGTAGTATTAATTGGAGCAAGTGGGTGTGGAAAAACAACTTTATTAAAGATGATAAATAGGCTCATTTCAATAACAGAAGGAGAAATATTGATAAATGGGAAAGATATAAATAAGATGGATCCCATTAAATTAAGAAGAGGTATTGGGTATGTTATTCAACAGACTGGACTGTTTCCTCATATGACAGTTAAGGAAAATATTGAAATTATACCAAGGTTGATGAAAATATCAGAGAGAAAAATAGAAAAAAAGACTATTGAATTGTTAAACATGGTAGGACTTGATCCTAACGAATATCTTTATAGATATCCAGCAGAGTTAAGTGGTGGACAACAACAAAGAGTAGGAGTTGCAAGAGCTTTTGCAACAGATGCAGAAATAATTTTAATGGATGAGCCATTTAGTGCTTTAGATCCAATTACTAGAACTGAACTTCAAGAACAGCTTTTTAATATACAAAAAGAATATAATAAAACAATTGTTTTTGTCACCCATGATATGGATGAGGCAATTAATATTGCAGATATGATTTGTATACTTAAAGATGGAAAAATAATTCAGTATGATACTCCTGAAAATATATTAAAAAATCCCGAAAATGATTATGTTGAAGAATTTGTAGGTAAAAATAAAATTTGGGCTAAGCCAGAATTTATAAAAGCAGAAGATGTAATGATAAATAGACCTGCTACAGTTTCGATAAAAAGAAGTCTTCTTCAAGCAAGGGAAATTATGAGAGAAAAGACAGTAGATAGTTTACTGATAGTAGATAAAGAAGGAATGCTGCTAGGTTATGTTACATTATCAGACATACAAAAGATTGATAATAAATCAATATTAGTTGGTGAGGTAATGAGACGTTCACCTGAATATGTTACAGAGGATACTAATTTGTTAGATTTACTTGAAAAGTTCACAGGATTAAAGCGTGGATATTTACCAGTATGCAATGAAAATGGAAAGCTTATGGGACTTGTAACAAGAAGTACTCTGATTTCAGTATTGAGCAGTCAATATATAGATATTGGAGGTGATAATTAATGAGTGACTTTTTTATGAATCTATATTTAAAGAAAAGTGAGGTTATTTCCCTTTTATTAGAACATATACAGTTAACATTGTTAGCAGTTTTAATTGCTGTAGTTATTGGGGTACCTTTAGGAATATTTATAACTAACTATAAAAAGTTAGCTAAAATCGTAATTGGATTTGCAAATCTTGTACAAGCGATACCTAGTTTGGCTATATTAGGATTTTTAATACCAGTAGTGGGAATTGGGTCAGTACCAGCCATAATTATGGTTGTTTTGTACTCAATGTTACCAATTATAAAGAATACTTACACGGGAATTAGTAATATAAATCCAGATATGATAGAGTCAGCAAAAGGTGTTGGTATGACAAACATACAGATATTAAAAATAGTGAAGATTCCATTGGCAATGCCAATGATAATGGCAGGAATAAGAATTTCAGGAGTTACTGCTGTAGGTCTTATGACTATTGCAGCCTTTGTTGGAGCTGGAGGGCTTGGATATCTTGTATTCTCAGGAATTCAAACTGTAGATAATAATCTAATATTATTTGGAGCAATACCAGCAGCAATACTTGCTTTAATAATTGATTATATAACATCTAAAATTGAATATGCTGTAATGCCTAATGGTATAAGAAAATCAGATGGTACTATGAAGGTTAAAAGAGGGAATAAGGGAAAAAATAAAAAAAATAAGATTATAGCATTAGTTACAAGTCTAATTTTAATTATAATTTTATTATTTTCTACCAATGTTTTTAACAAATCAAGTAATAAAATAGTTATAGCATCTAAAAATTTTACAGAGCAAATTATTTTAGGTAATATGCTAGAACAATTAATAGAAGCTAAAACTGATATAGATGTGGAAACTAAACTTAATTTAGGTGGTACTCAAGTTGCGTATTCTGCTTTAAAGTCTGGAAGTGTGGATTTATATGTAGAGTATACTGGAACTGCCTATGTTAATTTGTTAGATATAAAGGATGGAAATACTAATCCAGATGAAGTATATGATAAAGTTAATGAAATATTTAAAGAGAAAGAAAACATAGAATTTTTAGATCCACTTGGATTTAATAACACTTATGCATTAGTAGTAAGGAAAGATACAGCAGAAAAATATAATTTAAAAAGTATTTCTGATTTAAAGAAGGTTTCAGAAGAATTTTTAATGGGTCCAACCATAGAATTTGCTAATAGAGAAGATGGTTTATTAGGTTTAGATAAAGCATATAATATTAATTTTAAAAAAGTTAAACCAATCGATGGAGGATTGAGATATACAGCTCTAATGAATAACGAATCTGATGTAATTGATGCATTTACTACAGATGGCCTACTAGATAAATTTGGTCTGAAAGTTTTGGAAGATGATAAAAACTTTTTTCCACCTTATTATGCTGCGCCTTTAATAAGAATGGATACTTTAAAAGAACATCCAGAACTTGAAGAAGTATTAAATTTACTGTCACATAAAATAACAGATGAAAAAATGAGAAAATTAAATTATGAAGTTGATGTTAATGGCAGAGATCCTAAAGTTGTTGCTAATGAGTTTTTAGTATCAGAAGGATATATAAATTAACGTTTAAATATTATCTTGGGAAAGAAAGAATCTAAGAAGAATAATAATGAATTTTTAGATTAATATTTAAATATTATCTTGGGAAAGATTTCGAAAGTAAAAAAAAACTAGAATTAAAACAATCCAAAAGTTGTGTATAAATACTTTTGGATTGTTTTTTTATTTTTTATATGCTATTTACAATGATTATTTTAAAATATTCATTATATCTTCTGCCATTTGTTCAGGTGTAATTCTGTTCTTCTTCATAAGTTCATCTGGAACATAACGATCTAAGAATTCTTTTTTGATACCATAATTTAATACTTTTACATCAGAAGAACCGTAGTGTCTAGCGATTCTTTCACCAAATCCACCTTCTAAAATACCATCTTCAAGAGTAATTACAAGTTTATGCTCTTTTTTCAAAGTTTCAAGTAATTCTTCATCAAGACCAGTTATATATTTTGGATTGATAAGAGTAGCTTCAATACCATTTTCACTTGAAAGTTTTTCAACAAGTGATTGACCAAGTTGATAGAAATCTCCAAGTGCAATTACAGCAACATCTTTTCCTTGTTTTGTTACTTGGTATTTATTCAACTCAGAATAATCTGTATTATCTTCATTTCCACTATTTATTACACCCATTGCTGGAATACGGATAGCCACTGGATGATCTTGTTGATTCATACTCCATTTAAGCATTGCAAAATATTCTTCTTTACATGTTGGTGCAAGATATACTAGGTTAGGAATATTGCTCATCATACCAATATCATATAATCCAAGATGCGTAACATCGTTCATTCCATAAACAGATGCTAGAGTTACTAGTATAACTGCTGGATTGTTATTTATACATAAATCTTGTGAAATTTGATCGTATGTTCTTTGAAGGAATGTACTATATACTCCATAAACTGGTTTTCCACCATTTGCAGCCATTCCTGAAGCTAAAGCTACAGCATGTTCTTCTGCAATACCAACATCTATAAATTGTCTGCCCGCTTCAGCTCTTCTTTTAGGAGAGAAACCAAGTACTCCTGGAGTTCCTGAAGTAATAACAGCTACAGTTGGGTCTTGTTTCATTTCATTTAATAAATATTTAGCTGTAAGATCACCATAATCTTCAGCATCACCCATAGGGAATTTAGAATCACCAGTTTCTAGTACAAAAGGCATTCCCCAGTGCCATTGTTCTTTATTAGTTTCAGCAAGTTCAAATCCTTTTCCTTTAATTGTATGAATGTGAATAACTACTGGATGGTCTGTATCTTTAACTTTGTTAAATACGCTTATAAGTTGATCAAAATCGTGTCCGTCATTTACATAATAATAATCTAATCCCATTGACTTGAAGAAGTTACATTCAGACTTACCATTTGTATCTCTAAGTTCTTTAAGATTCTTGTATAGACCACCATGATTTTCTGCAATAGACATATCATTATCATTTACAATAATAATCATGTTTGTTCCAGCTTCAGCAGCATTGTTTAAACCTTCAAATGCTTCTCCGCCACTTAATGAACCATCACCTATAATAGCAATTATATTATCTTTTTCATCTTTTAAATCTCTTGCTTTAGCGAGCCCACAAGCAAGACTTACTGATGTAGATGTATGACCTATATTAAAAAAGTCGTGTTCGCTTTCGTGTGGATTTGTATAACCAGATACATCATCATATTTTTCAGAGTTAATAAATGCATCTCTTCTTCCAGTAAGCATTTTGTGAATATAACTTTGATGAGAAACATCATAAACAATTTTATCTTGTGGTGAGTTAAATACATGATGTAATGCAACAGTTAGTTCCACAATTCCAAGATTAGGACCAATGTGTCCTCCGTGTTCACTTAACTTCTTAAGAAGTACTTGACGAATTTCCGAACTTAATTCGTTCATTTCATTTATGGATAAATTCTTTACATCTTCTGGTGAATTGATTTTTTCTAAATACATAGTTTTGTTATCCTCCTAAAATTATCTTATTTACAATCTTTATTAATGGGTTTAAATTTAGTTTTTACATTAGTTAAAATAGTAGTCTTTTCTTTAAAAATTGTTAGTTTATATTTGAAGTATAATACTTGGAGTTAACTTCAAGTCAAGAAAAAAATTTAATTATAAATTTAAAAAACAACCTGTTTTATAAAAAAACAAATAACAAAATAGTAATAAATTTCACTAAGTTATAAAAAGTAAAGAAATATAAATTTATTGATGATATACTTAACTCAAGAAATTCGTTGGTATGAATTTTATAAGGGGATGGGGTGATGAAACTTCAATGAAATCGTTTTTAAAAAGCACATTAGGTTTTGGAATTGCAGCAATAATATTAAATACTCTTTGGGGAGTAATTACAAGAAGGCTTGGACTTAAAGGTGGATGGATATGTGGATTTATATTAACAGGTACTTTGTGGTATGTTAATCATTACTTAGGAATCGTTGAAAATAGAAAAGAATCTGCATTTATTGACATGGGATTTGCAGTTGCTATATGTTCATTTAGCAGAGACTTTTTAAAAAATGGTCTTGAAGGTATAGTTACTTCCGCCCCAACATTTATATGTGTAATAATTGGAGGAACTATAGCTGGAGTTGTTGCAGGAATTATAAAAAGGCATCAAAAGCAGGGGGAATAATATGAATAGTTTTGGAGCGTTTACAACAATTTTTGGATCAGCTATCTTTTCATTTGGAGTAATAATGTATTGGGATAAGTTTGTTTCATTGCTCGGAGCCTTTGGTGGTTTTATAGCTGCAATGCTGATTCCAGGAACCATGTGGATATTAAATCATGGAGCAGAAAATCATCTTATAAAGCAGAGTGGAAGTATATGGATAGATATGGCTTGGGCCGTTGGAATAGGAGTACTTATATCATCTATTATGCAAGGAGGCAGCTTAAGAAATTCTAAATGGATAATGCTTTCAGCTATAATCGGTGGATTTATTGGTGGATTTCTTATTAACATGTGAAAGAGAAATTAACAAATTAAAATTAGTATATAAGATTAAATTATATTGTAATTATACGTAGTAGAATAGGAGAAATAATTATGGCATTTAATAAAGATTTTTTATGGGGTGGAGCAGTGGCTGCACATCAATTAGAAGGTGGATGGAATGAAGGGGGGAAAGGACCAAGTACAGCAGATGTTATGACTGCTGGAGCACACGGAGTTCCAAGAGAAATTACAGATGGCGTTATTGAAGGACTTAATTATCCAAATCATGAAGCGATAGATTTTTATCACAGATATAAAGAAGATATAGCATTATTCGCTGAAATGGGCTTTAAGTGCTTTAGAACTTCAATTGCATGGTCAAGAATATTTCCCAATGGAGATGAGCTTGAACCAAATGAAGAAGGTTTAAAGTTTTATGATGATATGTTTGATGAACTTCTTAAATATAATATTGAACCAGTAATAACATTATCACACTTTGAAATACCATACGGAATAGTTAAGAACTATGGTGGATGGAGAAACCGTAAGGTAATTGACATGTTTGTAAGATATGCAACAGCTGTAATGGAACGTTACAAAGATAAAGTTAAGTATTGGATGACATTTAATGAAATAAATAATCAGAAGCAGATTGGTGTTGATATATTCCCTTGGACTTGTTCAGGAATTATTTATGAAGAAGGAGATAATAGAGAGGAGATAATGTATCAAGCAGCACATCATGAATTAGTTGCAAGTGCATTAGTTGTTAAAAAGGGACATGAAATTAATCCTGATTTTAAAATAGGGTGTATGGTTTCATTTGTTCCAATATATCCTTATTCTTGTAATCCAGATGATATGATGCTTCAAGTTGAAGCAATGCATGACAGATATTTCTTTAGTGATGTTCATGCAAGAGGACATTATGGTGCATATGCTATCAAGGAATGGGAAAGAAAAGGTTATAACATAAAGATGGAGCCAGAAGATGCACAAATCTTAAAAGAAGGAACAGTTGATTACATAGGATTCAGTTACTATATGTCAAATGCAGTAAAGTCAGATGCTCAAAATACAGAAGATTTACTTTCAGGACACTCTGCAAGTGTAAAAAATCCTTATGTTAAAGCAAGTGACTGGGGCTGGCAGATAGATCCTGTAGGTCTTAGATATTCATTAAATACATTATATGAAAGATATGAATTACCACTATTTATTGTTGAAAATGGATTTGGAGCAATTGATGTTAAAGAAGAAGATGGAAGCTGTAATGATGATTACAGAATTGAATATTTAAAAGCTCATATTCAAGAAATGGAAAAAGCTATAGAAGTTGATGGTGTAGATTTAATGGGATATACTCCTTGGGGATGTATTGATTTAGTTTCATTTACAACAGGTGAAATGAAGAAACGTTATGGATTTATCTATGTTGATAAAGATAATGATGGTAATGGTACATTAAATAGAAGTAAGAAGAAATCTTTTGATTGGTATAAGAATGTTATTGCTACTAATGGAGAAGAATTGTAGTTTATAGAAATTATTAAAATTTAGCTTTCATGAAGTAGCATCCAAATAAAAGGGTAGAGTTTAGGGCATATGGTTTGATTCAGTGGGATATGGTTTAATATAATCAAGGATTCCGTACTAATTTTAGTATGGAATCCTTGATTTTTTCTTTTGAGATATATTTATAAATTTTATAATATTTTTCTTGAGAATCGCATCTAGGATAACTGTGTATAATTAAAATATAATTTAATTATACACTTAATCTGATATAATCTAATTGTATAGAAGGTATTTTTATATATGGAGGTACGAGATGTTTGAGTGCGATGAGATAAAAAACTTAAATGAACTAGAATTATCATTATATGAATATATAATGAAAAATAGTGAAAAAGTAATGTACATGAAGATACGGGATTTAGCAAATGAAGCACATATGTCAACAACTACAGTATTAAGGTTTTGTAGAAAATTAAACTGTGATGGATTTTCGGAATTTAAATTGAAATTCAAGATGTATATGGATAGTAAAGAGGATAGAAAAATAAATGAGGACACATCTTTTATAATAGATAATTTTAAAAGATTAGCTAGTGATGAGTTCAAAGATAAAATAAACGGATTATGTCAACTTATCAAAGAACATGATAATATAGTATTTTTAGGTGGAGGTTTATCTGGTATAGTTGGAAAATACGGGTCAAGATATATTACTTCAATAGGAAAGTTCAGTATATATATAGATGATTTGTATTATCCAATGAATTGTGAAAACTTTAAAAGAGGCCTTGTTATAGCTTTATCTGAATCAGGAGAAACAGTAGAGATAATTGGTGCCATAAATAGATTCAAAAAAGAAAAATGTACTATAGCAAGTATAACTAACAGTGAGAATACTACAATAGCAAGGATGTCAGATTTTAATATATCGTATTATATCCCAGAAGAAAGAATAGGTACCATTGACATTACAAGTCATTTACCACCAATGTACATTTTGGAAACAGTAGGCAGAAAATTATATAATGAAAAAATAAGAAGTAAAAAATAATGTATGATTGCAGTGTTTGTATAATAAAGATTACAAATGCTGCATTTTTATTTCTATCTAAAATAGTATAATATTTTCTTAATTAAAACTTATAGAAATTTATTTATTAAATAATTAAGAAAAAACAAAAAGATTCTTTTAGAGTTATAAATTAAGAAATTATATGTATTTTTTAGATTTAAATTTTAAAAGCAGGATGACTGCAAGATTAGATGTAAAAAAACATATTGTTACTTTTTTGTGAAAAGGAACAATGCGCTGAAACCTGTTATTTTAGCCAATGAAAATGATTACTTAAATAAATTGATGTTGTATAATTAGTTCATAAACTAAATACGTATTTGTTTTATAATTTATTTTACTAAAACTAAAGGGGGAACTTATATGTCATCATTTTTAAATGAAAAAGTAGTACCTGCCATAATGAAGTTTGTAAATTTAAAGGCGGTTGTAGCATTAAAAGACGGTATCATTTTTACTTTACCACTAACATTAATAGGATCAGTTTTCTTACTATTAGCTCAAATTCCATATAAGCCATTAGCTGATTTTATTTCATCAAAAGGATGGGATGCTCCATTGTTCCAAGCAAATGGGGCAACAATGGGAATTATGGCGATGATTGCATGTGTTGGTATAGCATATACATATGCCAAGAATGAAGGTTATGAACCTTTATCAGCTGGAGTTGTTGCATTTTCAATATTTTGTTTAACTACTAATTCATACGTTATAACAGAAGACGGTACAAAAGTAGGAAGCGTAATTCCTATGGATTGGACTGGCGGAAAAGGTATGGTTACTGCTATTATTATCGGACTTATTGTAGGTGCAGTTTATTCTTGGTTTATGAAGAGAGATATAAGAATTAAGATGCCAGCAGGTGTTCCACAAGGTGTTGCAGATTCATTCTCAGCATTAATACCAGCAGCAATTCTTATTACAGGTGGTACAATCTTATATTCTGTATTTAAAATATTTGATACAACATTCATTGAGTTTATTTATAAAGTTCTTCAAACTCCATTACAAGGTATGACTGATTCATTAGGTGGAGTTGTAGTAATGGGATTAATAATTCCTTTCTTATGGTTCTTTGGTGTTCATGGGGCAACAATTATTGGAGGAATAATGGGTCCTATATTAACATCAAATACACTTGAAAATGGTGCAATCGTTACAGCAGGGAAAGAACTTACACTTGCAAACGGAGCACATATAGTAACACAACAGTTCCTAGATCAGTTTATGACTGTAACAGGTTCAGGTATGACAATTGGTTTAGTATTATGTATGTTATTCTTAGGAAAATCAGCTCAATTTAAGCAACTAGGAAAACTAGCTATAGTACCAGCAGTATTCAATATAAATGAACCAGTATTATTCGGTACTCCAATAGTAATGAATCCATTAATGGCAGTTCCATTTATAGCAATGCCAGTTATATCAGGATTAATATTATATTTCTCAATTTACTTTGGTATTGTTCCACCATTTGGAGGAGTATTAGTACCTTGGACAACTCCACCAATAATTTCAGGATTATTAGTAGGTGGTGTTAGAACAGCTCTATTACAAACAGCAATATTAGTTTTATCATTCTTTGTTTATCTACCATTCTTTAAGAAGTGCGATAACATGAGTTATGAAGCAGAACAAGCTGCAGAAGCATCATCAAATTAAATGTAGATTTAAAAATATAATTATAAAAATTAATTAAAAACGGGAATTAGATTTTATATAATAAGTAATTTCTTAATAATATTTCTTAATAATATAGATAAGAAATTGTAATATAGAATCTAATTCCTAAAAAATAAGTATTAAGCAAATAAAATGGAGGATTTAAATTAAATGGAACAATTAGAAATGCAAATAATGAATATAATAATCAACGCAGGAGATTGTAAGAATCATGCATATATGGCATTAAGTAAAGTTAATGAAGGTCAATATGAAGAGGCAGAAAAAGAAATGGTTCTTGCAAATGACGCATTAGCTAAAGCTCATGATTCACAAACTGAAATGTTACAAAAAGAAGCAGCAGGAGAAAAAGTAGATTTTTCTATTTTATTTGTACATGCACAGGATCATTTAATGACTGCAATTTCAGAAAAGAATCTAATTGAACAAATTATAGAATTAAGAAAAGTTGTGAATATGTTAATAAATAAATAGAATTTTTAAATTACATCAATAAATCAATATGTTTAAAAAGTTTGGAGGAATTTATTATGATAACAATAAGATTATTTTGTGCAGCAGGAATGTCAACAAGTTTATTAGTTAATAAAATGAAGGAAAGTGCATCTAAAAGAGGCTTAGAAGTTGATATAGCAGCATTCCCAGAAGGACAAATGGATAAGCATTTAGATGGTGTAGATGTTGCATTACTTGGACCACAAGTTGGATACAGACTAACAAATGCAAAAGCAGTATGTGGTCCTAAGAAAGTTCCTATAGATGTTATACCTATGGTTGATTATGGAATGATGAATGGAGAAAAGGTACTAGATTTTGCACTAAAACTATCTGGTAAATAGATAAAAGATAATTTTAAATTTACTTTGAAATTAAGTTAGAATTTATGAAACAAGTTTGAGTTAAATCAGAGAGGATTATGTTATGAGATATAATTTGGGAATTGATATTGGTGGAACTTTTATAAAATATGCATTAGTCGATGATAAATATGAAATAAGAGATAAATGGAAAGTTGAAACTATCAAATTTGAAACTAAAGATAATTTTTATGATTATATATGTTCAAATATAAAATCCTTAGATTTAGTTGATAAGATAGGAATCAGTGCTCCAGGACTTATTGATGAAAACTCTAATGTTAGATCTTATGCAGCAGAAAATGTAGTGATAATGTATGGAACTAATATAAATGAAGAAATAAGTAAAAGGACAAATAGAACAACATCAGCAATAAATGATGCAAAATCAGCTGGATTATGTGAGTTTAAAATTGGCAACGCAAAAGGTAGTAAATTGTCTGCATTTTTTATTATTGGAACTGGCACAGGTGGATGCATTTGTGATGAAAAAGGTGTTGTGTATGGGAAAGATTCATTTGCAGGAGAGTTTCATCATATTCCTCATATAAATTTAGATACTGGAAAAATTGATAGACTAGGTGATTTTTCATCAATGACAGGCCTTATAAATATATATAATCAAAAAGTGGATGATTTTAACAAGTTAAGATATGGACATGAAATATGCAATAAATATTTAAATGATGATATTGTTGCAAAAGAAGCATTTGAAGAATGGATAAGAAACATATGTGTCCACCTTATTACAATAAGCGTGTTTTATAATCCTGATGTCATATGTATTGGCGGAGGAATTTCTGAAGAAGCTTGGTTCATAAATTTAATAAAAAATAAATTTAAACATATGTCTAGAGAATATATTTTTAACAAAGATGTAATAACAACAAGAATAGAAAAATGTAGATACAATAATGATGCTAACATTCTGGGAGCAGTAATAAATGTAGAAAATTTATAGTAATAAATCGAAGTATACGGAGGTATTTTATAATGGCATTTAACGAAAAATTTTTATGGGGTGGAGCAGTGGCTGCACATCAATTAGAAGGTGGATGGAATGAAGGGGGAAAAGGCCCGAGTACAGCAGATGTTATGACAGCAGGAGCACATGGAGTTCCAAGAGAAATAACAGATGGTGTTATTGAAGGACTTAATTACCCGAATCATGAAGCAATAGATTTTTATCACAGATATAAGGAAGATATAGCATTATTTGCTGAGATGGGATTTAAGTGCTTTAGAACTTCAATTGCATGGTCAAGAATATTTCCAAACGGAGATGAACTTGAACCAAATGAAGAAGGTTTAAAGTTTTATGATGATATGTTTGATGAATTATTGAAGTATAATATTGAACCAGTAATTACATTATCACACTTTGAAATACCATATGGAATATGTAAAAAATATGGTGGATGGAGAAATCGTAAAGTAATTGACATGTTTGTAAGGTTTGCAACAACGGTTATGGAACGATACAAAGATAAAGTTAAGTACTGGATGACATTTAATGAAATAAATAATCAAGCAGAAACTGAATATGACTTATTTGCATGGACTTGCTCAGGAGTTAGATTTGAAGATGGTGAAAATAGAGTAGAAGTAACTTATCAGGCAGTTCATCATGAACTAGTTGCAAGTGCACTAGTTGTTAAAAAGGGACATGAAATTAATCCACATTTTAAAATAGGATGTATGCTTGCTTATGTTCCAGTATATCCATACTCATGTAATCCACAAGATATGATGCTTTCAGTAGAAGCTATGCATGAACGTTATCTATATGGTGATGTTCACTGTAGAGGATATTATCCAAGCTATGCTCTTAATAAATGGAAAAGAGATGGAATTAATATAAAGATGGAAGATGGAGATGCTGAAATTTTAAAGGAAGGATGCGTTGATTATATAGGATTTAGTTATTATATGTCAGCATCAGTTAAAAGTGATATAGCAACTGATGAAGGTGACGGTATGTCTGGATATTCTAGAGCTGTGAAAAATCCTTATGTTGAAGCAAGTGACTGGGGATGGCAGATTGATCCTGTTGGTCTTAGATATGCATTGAATTCTTTATATGAAAGATATCAAAAGCCATTATTTATAGTTGAAAATGGATTTGGGGCTGTTGATGTTAAAGAAGAAGATGGAACATGCAATGATGATTATAGAATAGATTATCTTGCTAAACATATAGTACAAATGAAAAAGGCCGTTGAACTTGACGGCGTTGATTTAATGGGATACACTCCATGGGGATGCATCGATTTAGTATCATTTGGAACTGGTGAAATGAAGAAACGTTATGGATTTATCTATGTTGATAAAGATAATGATGGTAATGGTACGTTAAATAGAAGTAAGAAGAAATCTTTTGATTGGTACAAAAACGTTATTGCTACTAATGGAGAAGAATTATAAACTTAAATTGTATTAACAAAAATAATTTAAATATTTTGATTAAGTAAAATTATGTTTAATATATACAGGAATGCTGTGCTAATTTTTAGTATGGCATTTTTGTTTTTATTATAGTTAAATTTTGGTGTTATAATTTATGTTATAAGAAAGTATAAAGAACTAGCATCGGCATAGGTGTAATTCTTATTAACCTTCCTTTAAAAATATGTGTATATCTTTTAATGAACTTTCAACATTTATATAAGGTATGTGGGTAAACTTTATTTACTTAGTAAATGAAGATTATTAATTAAAAGATATATCAATGGATATTATACACAGATAAATTTATAATAAAAGTAGTTTGAGATAATTCTAATAAAATATTAATGCTAGAGGGAAATATATTAACATATTTTTAATATCAAATTATTTAAAGAGGACTTTATAATTTACAGGAGGAAGATTTCCATGAAGATATATGAAAGGATTTTAGAAGATATAAAAAAATATATAATTGATGAAAAGGTTCCACAAGGATTTAAGCTTCCATCAATTAATTATATGTGTGAAAAATACAACTGTAGCAAGGGAACCGTAATTAAAGCATATGATTCTTTATGTAGTGAACATATAATTTATGCTACACCACAAAAGGGGTTTTTTGTTGCTGATAATCTTGTTAGGTATAATAATGATAATTCTGGAAGTTATGATTTATCCACTGGAAATCCTGTAGTAAGCAGTATTCCTGTAAAAGATATTCAACATTGTTTAAATTCAGCAGTAGAGCTTTATAGTGATATTTCTCTTGCAATGACTTCAAAAGGAATACCTAGTGTTTTAAAAATACTTCCGGAAATTCTTAATAAAAGTGATATTTATTGTAAAAATAAAAATATATATTTATCTCAAGGGGTACTTCAAGTTTTAACATTACTGTCAAAAATGCCATTTCCTAATGGTAATGATACTATATTAATTGAAGAACCATCATATGTTTATTATATAGATTTTTTAATACATGAAAATTTAGAGGTTAAAACAATAAAAAGAGATGAGAATGGAATTAATATTAAGGAACTTGAAGAAATATTTAAAAATGAAAAAATAAAATTTTTCTACACAATTCCTAGAAATCATAATCCGTTAGGGACATATTACTCAGTAAGGCAAAGAAAGTCTATCATAGAACTTGCACACAAATATAATGTTTATGTTGTTGAGGATGATTATTTTTCAGATGTATACAGTCTTCCAAATTATTCACCTATATATTATTATTCAGACTTTAAAAACTGTATATATTTAAAAAGCTATTCTAAGACAATACCCTATATAAGGATTGGAGCAGCAGTGATTCCTGATGATTTAATAGATAGATATGAGGAATGGATTAAATACTCATACTATTCTTCATATTATATGCCGTCTTTAGTTTCACAGGCTACTTTTGAATCATATATAAAAAGCAATATTTATGAAAAGCATATAAAGATTATTGATAAACATTTAAAAGAACTATTGTCTATATTTAGATCGGTAACAGCAAAATGGGATTCTAATATAGTTAAAGTTATAGGGGGAAAGTCAGGGTATTATTCAACTATGATATTAAATAGTAAAATAAGCAGTAAAGAGTTAATTGATAGATTAAAGAAAAGGAATATATATGCATCATCTAATAAAAGGGCTTATTATAATAAAGAAAATTATGATAATAGTATAAGAATTAGTCTTGCAAGACTTAATAAAAATGAAGTAAAGGTTGTGTTGGAAATTATATATGAAGAAATTCTAACACTTATGTAGATATACATGTTTATATTATAAAAAATAGATGATGCAGTAAATTATTAATGCATCATCTTATTTTGTGTTTAATACGAAGGATGAACTTAATTTAAAATAAATGTTGGTATATTGATATATGTTAGTAATTAGGACCACATTAGCTAATAATTTTTAATTAAATTGAGGAAGATATTCTTTATGAGCTTCTAATAACTCATCTAAAAGAACTTTTGCCATTTTCTCTGAAGGAATTAATGGATTTATTGTTAATGCAAGCAGTGCTTTATTATAATCACCTTCAACAGCAGCATCAACTACAAGTTTTTCGAAAGATTTTATTGTTTGAACCAAACCATTTACGGCAACTGGTAATTTCCCAATTGAAAGTGGTTTAGGACCATCTTTTGTTATAATACATGAAACCTCAACAGCAGAGTTATCATCAATTCCTTCTATTGCACCGTTATTTCTAACATCAACAGGTTGAATGTCTTTTTTGTCATTATAAATAGAATTAATAAGTCTGCATGCAGCATCAGAATAATATGCTCCACCACGTTTTTCTAATTGAGGTGGTTTTATGTCTAGAGTTTCATCTTTATATAATTCAAATAAGTCTTTTTCAAGTTTTTGAACAATTTCAGCTCTTGTTTCACCCTTAGAGAACTCTTTTAATTCATCTTCAAGCATTTCAGAAGTCTGATAATAGTATTTATGATATGGACATGGCATCATATTTAGTGCTTTTATAAAATGTGGACTCCATTCAAAATCTTTTATATTTTTAACTATTGAGCCCATTTTTCCTTCAGCAATAGAATTAATTACTTTATCAGTTACGTTTTCACCATCAAGATAAATTTCTTTACCAAAAACCATATGATTTAATCCAGCAAAAGTCATTGTAATGCGATTAGAATCAACATCTAACATTCCAGCAACTGCTTTTTCCATTCCAATAGGAACATTACAAAGACCAATGACTTTTTTATTTATTCCATATTTAAGAAGAGCTTCTGTAACCATACCTGCTGGATTGGAGAAGTTTATAAGCCATGCATTAGGGCATAATTGTGACATATCTTTATCTATATCTAAAATTACAGGAATAGTTCTAAATGCTTTAAACATACCTCCTGCACCATTTGTTTCTTGACCAATAACCCCGTGACTTAAAGGAATTCTTTCATCTTTGTTCCTTGCATCTAACTGACCAACTCTGATTTGAGTAGTTACAAAGTCTGCATCTTTCAATGCTTCTCTTCGGTCTAACGTTAAATGTATATCAATAGGAACACCAGCTTTTTTAACCATTCTTTTTGCTAAATTACCTACAATTTCTAATTTTTCTTTTCCACTTTCAATATCTACAAGCCATATTTCTCCTACAGGAAGTTCATGATATCTTTTTATAAATCCTTCAATTAATTCTGGAGTATAACTTGAACCTCCACCAATTGTTACAATTTTAATTTTTTTATTCATATGCAATACCTCCTAACCTCTTGTCTATATGTTAACTTTATTAGGAGTATCAATCAATCATATGAAAAGCTAACTGTACTAGTACAGTTTTGAGTGCTATTAGAGAAATTATATATTAAAATTTATAAATGAAAATAGAAGTATAAATTTTAATCTGGATTTTAAATTTTAATTGTAAATTAATAGTTTAAAAGAAAGATTATATAAGCATATTATGGGGTTAATTGGATAAAAATAAATAAAAGTTAATAAAATGTAAAATTTCCTTGAATTTTGTATGAATATGTACGATTATAGTATTATAAATGTTAATGTGAATCAGGGGTCAAATTAAATTTGTACAAGCAGCGACACTGTAAAAAATTAAGGGAGTGATTTTTATCATAAAGCTGAGCAACTACATGAAATATGATATAAGCGATGGAATGCCATAAAATTTTAAAAAGAGATTAACTAAATTTATAGGGATATATTAAGGTTTGTATTTAACAATAATTATTTTAAATGAATTTAGTACTTAATTGACCAAATTTGGGGGTATTTTTATAATTCATAATTACTTGAAGTAGTGATTCACAGCATTAAAAATATTTACTGAATACTGGGAGGAGAAAAAATTGAACAAACTAAAAAATATAAGAATAGTACATTTAATAATAACTTTAGGTTTGATATCTATAGTTGGTGCAATGATTATTGGAATTAAAGGATTGAATTCTATATCAAAAATGAATGAATCTACCAATATTATGTATGAAAAACAACTATTAAATGTTGCTAAAATGGGTAAGCTCAATGCAGATTTGGGATTACTAAGACAAGGTGTAAGTAAGCTTATTGATAGGAAATATGATGAAAGCGTAATTTCTGTAATTGATTCAAATATTAAGAATATAAATGATATTATAACAGAATATGAGAAAGAAAATTTAAATGATGAATTAAAGTCATATTTAGAAAATTTTAAGTCAGAATATAATAAGTATTTATCTAAGGTAGATGAAGTAAAGAAATTAAGAAAAGAAAATATAGAAGTTTCAGCAGATGATGTAAATGAATTTAATATAATAGGAACTAATATGAGTAAATATGCTGATGAAACAGTTATATATAATGAAAAAGCAGCAAGTGATCTTAATGATTTAAATAAGAAAGAATACAATAATACAAGAACAGCATTTATTTTTATAATTGCTATCATCTTATTAATAACAATTTTAATAATGATAGCTATAGTATCATTAGTGAAATCATCAATAACTAATCTTACTAGAGATCTAAAACAAATAGCAGAAGGAGACTTCTCTGTAAAAATGGATACTGAAGGAAATAATGAATTTTCTATAATTAATAAAGCAATATCTAAAACAGTTGATTCAATATCAGATATATTAAAAACTGTTAAGAATAATGCTGATAACATGAACGAACAATCAATTTCATTACTAGCAGTATCAGAAGAAGTTACAGCATCAACTAAAGAAGTTTCCACAGCAATAAATGGTGTTGCAGAAGGATCAACATCTCAAGCAGAAGAGTTAATTGATATTGTAAGTATAGTAACAAGTTTTGGAGAAACTATCCAAAATATAGTATCAATAACTAATGACGTAAATAAAAATACAAATGAAATTAGTGTAAAAGCAGAAGGAAATAATGAACAATTAGGAGAAGTTGTTCAATCTGTTAATAATATAAGTAATTCATTTGATGATATAAGCAATAAGATTACTAATTTAGGAAGTAAAATAAATCAAATTAATGAAATAACAACAATAATAAACGGTATAGCTGAGCAAACTAACCTTCTTGCATTGAATGCTGCAATTGAAGCAGCTAGAGCTGGAGACATGGGAAAAGGATTTGCCGTAGTTGCTGAAGAAATAAGAAAGTTAGCAGAACAAAGTAAAGAATCTTCAGAAGAAATAAACAAGTTAATATCAATTATTTCATCAGAAACAAATAACGTTATAAGCACAACATCAAATGTTAATGATGAATTGTCATCACAGGTAAGTATAATTGATAATTCAATTAAAGCTTTTAGAACTATAATAGTAGATATTGGTGATATATTACCAATGATAAATAACGTTAATAATAGTATTGAAGATATAAGTAAAGATAAAGATGTTATTATTGGAAAGATTGAAACAGCTTCTGCAGTATCAGAAGAAAATTCAGCATCTTCAGAGGAAATTTTAGCTTCTTCTCAACAGATGACTGTATCAGCAGAAGATTTATCTATGAGTGCACAAGTACTTTCAGATATAGCATTAAACATGAATAACAATGTAAATAAATTTATATTAAGGGATTAATTTTAAAGTGCAGCAAGGTATTATCTTGTTGCACTTTTTTGAGTTGTTAATGATATATTTTGGAAGAATATGATAAAATATATATAAAAGTTAAGTATTGTGTATGAATAGGAGGAATTTTATGAAGATGAGAAAAATAAGTACAAAAATGTTATGCGTGTTAGTAACTATTAATATATTAATTATGACATTAATACTTTCTATAAGTTATGAAACAAGCAGAGGAATTTTAGAAAGTCAAATACAGAAGAATATGGATTCAGAACTTGTAGTTGATACTAACCTAATAAAAGGTCAAATGGACCAAGTGGAAAAAATGGCAGAGCAATTGGCAAGGAATGTTGAATCTACATACAAAACTACGAATATAGATCAATATGAACAATACATAGGAAAAGTTATTTTTCAAAGTGATTTAGTTATTGGAAGTGGAATATGGTTTGAACCTTATGTTTATAGTGGAAATGAAGAATTTATGGGCCCATATATTTATAAGGATAATGGAGCACCAGTTTTAACATATGAATATAGTAATGCAGAATATAATTATTTTAATTATGATTGGTATAAGGAAGGAAAGAATAATAAAGAAACCAGTGCGCATTTTACAGAATTGTATCATGATGAAGTATCAAATCAAATAATGTCTACATGTGCAGTACCAATGTATGACAATGGTAAGTTTATAGGTGTAATATCTGTTGATATAGGTATTTCATCAATTCAAAATTTAGTAAATGAGATTAAGGTAGGGGAAAGTGGCGCAGCACAATTAATAGATCCAAATGGAAAATATATTACTCATAATGATTCTGATAAAATTATGAAGACAAGCATTAAAGATGATAGTGATACTAATATGGCTGAACTTGGAAAGAATATGTTCAAGGGAGAAGGTCAAGGTCATGAGAAAGTAAAATTGAATGGAGAAAATTTTAATGTTTATTATAAAACAATAGATGAATTAGGATGGAAATTATTATTAAAGGTTCCAGAGTCAGAAATTAATAGGCCAGTGAGAAATTTATTGTTTAAGTTAGGATTTATATGTGTAGTAGCAATAATATTATCAATAATTGCAATTATAAAAACTATAAGTTATGTGACTAAGAATATTAAAAAAGTAAACTCATTTGCCTTAAGCCTTGCAGAAGGTGATTTTACTACGGAAGAAATAGATATTAAAACAGAAGATGAACTTGGACAAATGGGTGATAATTTAAATAAAATGCTTAGAGAAAATAAGCAGATTATCCAAAGTGTTGCAGATAGTTCTAGAGAAATATCATCAGAAAGTGAAAGTTTACATACTACAACTATAGAGTTATCTGAAAACTATAATAAAGTAGAGGATGCAATAAAAACAATAAATGAAGAGGTTATGACTACCAGTGCAGCTATAGAAGAGTTAAATGCATCAGTAGAAGAAGTAAATGCAGCTCTTGATGTATTGGTTGATGAAGCAGATAATAGTTATAAAATATCAAGTGATATAAAATATAGAGTAAAAAAAATAGAAACTAATACACTAGAATCGTATAACAAAGCTGTGAATTTATCTAAAGTTCATGAGGATAATTTAAACAAAAGCATAGAAAATGCTAAGGTAGTTGCAATGATTGGAACTATGGCAGAAGCTATCTCATCAATAGCAGAACAGGTAAACCTTCTTTCATTAAATGCATCAATAGAAGCAGCAAGGGCAGGAGAACAAGGGAGAGGATTTGCTGTAGTTGCTTCAGAAATAGGAAGTTTAGCAAATGAAACAAGTGATACAGTAAAACAAATTATAGAGACAACGCAGAAGGTTGAGGGTGCATTCAGTAAGTTAACTAATGATTCAAAAGAGATGTTATTATTTATAAATGAAAATGTTACTCCAGATTATCAGACCTTTGTTAATGCATCAAAGCAATATGGTAATGATGCTGATAATATAGAAGAATTGTCTAACAAACTTGCTGAAATGTCTGCTAATATAAAAAATATATTACAAGAAGTAGGAAAAACAGTAGTAAGTATTGCAGAATCATCACAAAATACATCTGAGAATAGTGGAGAGATTATAGATAATATTGATAAAGTTTCAGACATACTTAACAATATATCAAAATTAGTTGTTAATGAGAAGAATGTTTCAGATTCTTTAAGTGAAGTTATACAGAAGTTTAAATTGTAATAAATTAAATAGAGATCTTTAAAAACGAAAAAGTGCAGCAAGAATAATGTCTTGCTGCACTTTTTATTTATTAAATTCATCAGAATTTTCATCAACTTTATTATGGAGTGACCTAGCTATTGTTTCAATTATATATAAAACAGGAACTTGAGTCGTTATATCAGATATACCAAGCTTCTCTTGGTTTATATAATATGAAATATTTAAATCAGATATTTTTGATATAGTACAATTTTCACTGTTAGTAATGCTTACAATAGGACAATTTTCTCTCTTGAAATTGTTAATAAGATTAATAACAGTAGGAGTTTCACCAGAAACAGATAAAATTATAATTACACAGTTCTCATATGTTTTATAGTTTGTAGGAAAATATGGGTCGTCAATATATGTTGCAAATTTTCCAAGTGAAGAAAAATATCTTGCTGCATATTTGCATAATATTCCTGATGTACCTGAACCTAAAAATACAAGATTAGCTGAATCTGTTATCAAGTCGCAGACTGCTTCAATTTTCTCATCAAGTTCTTCTGTATTGAGTTTTTTAAAGAAATCAATAATTATGCTTTGATCGTTTCGTACATTATTTATGTTTGAACCTTCAAGGTATATTTTTAGTTTAACTTTAAATTCAGAATAGCCATTACAGTCAAACTTTTTACAGAATCTTAAAATAGTAGTTGTTGATACATGAGCTTCATCTGCAAGTTCTCTTATTCTCATATATATTACTTTTTCAGTATTTTTCATTATATATCTATAAAGCATAAGCTCTAAATCATTTAAGCCTTTAATAATTTCACTGTTAAACATAAAAAACCTCTTTCAAAATAAATTTAGGCATATGAGAGAAAATTACAAGTTCAAATATGCTGGAATTGACTTGTTATTTTTTGATAATGCCTTAATAATGAGAATTCTATCTACTATTATATCATCTAGATTATTGTATGTCTTTATTTGTAGATAAATGTTTAACTAGGTAACATATTTCATCATCAGACAAATTAGTAAGATTATATTTTATTTTTAAGGGATTAAGGGTTTCCTTAATTATATTATACATAGAAAAATTATCTTTTATAAATATATCTTTATTAGGATACAAGACAGTATTTTCATTATTTTTTAATCTTCCAATTAAAAAGGATAGATGTAGAGTAAGTCCAACCAAACTATCAGGAGTAAATTGTTTATTTATTCTATTTTCAAGTTCAGTTAATACATTTTGTATATCATTAGTAAGCTCTGCTCCTGATATATTAGGAATATTTTCATTTAAAATTTTAGGAATATTTAGTAATGTTGTTTTTTCATCTATTAATCTTTGCATCTGCATTAGTACTGAACCACTAAGGGCTTCATACATAGAAAATTGATTTGTATTTAGAGAATCAATATGAAATGAAGATACAACAAATAAAACTTGATTTTTGGTTTCAAGATTTAAAATCATTTCCTTGTAACTCTCTTTATTGCAATAGCTTAGACATACTATTTCAAATAAATCTGGATCAAACTTTAAATTAACAGATAAGAAATCCTTTATTGCAGCAGAACCACCTTCTCCAGTCAAGCATGCAGTTATTATTAAAGTTTTGTTAGTATCAATTGTCTTATTATTTAAGTTTTTATGAACTTGTAAATAAGAATTTATCATTATAACATCATTATATATTTCATCTAATGATAATCCTAATAATGCTTTTCTTGCAGCTTCAAGTACATGAAGTGTAGACACAAGCGAAATAACTTGAAGATCTACATCTAATTCTTGTTTTACAGTATCAGCAAAAGCGAGAAGAGATCCCATATCAACTAATAACAAATAACCAGCAGAAGTTGGATTTTCACTTATAATAAGTCGTAAGTGGTCTAGCACTTTTGATGGTTCAACATCAATTGGAGCATTTATAGGAAGTACATAGTCTTCACCTAATAATTTACTTGCAACATCACTCATTGAAGTTGCCGTTGATTCTCCATGAGCAATAAGAATTACTTTTACTTTATCTTTTGGCTGTGTATTTAGTGTTGTGTCAGGTATTAAAAATAATGTTATATAGCCAGCTTCGTCTATTGGAATAGAAGAGTAAAGATACTCAGATAAAATTTCTTTGACTTCTAATGCTATAGAAAATTCTTTTGGATATAGATTTTGTATTTTTCTAAGATTAGGATTTTTTATTATCTTTTTACTGTGTATTCTATCAACAAGTGTATTAATATGAAGAGCAAAAGCAGTGTAAAGGTTATTATCAAATTGTATAGGGAGTCTTTCTGTTATATGATTTATAATCTTATCAAAACATTCTAAAACACTTGGTTCTATAATTGATAGTAGATTTTTTTTGCTAAATTCCTTAGATATATTAGAAAAATTATGTTTAAAGTGCTTGGCAATATCTTTTTCAAGAATATTTTCAATATCTATATCAGAGATTTCTAGTGATTTTAGTTTCTTTAATTTATTTTCTAAGAAATCATAAATACTGTTATCACTGTTTTCAAATATATCAAGAGAATTATCACTTGATCCATTAAATCTGAAAAATTCTATTTCATCGCTCATTAAATTATTCCACAATATTCTATGTTCTTTTTCTTTATAAAGTCCTTCTTTAATGTATGGTGTAAGGTTTCCACTGTGGATTCTAACATCACCTCTTACATTTGTTAAGAATTCAGAATATGCTTTTGCGCAAAGCATCTGAACATCACTTTTTAATTGTCCTATATTGTTTGGACAGTCATATGATAAGAGTGCTCTGAGTGAGTTTAAAGAAACATATATATCTTTACTTAATCTTATACTTTCATATTTAAAGAAGCTTTTTATAAGATATAGTCGTTCCTCAAGAGTTCTTTCTTTCAATGAAGGAATAGTTATAACAATAGGTATTCTCCTTCTAAAAGTGTTAAGAAGTGCAGAGTCAGGATTTTCAGTAGTTGCTGAGATTATTAAAACATCAGATTTTCTTGATTCAGAGTCACCTACACGTCTAAAAGTACCTGTATCGAGGAATACAAAAAGAGTTTCCTGACCTTCTGGAGGAAGTCTATGTACTTCATCTAGAAATAAAATTCCGCCATCAGCTTGTTCGATTAATCCAGTTTTATCACATTCAGCTCCTGTATAAGCACCTTTTTTTACACCAAATAATTGAGAGGTCAGTAATTGAGGATTATTACTATAATCAGCACAGTTAAAAACTATAAAAGGAGAATCTTCACTTTTTACATTCATTGTTAAGGCGTAATTATGCATTAATGAAGCAAACATGGATTTACCAACACCGGTACTTCCTAAAATTAAACAGTTCATTCCTTTTGGAGGATATAAAATCGCTGCTTTAGCTTGTTCGATAGAACTTTTTAATGAAATATTATTTTCAGCTAATAAATCAAGCTGAGATTTTACTTCTTTTTTCTTCCAGTCAGCTAGATAAAATAAAACTGGTCTTCCGGTTGATTTATTTAATTTTCCTTCTTTACATAATTCATTTAATTCATGGCTTAAATTAGCTCTGGACATATTTACTAATGAAGCTAATGTTTTAGTATCTATTCCTTCAGAACAGTTCAACTGTCTTAGTTTTTGTAAAATTAACTCTTTTTTAGTCATTAATTATCCTCCTAATTTATATTGACCAGAAAATAGGTATATATCTGGTACAAATTTTGGATTAACTTCATAATATTTATGAAATATTTAAGAAATTAGTGTTTAAAGTATGTAAAGTAAAAATAAGTTTTTTATATCAAGTAAGCTGTAAACACTAATATCACTTGCTTTTAATAAGCAAATGATATGTTCTTTACATGAAAATGATATCATAAATATATGGCTATGGTCAAATATGGGATTAAATAGTGTTTATATAATAAATGTATATATAAAACAGTGAATAAAAAGATTAAAACACTAAAAAAATTTTATCAAACACTGTTTTTTACATATAAAAAATAGAAAAATATAAAAAAAAATCAAGAAATGAAAACTTAGGCAGATAGTAATTTAAGCTAGTGTTTATCAGTGTAAATACTAATAATTATATTTTTTTGTTTAGTGTTTGGTATACGAATTGCTTTATATATTGGTGTAAGAAATAAAACAGAAGGTGGGGAACAATAAATGGAACAATTAGAAATGCAGATAATGAACATAATAATCAATGCTGGTGATTGTAAAAACCACGCTTACATGGCGTTAAACAAAGTAAATGAAGGAGAATATGAAGAAGCTGAACAAGAAATGCAGTTAGCAAATGATGCTTTAGCAAAAGCTCATGATGCACAAACTGAAATGTTACAAAAAGAAGCAGGTGGAGAAAAAGTTGATTTTTCAATCTTATTTGTACATGCTCAGGATCATTTAATGACAGCTATTTCAGAAAAGAACTTAATAGAACAAATTATTGAATTAAGAAAAGTAGTAAATACTTTAATTAAATAGTTAATAATAAGATTCTAGTTAAATACTTATATTCAAAAAATATAATTAAATAAATATAAAATAAAAAGTTAATTTAAGGGGGAATTTATCATGATTACAATCAAATTATTCTGTGCATCAGGAATGTCTACAAGTGTTTTAGTAAACAAAATGAAGGATGCAGCAAAAGCTAAAGGAGTAGAGGCTGATATTGCAGCATTTCCAGAATCTCAAATGGACAAACATTTAGAATCAATGGATGTTGCATTACTTGGACCACAAGTTGGATACAGATTAGCAAATGCAAAAGCTCTTTGCGGTCCAAAAGGAATTCCAGTAGAAGTTATACCAATGGTTGATTATGGAATGATGAATGGTGCTAAGGTTTTAGATTTAGCATTAGGATTAGTTAAATAAATTATTTTGATTATTTAAAGATATCTTAGGATTATTTAATAGTCCTAAGATATCTAAGTAAGATTATGTTAATTACTAAAAATAGTTTTGGTGATGTGGATTTAATAGTTGATAATGAAGTTTTGGACATACCAAGAATTAAGTTCATTGAAGCTCATTTGAAGGAAATTAAGAAAGTCATAACTGAAAAGCATATCAATATTTAGAGAAATAATAGCAAATCTTTATTTGTAATTATTCATATTATTAAATTTATAAGGGGGAAATATTATGTCACTAAATCAAACCTTAAACGAAAAAGTAGTTCCTGTAGTAATGAAATTCGTTAATTTAAAAGGTGTTCAGGCATTAAAAGATGGTATGTTATATACTCTACCATTAAATATTATTGGATCAATGTTCTTACTTGTAGCAGCATTTCCATTAAAATCATTTACTGATTTTTGTGCAAATACATTTGGACCAAATTGGAATGATCCATTATACAAGGTTCAAAATGGTACAATGAGCATAATGGCTTTAGTAGCTGTTATGGGTATGGCATATGTTTATGCTAAAAATGAAGGGGTTGAGCCTTTCTCATCAGCAGTATTGTCATTAAGTACATTCTTAATTATAACTAATGACTGGGTAGAATTTACACCAGAAGGAGCAACAGAAGCTTTTAAAGTAGGTTCTGTAATTCCAAGAGACTGGATGGGTGGTAAAGGTATGATTACCGCTATATTAGTAAGTTTACTTGTTGCATGGGCTTATTCATTAATGATTAAGAAAGATATGAGAATTAAAATGCCAGAAGGTGTTCCAGAAGGCGTTGTAAATGGATTCTCAGCTTTAATTCCAGCAGCTGTAATCTTTATAGTAGCAGATATTGTTTATGCAGTATTTAAATTTGGATTTAATTCTTCACTTGTTGAAGTAATTTATAAAATTGTTCAACAACCATTACAAATGGCTTCAGACTCACCATTTGGTGCAGTTATTATAGCATTCTTCGTTCCATTCTTATGGTTCTTCGGAATCCATGGTGGTGTAACTGTTGGTGGTATGGTAGGAAGTTTATTAACTCCTAATACAGCTGATAATGCACTTTTACAGGCAGCAGGAACTCTTGATCTTGCTCATGGCGCTCATATTGTTACTCAACAATTTTATGATAATTTCATAAACTTAGCTGGTAGTGGTCAAACACTTGGATTAACAATGGCAATGTTATTCTTAGCTAAATCTGCTCAATATAAGCAGTTAGGAAAACTTGCAATCACACCAAATTTATTTAATATAAATGAACCAATATTATTTGGTACTCCAATAGTGTTAAACCCAATCATGGGTGTACCATTTATTATAGTACCAGTAGTAAATGCACTATTGTTGTACTTTGCAATTGCAACTGAGATTCTACCTCCAATGGGTGGACAATTACCACCTTGGACAGTACCACCAGTTCTTTCAGGTTTAATCATTGGTGGATGGAAATATGCAGTAATGCAATTTGTTGTAATAGTAATTGGAGGATTGATTTACTTACCATTCTTCAAGAAAATCGATGCTATGGCTTATGCAGATGAAATTGCAGCTAAAAATGCACATGCAGATGCTGGAGTTCAAGCTTAATAAGCACATACTTTAATAAGCCCTTTTATTAACAAATTAAAAATATATTTAAACCACAACTTTTATGAAAGAAGTTCAGATATTTATTATATAGATATCTGGACTTTTTTTGTGTATGCATATATTATTTTTGGAAAAATTTACTTGAACATATTGTGTTGAACGATGAACGCTGTTATTATAAAGATGTTCAAAAAATGAACTATAAAGTAGTTGATTTTAGGATTAGAAAATTAATATTTAAAATATTATGTTGCAATTGATACCTGATAAATTTGAATGTTGAAATCACTATATGATTTCTAGATTATAATTCTAAAGTTCATAGTGCAATATATATTATTTGCATTTAGCAAATTGCAATAAATGTTTTAACTTATAGGATATTTAAAGGGGGATAAAAATGAACAAGTTTATTAAAAAAATTTGTGTCGCAGGTTTAATATCTGTAATGACAGGAAGTATGATGGCATGTGGCACAAAAACAGAAAACAAAGTGGCAGAAGCAACAAAAACTTCTGATGGAAAAATTCAAATTGAATATTGGTATGGACTTGGAGGAAAGCTTGACGAGAATATGCAGAAAATAGTACGTGACTTTAATAGTTCACAAGATAAATATGAAGTTAGGCCTATAGCCCAAGATGATTATGATACAACATATAAAAATCTTCAAGCTGCAATATCAGCTAAAAAAACACCAGCTCTTGCACTTTTAGAACCAGATAAGCAATATACATTAGGATCAAAGGATTTACTAACAGATATAAATGAAATTGCAAGTAAGGATTCTGAATATAATGCAGATAATTACTTAAGTGCTTTTATAGAGCCAGGAAAGCAGGAGGGTAAACAATATGCCTTCCCAATATACGGAACAACTCAGCTTTTATATTATAATACTAAAGCATTTAAAGATGCAGGAATAAGTGAAGATTCATTAAAGACTTGGAGTGGACTAGCTGATGCAGCTTCAAAGCTTGTTAAAAAAGATGGTGACGAAGTTTCATTTTATGGATGGGAACCAATGAAAGGACCAGACAACTTAGTTGATGCAGCTTTAAGTAATGGTGGGCAAGTTTTAAGTGATGATAAAACAAAAGTAATGATTAATAGTGATGAATGGGTTGAAGCTTGGGATAGTTTTAGAAAATGGATACATGAAGATAAAATTATGAGAATTCACTCTGGTGGACAAGGCTGGCAGTATTGGAATGATACAGTTGCTGATGCTATGGAACAAAAGACAGCAGGATATACAGGATCAGCAGGAGATCAGGGAGATTTAGATTTTAATATATTATCAGCATATGAACAGCCAGCATTTAAAGAAGGTAAAGAATCAAAACCTGTTGCAGAAGCAAGATTTTTAGTAATACCTAAGAATGTAAGTGATGAAGAAAAGCAAGGTGCTTATGAATTTATAAAATATTTCACAAGTCCAAAAGTTAATGCAGAGTGGTCAATAGCATCAGGATATATCGCAGTTAATAAAGAAAGTCCTAATGATCCAGCATTTAAAGAATATGTAAGTGATAAGCCATATGCATTAGTTCCAACATTACAGGCAGCACATGCATCACAAGCATTTATTGATCCAACAGGTGGAAAGATAAGTGATGCTCTTAAGATTGCAGCTGATAAAGTAGAAATAGAAAATGTTCCAGCTAAAGAAGCTTTAGATGAAGCTCAAAAGACAGCACAAAAGGCACTTGATTCAGTAAAGAAATAATTGGCAATACAATTAGCAGTTAACAGTTAATAATTATAGTTAACTGTTTTGTGGGGAAATTCCTATGGAATTTAATTTTCAATTTTAAGTATAGATGTTAGCTGATTTATATTAATTAAAAGAGGAGTAGTAATGGTGATTATAGATAGAAGAAAAACAATTAATAAAAGAAAAATTAAAAATTTAATGAGAGTTTTAATGTTTATATTACCAGCACTAATTCCACTTGGAGTATTCTGGCTGTTTCCAATGGGTGAAGCAATATTTATGAGCTTTACAGACTGGGATTACATGAGTTCTGCATATAACATTGTAGGTTTTGAAAATTATAGAAATATATTTTCAGATAGTATGTTTTATGATGCACTTAAAAATACTTTAATATTTACATTGGGAACCCTAGTACCTACTATAGCATTGGGGCTTTTAGCAGCAGTTATACTAAGAAAGAAAATAACTGGATCAGCAATATACAAAGCTATAATTTTTTCTCCATGGGTTACTCCTACAGTTGTCATTTCAATAGTATGGAGCTGGATATTTGAGCCACAATATGGACTTGCAAATTATATTTTACAATTGCTTAATATGCCTAAAAGTCAATGGCTTCAAAGTTCAGATACAGCAATGACAGCCGTAATTTTAGTGACTGTGTGGAAGGGTTTTGGATGGGCAATGATATTTTATCTTACTGCATTAGAGAGGGTTCCAAAGGAATTATATGAAGCAGCAGCAGTTGATGGAGCAGGTTCATGGCAGAAGTTTAAAAAAATAACATTACCTTTAATATCACCTACTACTTTTTTCTTAACTATAATTACAACAATTAATTCTATACAAGCATACGATCAGATTCAGGTTCTTACTCAAGGAGGGCCATCTGGAAGTACAAGAACTATACTTTATTTATATTATCAGACTGCATTTGAAAATTTTAATATAGGTGAAGCAACAGCTATAGCAGTTATTATATTACTTATCATAGGATGTCTTGCTGGAATTCAATTTATTGCATCAAAGAAATGGGTTCATTATTAATATAAAAAGGAGAAGGATGTTTATGAACATAGATATTAACAATAATATTGAGGAATTGAATATATCAGAATTATTAGATACAGATAAAAAAATTTATATTCCTAAAAAGACATTAAAAGAAAGAATTGGCACATTTTCAAGACATATATTATTAATATTTATAAGCATAGCTACATTCTTTCCTTTTATATGGATGGTTACAAGCGCATTGAAATCAAGACAGGAAATATTTACATTTCCTCCTAATATAATCCCAGCAAATCCAAACTGGCATATATTTAGTGATGTTTTTAAAGAAGCTCCATTTGGAACTTATATGTTTAACAGTCTTTCCGTTGCAACAATTGAAGTAATATTTCAAATAATAAGTGCAGCAATGATTGCTTATGCTTTAACACAGTTTAAATTTGCAGGAAGAAAAGTATTATTTGGAATAGTAATGTGTACATATATGCTTCCATCAGCAGTAACTTATGTGCCATGTTACATTATTCTTGGAAAACTTAATTTACTAGATACTCTTACAGGACTTACAATAAGTAATCTTGTAAATGTACTTGGAATATTTCTTATTAGACAGGCATTTATACAGGTGGATAAAAGTTTTATAGAAGCTGCAAGAGTTGATGGTGCATCTCACATAAAAATTTTGTGGAAGATAATGTTTCCGTTAACTAAGCCAACCTTTATAACTTTTGGTTTAATAAGCTTTGTTACTTATTATAATGAATATATGTATCCATCATTGATAACAAAAAGTCCAGAGAAATTTTTGATTTCAGCTGGAATAAGACAGTTTTTTATTCAAGATGGTGCATATGGAACAAAGTGGCCAGAAATAATGGCTGCAAGTACAATAACAGTATTACCACTACTTATATTATTCTTGATTGCTCAGAAATGGTTTATGGATGGTGTGGGGGGAGTCACCGTAGATAAATAGATTAAAATGAAAATTTAGAAGGAAACTATCCAATTAGCAGATTTTAAATCTACTAATTGGATAGTTTTTTGTTTATAGGTAAAAAAAATATTTTCTTGTGAAACTATTTTTATAAATTAGCAGTCTAATTAGCATAAAAGAAAATTTTTAGGAGGACTTAAATGAAAAAAATATTTTTATTATTAATGGGGATTTTAACTATGATGTCTTTGTCTGGGTGTGTTAACACTAAAAGTAGTTCAGAAAAAGAAACTACAGTTAAGGTAAGTGTCAATGAAGAAAAACAAGCAGAGAGTATACTAGGTTCATTAACTGAAATAGTAGGGAAAAGTGACGAATATGTAGTGAAAAAGTTAGGTGAAGGAAAAGAAGAAAATGGGATTGTTTTTAGTAGAGAATATAATATAGATGTTTTAAAAGGAAATGCCCTTGTAACTATTGGTTATAATGAGAATAAAGTAGTAGATTCAGTAAATATATTGCCTAATGATACTGATTATGATGGAAATATTGAATTATTGAATAAAGCTTTTGGAAAATATTCAGAAAGAAATGATGATTCTAAAGAAAGTGAAGTAGAGGATAGAAAATATTGTATTTGGAATTTAGATGATTGTACATTAACTTTAATGCATGCATACGGAAGCTTGTCTGTAGAAATAAGAAAAAATATATAATAAATTAATTTAGAAAATATTTAATTATAGTGAAGAAGGTGATGTTCTGAAATTTTTAAGTAAAATAAATTCACAAAAAAGATTTAGTGAGATTTTAGAAAAGAGTAGAGATAAATTATATAGATTTGCATATTGTTATGTAAAAAACGAAGATGATGCCTTGGACATTCTATCAGAAGCAGTTTATAAAGGATACATATCTTTTCACAAATTAAGGGATGAAAAATATTTTGAAACATGGATGATAAGAATAATAATTAATTGTGCAAATGATTTTTTTAAGAAAACAAATAAATATGTCTATTTAGATGAACACAATATAGAAAATATTAAAGATATAAATACATCATTATCAATGGAAGATAGAATGGATTTATACGACCTTATGGATAGATTACCTGATGATGAAAAGACAATTATAATATTGAAATATTTTCAAGAACTTAATTTTAGAGAAATATCAGAAGTATTGTCTATACCTGAAAATACTATAAAAAGTAAGTTATATAGGACAATAAAAAAGCTAAATAAATATTTGAAAGAAGATGAGGTGAAGTTTAATGACTAATAGAAATAAATATGAAGACATCAGTATACCAGAAAATATTTCGGAAATTATTAATAAGGCTGAAAAAAGAGGAAAAAGATATAAGCGATTTCAAACAGCTAAGAAATGTTCAGCAATTGTATTTGTATGTCTAGCGTTTACAATTACAGTTAATGTTCCAGCTGTTTCAGCAGCATTAAAGGATATGCCGGTAATAGGAAAACTTGTAGACGTATTTCAAATTAATAAAGGCGGAAGCATAACTGATGGAGTATTAATTTCAACAGAGAGTAAGGAAGATATTATTAAGATTAACTTTAATTTATCAGAAAATCAATTAACAACTGCTCCTAGTTATACAGTTAATAAAAAGGTTGGACCTAATAGAATTGTTTTTGATTTCTCAGGTGTTAGAAATTTTGATTATAATAAACTACAAGAAGATATTCTTAGTAGCTCTTATATAAAAGATGTATATAGAAATATTGTATTAGATGATTCAGCTATTTCATTTGTAGTAGAGCTTAAAGAAAATGTAGACTATTCTATATCAGAATATAAGGAACCAGGATATATGGAACTTAAGTTATTTAATAAGAATAAAGAAGAACCTAAAAATGTTTATTTTATACGATCAAAACCAATGGAAAATGGAGAACCTTTAGCTATGATAGCAGAGATGTATTTTGATGAAGATGCTACTGTTGTAAAGACTAAAAATGGACTTTATTCAGTTAGCATTGGAGAGTATTCTTCAAAAGAGGAAGCTGATAAGGCTCTAGAAACATTAAAAAATAGAGAAGACTATAATGAAGAATTATATGTAGATAGTTGTATGAGTAATGAAAATCCTAATTAAGTAATTTTGTAATAATGTGAAAACCATAGAGTAATATAATCTCTATGGTTTTATTTTTAATATTTAAATATTTATCCCTAGAATAATAGCATTTTCTGTGAAAAATAATGCAAACATATTATTTTTTATATGCAATAATAAGTTCACAAGGGGAGTTTTTAAATGATGATTCCGTAGAAGAATCTAAAGATGAATCTGTAATTACATAGTTAACTTTATCAATTCCACATATATTAATAGGTACATCTCTTCCTAACTTTGAGCTATCAGCGGCTACAAAAACCTCATTTGATATTTCAAGAATTTTTTTTCGTGTAATTGCTTCATCCATATTGTAGTCAGAAATACCTTTATCTAAAGTAATACCTCCTGCACATATGAAGCTTTTTGAAATATTTAAAGTTTTAAAGTTAAATAGGTAATCATAAGCTACAATTGAACTTTCATTATGTCTAAGTTTTCCTCCTATAATTATAACTTCTACGTCACTATTTATAAGTTCATTTACAATAGGAATTGAATTTGTTATAACTATAAGATTTTTTATGTTTTTTATATTTTTTGCAATATGATATGTAGTTGAGCCGCTGTCTAAAAATATACAGTCACCTTCAATTACAAATTCGCTGCATTTCTTTCCGATAATTTCTTTTATTTCAAGCTTATTTTCCATTCTGTTTTGCATAAGTGGCTCACCAGAATAAGTTTCAGCTAATTTTATTCCACCATAAATTTTTTGGATTTTCCCTTGCTTTTCTAATACAGATAAATCACGTCTTAATGTTTCAATGGAAATATTGAATTTATCTGTAAGATCTTTTAATTTTAAAACATCATTAACTTTTGCTAATTCAAAGATTTCAAGCTGACGTTCTATAGGATACATATCTAACACCTCACATAAGTTGATAATAATATTATATATCCTATTTAGCTATTAAATAGGAATAATTTAGACTATTTAAAAAAGAATGTAATAATACAATAAAAATATTATCACATATATAAAAAACATTGTCAAAAGTTATTAAAGAGTATGCAAAAACATTGTCATGTTTTACCTGCAATTAACAATTGTATAATACAAACTTTACAAAGAGTTGATATATTTATTCTTGTAAGGTTTGGAGGTGGCTTAAGTGCTAGAATTAAAAAATATAACCAAAAAATTTAATGACAAGACAGTTTTAGATAACATCAGTCTTAATATTGAAAATGGAGAAATAGTTTCATTATTAGGTCAAAGTGGAAGTGGAAAAACAACATTATTAAATATAATCTTAGGTCTTACGAATATGGATGAAGGAAACTTAATTTTTAACGGTGATGATATCACTAATGTACATATGAAAAAACGTGGATTTAATATAGTATTTCAGGATTATGCATTATTTCCTAATTTAAGTGCTTATGAAAATATAATTTACGGATTAAAGAATAATAAGGGAATATCAACAAAGAAAGAAGTTGATGAAATAATTTCTATTTTAGGATTACAGCAGCATTTAGAAAAAAATATAAGCCAATTATCAGGAGGACAAAAACAGAGAGTTGCTCTTGCAAGAACTCTTGTGACTAAACCAAAGGTATTGCTTTTAGATGAACCTTTAAGTGCTTTAGATGGGGTTATAAAAGAATCAATAAAAGATAAAATTAAATCCATAGTAAAGCAGTTTAAACTTACAACTATAGTTGTTACACATGATCCAGAAGAAGCATTAACTTTGTCTGACAAGGTATTAATAATAAATGATGGTAAGATAGCTCAATTTGGGACACCTAATGAGGTTATAAGTAGTCCAAGCTGTGAATTTGTAGAAGAGTTTATATTAAAGCAGCTACATATAAAAAAGAACAATATATATAATTTGTTTGGAGAGTGCTTAGCATGAATAGAACAAAGATAGAAGTAAAAACAATATTTACAATAATAACACTTTTCTTTATAGGATTTTTAGTACTGCCATTAGGAATACTTTTCTTTAAATCAATTCAGATAGATGGTGGAATTGGATTTGAAAATTATAAAGAAACAATAAGTAATCCAGAACTTTTAAGAGCAGTAAAAAATAGTACAATTGTATCTTTATGTGCAGCAGTAATAACAACAATAATAAGTTTTATACTTTCATATGTTTTGAACTGCACAAGAATTTTTACTCCCATAAAAAAGTGTATAAGACTTGGAGTTATACTTCCAATGCTTCTACCAACAATAACTTATGGATTTGCAATAATATATTCATTTGGTAAACAAGGATTATTAACAAAGATTTTTGGAAGAGAACTTTTGAACATATATGGGTTTAATGGTTTGTTAATAGGTTATGTTATTTATACTCTTCCATCATCATTTTTACTCATAAACAATTCTTTTAAATATATTGATAAGAAATTTATCATAGTATCTAATCTTATGGGTGATAATAGAGCAAAACAGCTTATAAATACAATACTACGCCCACTTATGGGTAGTATAGGTGGAGCATTTGTATCAGCTTTCATATTATCATTTACAGACTTCGGTATACCAGCAGCAGTAGGTGGTACATATAATGTTGTTTCAACTCATTTGTATCAGGTTATGCTTGGAGCAATTCCTAATTTTAATGGTGGGGCAGTTATAGCTATTTTAATGCTTATGCCAGCAATTTTAGGAGTTTTATTACTCAATTATCTTGAAAGATTCAATTTTCATTATGACAAAGTAACAGATATAGAGCTTGGAAAAAATAAATTTAGAGATGTAGTGTTAGGATCTATTGGGAGTTTAATAATAATATCCATTCTTTCAATATTTATTGTAATGTTCATAACACCATTCATGGTTGATTTCCCTTACAATATGAGCTTTACATTAGAATACTTTAAAAATACTGTAACTTCAAATAATATACTTACTGTTTATAAAAACTCAATATTCGTAGCAGTTTTATGTGGGATATTCGGTACAATGGTAACTTATCTTGGAGCATTAATAAATACACGTACAAGCCTTCATAGAAAATTCAGAAAAAGCTTAGATTGTTTTTCTATGATTACAAATACAGTACCAGGTATGGTTTTAGGTTTAGCTTATTTAATGTTATTTAATAAGACAGATTTAAAAGGTACATTTTTAATAATAATAATTTGTAACATGGTTCATTTCTTTACAACACCATATCTTATGGCTAAGAATTCTCTTTCTAAAATGAATCCATCATGGGAGACAACAGGTGAACTTTTAGGAGATTCATGGTTTAAGACATTAGTTAGAGTTGTAATACCAAATTCATTTTCTACAATAATAGAAATGTTCAGTTATTTATTTATAAATTCAATGGTAACAATAAGTGCAATAATTTTCCTTGTTGGAACAGCTACAGCTGTTATGACAACTAAAATTAAAGAACTACAGCATTATGCTAAGTTCAAAGAAATATTTGTTTTATCAATATTGATATTTTTAACTAATCTGTTTGTGAGATTAATATGTGATTATCTTAATAAGAAACTATTGGATAAAAATAAAACTAGCAATAAAAAGATAAGTAATAAAGTTTTAAAAAATAAAAAGAAAAACAAGGGAGAGAAGTTTGAAATGGGGAAAATACTAAAATTAATAACGGCTGGAACTATGGCATTAACATTATCTATTGGAATGTTAGGATGTGGGGCAAAATCATCGGATAAGGTTGTAATATACACAAATGCTGATGAAGAGGCTATAGAAATAATGCAGAATACATTAAATGAAAAGGGATATGAAGATAAATATGTTCTTCAATCATTTGGTACATCAGAGTTAGGCGGAAAGCTAATTGCAGAAGGAGATAAAATTGAAGCTGATATTGTAACGATGAGTTCATATTTTATTGAAAGTGCTCAAGAAAAAAATAACATGTTTACTGATTTAACATTTGATATAAAACCTTTAAGTGAGAGTACAAAATATAGTGCACCTATTTTAGGGAATACCGGTTCATTATTTGTAAATCCAATAGTAATAGAAGAAAAAAATCTTAGCATGCCAGAATCTATAAAGGATTTAACAAAACCAGAATTTAAAGATTTAGTTTCAATTCCTAATATAAATGATTCATCTACAGCATGGCTTCTAGTACAAGCTATAATTTCAGAATATGGAGAAGAAGAAGGTACAAAAATCACTAAGGATTTAGTTGCCAATGCAGGTCCTCACATTGAAAGTTCAGGTTCAGGTCCAATTAAAAAAGTAAGAGCAGGAGAAGTAGCAGTTGGATTTGGATTACGTCATCAAGCAGTAGCAGATAGTGCAGAAGGAAAGCCTATAGAAAGTATAGATCCAACAGAAGGAAATTTCACTTTAACAGAATCTATAGCAGTTGTTAATAAAAAAGATGAGAAAAAACGTAAACTTGCTATGGAAATTGCAGAAGTTATAGTTAAAGATTCAAGAGAAGAGTTAATTAAATATTATCCAGTCGCATTATATGAAGGTGAAACTGTAAGTGAAAAAAATAAACCCAAATATTCTAAACAATTTGAAGAAAAGTTAAGTGTTGATTTATTAGAACAGCATCAACAATTTTTTAATAATGCTAAGTAATTGAGAAAATAAATATATAAATAAAAAGATGGAGTGATATGCAATGAAAAATTATAAACTTTTAACACCAGGACCATTAACTACAACAGAAGCAGTAAAAAAAGAAATGTTATTCGATAGATGTACATGGGATGATGAATATAAATCTATAACTCAAAAAATAAGAAAAGAATTATTAGATATAGGAAATGTTCATGAAGAAGATTATACGGCTGTATTAATGCAAGGAAGCGGAACCTTTGCAGTAGAATCTGTTATTACAAGCACAGTGGGAGAAAAGGATAAGCTATTAATAATTGCAAATGGAGCATATGGTGAAAGAATTGGACAAATAGCAGAACATATATCATTAAATCATGTTATATATAATAATGGATATGATGAACATCCAAATATGGATAAAGTTAAAGAAATATTAGATAAAGATACGGAAATAACTCATATAGCAATGGTTCATTGTGAAACAACAACAGGTATATTAAATCCAATAGAAGATTTATCAGTAATAGCAAAAGAATATAATAAAACATTAATAATAGATGCAATGAGTAGTTTTGGAGGAATTCCAATAGATATAAAAGCATTAGGAATAGATTATTTAATAAGTAGTGCAAATAAGTGTATACAAGGAGTTCCTGGCTTTGGATTTGTTATTGCAAAGAAAGAAAAATTAGAAAAATGCAAAGGAATTTCAAGAAGTTTATCTTTAGATTTATATGATCAATATAAAGGAATGGAGAAGGATGGTAAGTGGAGATTCACATCACCAACTCATGTAGTTGCAGCATTCTCAAAAGCTTTAGATGAACTTAAAGAAGAAGGCGGAGTTGAAGGAAGATATAATCGTTACAAAAATAATAACTTGGTTTTAAGAAAAAAACTTAAGGAAATAGGAATTGAATCTTATATTGAAGAGGAAAAACAATCACCAATAATAACTACATTTGCTTTTCCAACAGATGCTTTCAGCTTCAATGAATTCTATAGCTTCATAAAAGAAAGAGGATTTGTTATTTATCCAGGAAAGCTTACAGATATTGATACATTCAGAATTGGTAATATTGGTGAAATATATGAAGAAGATATAAATAAACTTTGTAAAATAATAGAAGAGTACGTAAAGGGGATGAAATAATCATGAAAAAGATTGAAGGAATAATTTTTGACTGGGCTGGAACAGCAGTAGATTTTGGGTGTTTTGCACCAGTGAATGTTTTTATAGAAATATTTAAACAAGCTGGAATAGATGTAACAATGGAAGAAGCAAGAATTCCAATGGGAATGCTTAAAAGAGATCATATAAAAACAATGATGGAAATGAACAGAATATCAGATTTATGGAAAGAAAAGTACGGAAGATTACATAATGAAGAAGATATTGATAATTTATATGCTAAGTTTGAGCCAATGTTAATGAAGTCTCTTTCAAACTATACAACTCCAATTGAAGGCGTTATTGAAACAATTGAAAATTTAAGAAATAAAGGCTTAAAGATTGGATCAACAACAGGATACACAGATTCTATGATGGATGTTGTAACAAAAGGTGCAAAAGAAAAAGGCTATGCTCCAGATTTCTATGTGACACCAGATTCAACAAATTCAAATGGAAGACCATATCCATATATGATTTATAGAAATATGGAAGCATTAAAATTAGTTGATACTTCAACAGTAGTAAAAGTTGGTGATACTAATTCAGATATAAAAGAAGGTCTTGCAGCAGGAGTATGGAGTGTTGGTGTTATTGTTGGAAGTTCAAATATGGGACTAAGTGAGGATGAATATAATAAATTATCACAAACTGAAAAAGATAATTTAATAGAGAAAACAAAGGCTGGTTTTATGGAAGCAGGAGCTCATTTCACTATAAATACAATAAAAGAACTTCCAGAGCTTATAGAAAAAATTAATGAAGTTATTAAAGAAGGAAAAAGACCATATGCAATCAATGAAAAGCTTGCTTAGAGAAGGTGATGCAAATTTCACTCATAATAGAAAACTATGGAATGACAATTTAGATGAAAATACAGTTGATATTATAGGACAAGATGAAAGGGTATTTTTAAGACAGTCTATGTCTACGCCTTGTATGAATGCTGTTTCAGATGTAGAAGGATGTTATATTATCGATACAAGAGGAAAAAGATATCTTGATTTTCATGGAAATAGTGTTCATCAAGTAGGTCATAAAAATAAATATGTTATAGAAAAAATAAAAAATCAGCTTGATGAACTTCCTTTTATACCAAGAAGATATACATCAGATATAGCAGTCAAGGCAGCAGATGCATTGATAAATAAGACAACATCAAAGAATTTTAAAGTTTTATTTACTCCATCTGGAAGTGCAGCAGTAGGACTTGCTCTTAAAGTAGCAAGAAAGGTAACTGGAAGGCATAAGGTTATATCTATGTGGGAATCATTTCATGGGGCAGGTCTTGATACAATATCAGTAGGTGGCGAATATGTATTTAAAAAAGATATTGGACCATTAATACCAGGTGCTATAAAATCAATACCTTACAATGGATATAGAAATTTAATAAATAGTGATGATAACATAAAAGTTTCAGATTTCTGTTTAGATTATTTGGAATATATAATAGAAAATGAAGGTGAAATTGGAGCAATACTTCTTGAACCAATAAGAGCAACAGATACACATGTTCCGCCTAAGGAATATTTCAAAAGACTAAGGAAAATATGTGATGAAAATAAAATACTTCTCATTTTTGATGAAATTCCAACTTGTCTTGGAAGAAGCGGAGAATTTTATGTACATCAGAATTTTGGAATTGAGCCAGATATATTAGTGTTAGGAAAAGGATTGGGTGGAGGAATTGTACCACAGGCAGCTGTCTTAGTAAATAAAAGATATGATGTTGCAGAAGACATATCTTTAGGACATTATACCCATGAGAAGCCTGCAATTGGATGTGCAGCAATATGTGCGGCAATAGAATATATTGATGAAAATAACCTTATGGAGAATTGCAGAGACTTATCGCAGTTTGCAATGTCTAGAGGAAAAGAATTGATGAATAAGTATAACTGTATAGGTGATTTCAGAATACAGGGACTTCTTATATCCTTTGAGTTTGTCAAAGATAGAATAACTAAAGAAAAAGATACTGATTTATCAGAAAGAATATTATACTCATCTTTGGAAGAAGGTTTATCTTTTAAAGTATCATCAGGAAATTGTATTACGTGGCATCCACCACTTGTATTAAGTAAGGAAGAATTAGAGTTTGCATTTGATATATTTGAAAAAGCCATAATTAAAAACCAAAGTTAAAATAAAAAATCATGTTCTATAACGTACATTTTATAGAACATGATTTTTTTTATGGTTTAAATTATAAATTTAAAACTATCAATTATAAATTATAAGCTGTAAGCATGGTGCAGCTATTTTTTATTCTAATTTACTTAATTATAATTAAATGTTGTTATAGATGTTATAGATTATATATTTTAAATTATAACTTATATATATCAACAACATTTAATTTAAAAAAGGTTATGATCATCTTTTCAACTATATGGTTGTAATTAAAAATTATATTACCAACATTTAGTTTTAAAAAAGTTATAGGCATAATTTATAGATATATAAGAGGGTGGGAATAAAAAATCCGAGAAGTATAAAAAAATTAAAGAAAGCCTTCGGTTTTCCCTATAAACAGCTAACCGTTAACTTAATTCATAAACTCTTACATAATCTACATACATTTTAGCTGGAAAATTAGTAGAATCATCAGGATCTTTTGGCCAGTTTCCTCCAACAGCCATGTTAAGTAATATGAAAAATGGTTGATGGAATGCATCATTATTTTTTATATTTCTTTCAAGATTAGGGATGATTATATCTGATATGTCAGCAGCACAGAATAATTGATCATCCACATACCATTTAATATAATTTTTTGTCCATTCAAGAGCATAAACATGATAATCATCTAGATTATCAACAGTAACGCTTTGCCCAAAAGTTTGAGGTCCGTTATTATCCCAGTGAAGAGCACCAGATACTACAGGCTCTTTATTTACATGTTCCATAATATCAATTTCACCACAGTAAGGCCATTTGTCATCTCCAGTAAAACTGCTTCCAAGCATCCAGAATGCAGGCCATAATCCTTGGTCTAGTGGAAGCTTTATACGTGCTTCAATTCTGCCATATGTAAATTCTTTAAGTTCTTTTGATTTTAAACGGGCTGAAGTGTAATCTGATCCATTATAATTTTCTTTATGTGCTTCAATGACAAGATTTCCATCTTCAATTCTAGAATTATCGCTTCTATCAGTATAGTATTGAAGTTCATTATTTCCCCAGCCATTGTTACTTCCGTTATTACCTTTTCCTATATCATAAGTCCAGTTGTCTTTGTTTATTTCACTTTCATCAAATTCATCGCTCCAAACAAGCTTCATTTTTTCATAAGGCTTTGAGTAAAAGGTTTCAGCACATGCATTTAATGGTGATAGAAATACAGAAGTAAATAAAAGTAAAGATGATAATTTAAATAATATTCTTTTTTTATTCACAGGTTGAATCCTCCTTTTGGTTATATTTAGAATTATAACATATTTCAAGTAGTCAGTGGGATATGCTTAAGGAGAATATTGTTAAGAAATAAATTATAGAGTTTAAAGTTTTTTATATACAATTTGGAATAAAGTCTTTTTTATACTCATGAACCTCATTATCAATTGATAATTAATAATGTAGAAAAACTATGGACAAAAAGGGTATAAAACGCATATAATATTATCAAATGATAATTGGAGGGAATTTATGGGTTATAATTTAGGTGGTTTAAATAGTGAAGAAGTTGAAAAACTTCAGAGAAAATATGGAATGAATGAATTAATAATTCAAGAGAAACCAAATATGTTAAAGAAATTTCTGGGTGTATTCAAAGAACCTATGTTTTTACTTTTATTAATTGCAGCCACGGTATATTTTTTATTAGGAGCTCCTAAAGATGGTGCAATAATGTTAGTATTTGTAGGTTTTGTAGCCTCAATCACTTTTATACAGGAATGGAAAACAGAAAAAACAATGAATGCATTAAAAGATTTGACATCACCAAAGGTTAATACATTAAGGGATGGAAAAAATATATTAATAAAAAGTACAGAGCTTGTTCCTGGAGATGTAGTATTTCTTTCCGAGGGGGAGAGAATACCAGCTGATTGTATTGTTTTAGAGCCTTCAAATTTTTCAGTAGATGAATCTATATTAACTGGTGAAAGTGAATATGTAATGAAAGTTTCAACTACTCAAAGTGAAAAAAGCACTGATTATTGGAAAAAAGATATATTATATGCAGGCACTTTATGTGTGTTTGGAAAATGCACAGCAATAGTAAAATTTACAGGAATTAATACTGAGTATGGAAAAATAGGAAAAGCTATTAGTGAAGCAAAAGATGAGCCTACACCACTTCAAAAAAAGGTGAGTATATTAGTTAAAAATATAGCTATAGCTGGAGTTATATTGTGTATTAGTGTAATGGTAGCATCTTATTTTTACAGTTTTAATATATTAAACAGTATACTTTCAGGAATAAGTTTAGCAATGGCTATAATTCCAGAAGAATTTCCAGTTGTATTGACAGTATTTTTATCTATGGGAGCTTACAGGTTGGCAAAAAATAATACTTTGATGAGAAAGATATCAGCTGTTGAAACTTTGGGGTCTGCAACTGTATTATGCGTTGATAAAACTGGGACAATAACTCAAAATAAAATGAAAGTTAAGAGTATATATAGTGATGGAATAATTTTCAATAATGAAGATTTAAAAAATCAAGAATTAAGTGATTTGATGGTGTTATCTTGTGAGAAAGATCCATATGACCCAATGGAGAAAGCAATATTGGAAGCTGCTAATTTATCTAAGTTGGAAACTTTATATAAATATGATTTATCTAAAAAAATAGCTTTTGATTCAAAAACAAAGAGAATGGCTAACATATATATAAAAGATAATAAGTATTATGTTGCAGTTAAGGGATCGGCAGAAACCGTATTAGGACTTTGTAATTTAGATAAACAAACCATGGATGAAATAAATATTGAAATAGATAAGATGGCATCAAATGGATTGAGAGTTTTAGCTTTAGCGGATTGTACTAGTGAAAAAGTTTATGATGATCTAGAATGTTATGAGTTAACTTTTAAAGCATTGGTTGGATTACAAGATCCACCTAAAGAAGGTGTAGAAGAAGCAATAAAGCTTTGCAAGAAAGCTGGAATAAGAGTTGTAATGATAACTGGTGATTATTCCAAAACTGCTATGGCAATAGGTGAAGAAATAGGATTAAAATTTACTGATAAAGTTATCGTTGGTAATGAGATAGATTCATTAAGTGAAAATGAATTATGTGAAGTTGTAAAGAGTTGTGATGTATTTTCAAGAGTTATACCAGAGCAGAAGATGAAGATTGTTAAAGCTCTTAAGAAAAATGGAGAAATAGTTGCAATGACTGGAGATGGCGTTAATGATGCACCAGCATTAAAAAGTGCTGATATAGGAATTGCAATGGGACAAAGAGGAACAGAAGTTGCTAAAGAAGCAGCTCATATGATTTTAATGGATGATAATTTCACAACCATTGTAAAGTCAGTTAAGGATGGAAGAAGAGTATATGATAATATAAGAAAAGCTATGGTATATATTTTAATAATTCATATTCCAATAGCTGCAATGGCAATGTTTGCACCATTGTTCAATTTGCCACCGTTACTTTTGCCAATGCATATTATGTTGTTAGAACTTATCATTGATCCAACATGCTCTATTGTATTTGAAGGAGAGCCAGCAGAAGCGAATATAATGGAGAATCCTCCAAGATCTCCACAAGAGCCATTACTTACAAGAAATTTAACAATAAAAGTAGTGCTTCAAGGGATAATTATGTTTTTAGCAGCATTTATGCCATTTCATTATATGATTGATTTAGGAATATCATCAGAATATGCCAGAAGTTTTTCCTTAATAACTTTTATAGTAGCTAATGTTACATTGGTTTTGGTTAATAGATCAAATACGGAATTACTATATCATCTTATAAAAGAAAAAGGTAGTAAGGTAAGATTAATTGTAAACAGCATGGCATTGATTATGGTTTTTGCTATTGTGTATATACCTATTCTGAATGGTTTCTTTAGAACAGAAAAAATAGGAGTTTATCCTTTAATATTTGCTATAGTATTAGGATTTATATCCACAGGATGGTGGGAGATTGTTAAGATTACTAGGAAGATAATAAGAAAAGGAATTTATTAAATAAAAGTAAAAATCATAATGTTAATAAAAACTGGATATATAAAAAAGTTTGATACTAGGCGATAAAAAAGAGGTTGTATAAAAATAATTTGATACTAGTTGTTGAAAAAAGAGAATTCATAAATTTGAATTCTCTTTTTTGCGCATAATATTACTATGAAAAAAATTATAAATAAATGTAATATTAAACCTATTCATCAAATAGGTTTCCTAATTTGATACAGTCAATTTAATTTATAATAGTAAGTAAGTATAATAATTCTATATTTTAGGTAAAATTATATAATATAGAAATTAATATTAAAAAAGGAATAATAATTATTGAATAATAATTATTATTGGTATAAAATATAATAAATGAAGAGGCGGAGGGATATATTATGGAAAGATCAAAGATTGAAGAAATAATGGAAAGATATTCAGGAACTACTATTAATAATGAAGTTGGAAAGCCATGGAGTGGAATTAAAGAGCTAATATTAGTTGACAAAATAAAAGAAACTGAGGATATTACATCATTCTACTTTAAAGCAAAAGATGGAAGTAAACTTATAAAGCATAAAGCAGGACAATTTTTACCTTTTACAATAAAAACTGATGACGAGAAATATAGATATGTAACAAGAACATATAGCTTATCAATGAAGCCTAATGAAGATATTTATAGAATAAGTGTAAAGAGAGTTCAAAATGGCCTAATAAGTAACTATCTCCATGATAATTTAAATATAGGAGATTCAATAGAAGCAATGATGCCTTGTGGAATTTTTACATTGGAAAATCATAAGAAGGATAAACCTACAGTATTCATATCGGCAGGGATAGGAATAACACCATTATTATCAATGTTTTATGATAGTGCAGATAAAATAAATAATATTACATTTATTCAAGCAGTTCAAAATTCAAAAATGCAGCCATTTAAAAATGACATTAAAGCTTTATGCGAAATGAGTAAAAACAAAGTATATGTCTTCTTTAGTGATCCTAAAGAAGATGAAATACTAGGGAAAGACTATGATTTTAAAGGATTTGTAACAAAGGATTGGATAAAAGATAACCTGGATTTAAATTCACAATTTTATTTCTGTGGACCACCACCATTTATGAAAGCATTAAATAATGCACTTTTAGAACTTGGCGTAAGTGAAGAATACATTAATTATGAATTTTTTGGAGAGCAGCAAAAATTATAAAATTTAATACAATATATAAAAGAACTAACTAGGTTGGATAGTTTGATTAATTCTATAATCAGAAATAGTGAGAGTACAAATAGAACTTAGGATTTATGAAAATATTAAATAGTATTAGGAAAGGTGATGTTGCACTAAAAAACAGTGTAACATCACCTTTTTGATACTGTAATATATATATTAATGTTTTTTAAAATATGTTTAATAAACATTAAATGTAATTGTGAAGTATCTCTAATTGCATTGTTTAATTAACTATATTTATTTTATATATTCGTTGCTAACTAAGCTATCTGATAAAATTTCTGTTGGTATGACAAATTCAACTACCCCCATATATCCAGGAGCGACTTCATATTTATCAAATGAAATTACAAGTTTACCTTCTGAATTAATATAAAAATTTTGATCTTTTGAAATCTTTTCGAATAGATCCATATCCACATCTTTCTCTATTCCTTCAACCCAATAAAATTTATTTTCATCGGCTTTATTTTGTTCTATCATTTGTTTTTTTATGTTTTCACTTATGATATTAACATAACTATCGTTTTTAAATAAACTTGGTAGCGTAATTAAGATTTCACTTTGCTTATCTATGGTATCATACTTCATTGTTGTTGAAGAAGAACCAACAGTATTTACAACATATCGACCTATAGATAATAACCTATCATTATCTGTCTTTACAACATAACCACTGCTTACGCCTAAATGACCATCACCGTTACTTTTCATATCTTCCATATCATCCATGAAATCTTCATATAGCTTTTTATTTTCAGTAAGATATTTATCATTTAAATTGTTTTCAAGGTCTTTATTTTCTAAACCTTGTATAGAAGGAACTTTTATATCTGCGTTGTAACTATCTTCATTTACAGTATACTCTCGGAAAGTTAGTATTTTTACTATACTACCTACAACTGGTACATTTGATAATGATGCTGCAAACACTGGACTACTATTAACTCCAACAGTAAATAAAGCTGTTGCAGCAACAATTGAAGCAGCTGCTATTTTTATACCTTTAAAATTAGCTTTAGAATTGGTGATTTTTACTCCATTGTCTTCTAAAGATTTTTTGACTATAAAATCTAATTCTACAGGAATAGGAACATCCATATAGTTCTTTTTTAATTGTTGCAAATTTTTATCTTTCATAATAAACCTCCTCAGAATCATTCATTTTTATACGTAAAATTTTAAGCGACTTATATAAACGGCTTTTTATTGTATTAATATTTTCATTGAGAATTTCTGCAATTTCATCTATCTTTAAATCTTCAAAGTATCGTAAAATTATTATTGTACGGTAATTTGATGGCAGGTTATCCAATGCTTTTTGGAGATCAACATTTTCATAATCATCAATTACTCCATGGTCTAAACTAGAAAAAATTTCTGAATCTACAACATCAAGTTTTCTTTTTTTTCGTAAAAAATCTAAAGAAGCATTTACTACAATCCTGTAGAACCATGTTTTTATATAATTAGGATTTTTCAGAGAATCCTTTGATGATAGGGCTTTATATATAGATTCTTGAACAATATCTAAAGCGTCATCAGCGTTTTTTACATAGCTAAAGGCCAAGCAGTAGATATTTTCTTTATATTGGATAACATAATCTGCTATTTGGTTTTCCAAACAATTTTTGTTCATTGGTACCAATACCTCCTTTTCATTGATTTAGATATTCTTATTGAATACTTTATATTTTATAGACGCATATGTAACATAAAAAGTTTTTAAAGATTTTAAAATAATATATATGTTGAGCTATGAACTTTAAAATTATAATTTGGAAATTATATAGATGAAAATATTCTTATATCTAAAGATAATGTTTTGTGTGAAGTAGTTAAGAAAGTTTAAAAGATAACGAAATTTAAGAATACTAAAGAAGAAAGTAGGTAGGATATGAAATTTCTTATTAAGAGATATGGAACTAGTATAAAAATAAATATTTTTGATAAGATTATAATTTTATTAACAGTTATATGTTTTTGTGCAACATTAACATTTTCCTTTATATCTTATTATAGTTCATGGAAAAATAATGTTGAATCTATTGAAAATAACTTGGAGGAATTTTCTAATAACACGAAGCTTTTAATAGAAGAGTATCTTGATAAAAATTTTAAAATACTAGATTATATAGCGGGGTTTAAAGAAATTTACAAAATGGATTGGAAAGAACAATATGAATTTTTAATATCAAAAACTAAGAATTTAGATTTTAATCACTATATAATAATGGACATGTTAGGACAAGGACACTATACAAATACAGGAGAAATAAAAAATCAAATTAATGAAGAATTTTATAGGGATATAATATTTAATGAAGAATTTCTTTCTGAACCTTTTTTACAAGTTAATGAAAATCGCTCAATTACAACTTTAAGTGTATCTATATATGATAAAGAAAATGAAAAGGTTGGAGCATTATGTGGTGTTATAGATTTAAGTAAGATTAATAAGTTATTTGAATATAAAACAATAGGAAAAGGAGGATATTGTTTTTTAATAAATAGAGAAGGGTACTATGTTTCACATACCAATATGGAATATGTACATAAAAGAAAAAATATATTCAATGATAGTGTGATTGATGAAAATAATAATATTGAATTTTTGAAATATGTAACTAATATAAATAAATCGTTACTTGGAAATGTTACATTGAATAATAATGTATATTATACGAGTATTGATCCAATTGAAAATGCTGATTGGTATGTTGTATATCTGTTTCCTAAGTTAGAGATAATGAAAAATTTAAACAAATTTATTAGTTTTCAAATTATGGTTGTAATATTTGGAATATTGTTAATGCTATTGATAATAAGATTAATTTATACCAGTATTGAAAATCATAAGATGGCATGTACAGATTCATTAACCAAGTTAAACAATCATTTTTCTTATAAGTTAACAATGAAAAAATTAGAAAATAAATACAATAAAAATATTACAATTATAGGTTTTGATTTAAATGGTTTTAAACTAATTAATGATACATATGGACATAATATTGGAGATAAGGCACTTTGTGTATTTTCAGAAATTTTATTAAAGGTATTTAAAAATAAAGAATTTGTTGGGAGAATAGGCGGCGATGAATTTATAGTAATTTCATTAGAAGATAATTATGAAAATACTGAAATTAAGCTAAAAGATTTAGAAAAGTTAATAAGTGAATACAATAAGGAGAGTGAATATAGGTTAGGTACTTCATTTGGATATTGTACTAGGGTTAAGGGGGATAAGTCGTCTTTAGAGAAAATTCAACAAGAAGCAGATATTTGTATGTATAAAAATAAAAAACTATTATAGATATTTTAATAGAAAGTATGTATTTTTCAATTAAAATATTATTAATAATATTCTATGTCACATAAAAATATCATAGATATATGTTTATTGAATGAAGAATAGTAGCTTTCTAATTGTAAGTGTGGGCTACTATTTTTTTGTGGTATAATAAATTAGTTGATAAAACTATTTATATGTAATATATAAGGTGAAAGTGAGGAAAAATTTATGAATTATGAGATCAGTGTCGTAGTTCCTGTGTATAAAGTTAGAGACAGAATAATAAGGACACTAGAATCTTTAAAAGCTCAGACATTTAAAGACTTTGAAGTATTATTTGTAGATGATGGGTCACCAGATGATAGTAGTGATTTTGCAGATAATTATCTTAAGGATTCAGATGTTGCTTATAAAATAATAAAGAAGAAAAATGGTGGTGTAAGTTCAGCAAGAAACCTTGGAATAGAAGAAGCTAAAGGTGAATACATAATGTTCTTGGATTCTGATGATTATATAGATAAGAATATGCTTAAAGGATTTTATGATAAAATATTGGAAGGAAATTTTGATGTTTTATATTGTGCATATGTCTTTGAAGAAAGTAACGAAAAAGAAATAACAAATAATATGAAGGATTTAAATTATGGTGAAGTGTCTGGAAAAGAAGCAGCTCTTGGGCTAATCTATGGGACTACTTATACTCACATAATGGCAAATTTATTTAAACGTTCACTACTAATAAATAATAATATAAGATTTGATGAAAAGAGAAAATTTGCAGAAGATATCTCATTTATGGTAAAAGCATATGCATCTTCTGAAAGAGTATATTGTATAAATAAGATTTACGCCCATTATGTAAAATGGGGAGAATCGGCAATGAACAATATAAATTTAAACTATAAGGATGTCTATTATTCTAATGTTGAAACTCTTCAGTATATAAAAGAAAAGTTTAATGATAAAGCTTTAGAAAAAGCAATGGTTACAAGTAGAATACCAGCTGCAATAGTAAATATATTTATAGGATTTGCAACTAAAAAAGAATTACACGATGATATGTATGAATTTATTAATGATGAGAAGGTAAGAAAAGATTTAAGAAGATATAAAATGTATAAATTAGAAAAAGATAGATTGAAGTATTTAATTTTGAGTAAAGTTATTTTACTTAAGCCTAGCATCATAGAAAATTATTATGGAAAAAGAAGCTGATTTAAATTAACAGTTAATAATTCTTAATTGTAAATTTAAAATTGGAACATATATATTGCAATTGACAATTGACAGTTGAGAAGTGACAATTAAGGTGAAAATCCTTACAGAATTTTTGAAATTATATGCAGAATAATTATTGCAACATATATATAACAAAAAATAATTTCTACATTATAAGAAAGGATAAAACAATGGTTAATGATAGAACTCAACATAATGAAAGTGATTACGAGGATTTAAGTTTAAGAGATGCTCAGATGTTAATGGTTGACATATTAAAAGACGTTCATGCAATTTGTGAAAGACATGGATTAAAATACTTTTTAGATGCTGGAACACTTATTGGAGCTGTTAGGCATAAAGGATTTATACCATGGGATGATGATATGGACATTGGAATGCTTAGAGAAGACTATGAAAAATTTCTTGAGATTGCAAAGAAAGAATTACCAGATCACTTATTTCTTCAAACATTTGAGACTGATGATAAATACGATATTTATCAGGTTCCATGTAAAATAAGATATAATGGAACTATTTTAATTGAAAAGGGAATAGCAGAAAATAGTGAAATGCATAATGGTGTATATATTGATGTATTCCCTTACGATAGTCTTCCAAAAAGTAATTTTGTATACAAAGTTCAGAGAGCGTTAAGTTACAATATATTAAAGAGCTTTATAAGAATTCGTGAAAAGCCAGAAAACTTAAGTTTGAAAAATAGACTTACATTTACTTTTTATAAGATAGTCAGAGGATTATTTCCTGATAAAAGAAGAAAGAAATTTTTTGACTTTTTAGTAAAATGGAATGATGTTAACTCTCCATATATGGGATATGGTTTAGATACTGTATGGAGTGAGTATGTTTATAAAAAAGAAGACTATTTTGAACTTACAAAGCTTGAATTTGAAGGAAATTATTTTTATGGACCAAAGAATTACCATGCTATTTTGACACAGTTATATGGTGATTATATGACACCTCCAAAAGAAGAAGAACGTCAGTGGCATGCAAAGGAAATTAAAAAGCTTAAAAGTATTTAAAACCACTTTGTGAAGTTTTGCTTAAGAAGTATTCATAAATATTGCATATGCAAGTTAATATTAGTATAATTCTATGGTGGAAGTTAATTTAATTTAATTGACAATTAATGTTGAAATTACTTTGTAATTTTTAATATTGTGTATGCAAATTTAATATTAAAATATATATGTATTAATTTTATTAAAAAGATATATAACTAGAATTAATAAGATTTATGTTTGAAAGGTTTAAATTAAATAATGATTGAGTAAGGAGTGAATAATTTGGTAAAAGTATCTATAATTACTCCTGTTTATAATGTAGAAGCTTGCATTGAAAAATGTGTTAAGTCTGTTATGAATCAAACCTGCAAGGAGTTTGAATTTTTACTTATAGATGATGGATCAAAAGACAAAAGTATAGATATTGCAAAAGAATTATTAGAAGGTTCTGATATTAATTACAAAATTATAACACAAAAGAATTCAGGAGTAAGCACTGCGAGAAATGAAGGTATAAAAAAGGCTGTTGGAGAGTATATTACATTTTTAGATTCTGATGATTACATAGCTCCAGAATTTATAGAATTAATGACTAAAAAAGCAGATAAAACAAATTGTGATGTTGTATTTTGTGATTATAGCGAAGTTGATGCTAATGGAAATGTATTAATTGAGAGCAGAACTAAATATTTAAGTGATTTTATAACTGGAAGAGAAGCAGCATTAAAGCAGCTTGCAGATGAAATTACTATAGGTATGAGAAGTGGTATATACAAGACTTCAGTCATTAAGGATAATAATATTTTCTTTGATACAAAGAGAAAATATGGAGAAGACATGATATTTATAGTTAAAACTTTATTAGAAGCTAATAAAGTAATTTCTGTTAATAAGGTTCTTGCCTTTTATGTTATCTGGAGTAACAGTGTGACTCAAAATGTATCATTAAAGCATCTTGATTGTTACTACTCTTACGTGGATTTATTGGAATACATAAGAGATAAGGGAGATTTACAAGAAATTGATAAGTTCCTTGTGGAATATAAAATACCATATTCTATATCACATGTATTTTCAATTTTATCAAAAGATCCAAAGTTCCATGATGACTTATTTGAGTTCTTAAATAAAGGACAGGTAAAGGAATCATTAAAGAGATATAAAATTCAGAAAATGGATAAAAATAATATTAGATATTTTATTCAATGCGAAGGTATGAGAAAATGTCCTAAATTATTTATAAAAATTTTAAATAAAATAAGATAGAATTATTCAAAAGGTTTAAATTGCTTTTGAGCAAAAATCTTTCCAGATTGGAGGAAAGCTGAAGTGAAAAAATGGAAAACTTTAATAATTATGATAATTGATATATTCATGGTGAATATGGCATATTTATTTTCTATAAATATAGTCATGGGAGAAAGATTTACAGAAATTTCAAAGATTTATACCCATGATGTTATTGCTTTAAGCCTTATATATCTTGTATGTTTTTATCTATTCAAAATGTATGAAAGCTTGTGGCATTTAACAGGAACCGATGAGTTTCTACTTGGTGTTGGAGGAAATATTCTAGCAGGTATATTATCAATAGGATATACTAGAATATTTGGTTCAACAATACCATTAAATGTTTCAGTTGTAGGTATACTTTTAAGTATTTTCTGCGTACTTGGTTACAGAATTCTTTATAGGGTATATAGAAGAACTCTGTTATATATACCATTTAAGTATTCTGCAGATCAAAGAAGAGTAATGATAGTAGGTGCTGGTTCAGCAGGTACTATGATTATTAATGAAATGATGGCAAGAAGAGAACTTAAATATAATCCTATAGTTCTTATTGATGATGATAAAAGTAAGCTTGGTAAAAGAATATCTGGTGTAAAAATTGAAGGTAATAGATATGATATACCATATATTGTTGGAGAGCAGGAAATTGATTTAATTGTAATTGCAATTCCATCTATAGACTCTAAAAATAAGTCAGAAATTATTGAAATCTGTAAAAATACTAACTGTAAGCTACAGATAATACCAGGAATGTATGAAATACTTAGTGGAGATGCTACAGTAAGCAGAATTAAAGATGTTGATTTAGAAGATTTATTAGGAAGAGATCCTATTCAGTTAGATAATAAAGGAATAGAGGATTATATAAAAGGAAGAACTATACTTGTTACTGGCGCTGGTGGATCTATTGGATCAGAACTTTGCAGACAGATTTCTATGTTCCAACCTAAAAAATTAGTATTGTTTGATATTTATGAAAATAACGTTTATGATATTCAAAATGAATTAAGAGAAGACTTCCCTGATATGGATTTGTCTGTTCTAATAGGATCTATAAGAGATCGTGATAGACTTCATGAAGTTTTCACAAAGTATAAGATTGATGTTGTATTCCATGCTGCAGCACATAAACATGTACCATTGATGGAGGACAGTCCTAAAGAAGCTGTTAAGAATAATGTATTTGGAACACTTAATTTAGCACTTGAAGCAAGTGCTGCAGGTGTATCAAGATTTGTTATGATTTCAACAGATAAGGCTGTTAATCCTACAAACATAATGGGTGCAACAAAGAGATTATGTGAAATGATTGTTCAAGCAATGGATAAACAGTCAAAGACAGAATTTGTAGCTGTAAGATTTGGTAATGTACTTGGAAGTAACGGGTCAGTTATACCTTTATTTAAGAGACAAATTGCCCATGGTGGTCCTGTTACTGTTACACACAAAAAGATAATAAGATACTTTATGCTTATACCTGAAGCAGCTCAACTTGTACTTCAAGCTGGTGCATTTGCAAAAGGTGGAGAAATTTTTGTACTTGATATGGGTAAACCAGTTAAAATATATGATTTAGCATGTGATTTAATAAGACTTTCAGGACTTGAACCTAATAAAGATATAAAGATTGTATTTTCAGGACTTAGACCTGGAGAAAAGCTTTATGAAGAACTACTAATGAGTGAAGAAGGTTTACAAGATACAGTTCATAATAAAATATACGTAGGAAAACCAACCTTCGAAGATATGGATAAATTAACTATTAAGCTTGAACAGTTACGTAAACTGTTAGAGTTAAATGATATTGATGAAATTAAACATGTGATGCAGATGATAGTTCCAACTTATCATTATAAAAATGTGGATGAAGTTGCTGCTGAAAATGCAGATAAGGAGTAATTATGTCTAGAGAAGAGAAATACAGAAATATAGCTTTAGGATTAGTTATTATTATTGCTTGTATTATGGGAGTAATGAATGGAAGTTACCTTATAAGTGCAATGTATATAGCTACTTTAGTAGGAGCAGTATTTATTGCGAGAGATAGAGATATATATAGTGTGCTTTATACAACACTTTTAGTATCTGTAATATATGATTATGTTTTATATGTACCAGGAATACAGTCCGTTTATATGTTCCATATTATTTTAGGCATATTTACACTTATGTCATTGTATAAGTTGTTTACAAATAAAGAAGTGTTCCTAAAGCTTGATAAAAAAGTTTTAGGTTTGTATATGGTATGGTTTGTATATATGTGTGCAAGTGTTTTATGGGCTATAAATAGAAAATTATCAATTAAATATATTGCGATATATTTAATGATGTTTGCATTTATAGGTTGCTTAATGGCTTATAACATAAATAAAGAAAGACTAAATACGACTATAAGATTATTATTATATTTAGTTTCACTTATTGTTGTAATAGGATTAATAGAAGTGCTTTTAGGAAAACAACTTCCTGTAAGACACTACATTGATGGATTTTTAAGCAGTCTTCCACAATGGCAGATTAATACAATTCAAGCAAGACCAATAGTATTTTCTTATAATACAAACAATCTTAATGCAACACTTGCTATACTTATACCAATATGCCTTTTTGCTGTGTATAAGTTTGAAAGTGTAATAGCAAAAGTATGGTTTAGCTTAGTTTCAGTGATTGCATTTGCACTAGTGGTAATAACAACTTCAAGAACTGGATATGTAGCATTCTTGTTCTCAGTTGGAATATTTGCAGTATATTCATTGTTTAACATGCGAAATCTTGGAATAAAACAAATGGTTTATCCAGTAATTATTGCATTAGGAATGGCTTTAGCATTCTATTATGCTCCTGGTATGATGAATATAAAACCAGTTGAAGGTGAACAAATTCAACATACAACAACACTTACAGGAAAACTTCATTCTCTTGAAAGCATGGTTGCAGGAGAAGAAACAGGTGAATACTCAACACTTAATAGAATGGCGATAATTAAAGATGTATTAGGTGGAGTAATAAGTGAAAAGAGATACCAAGGTTTTGGTGTTGGTAATGTAGAACAATATATAAAGGATCAGGGTAATACAGGAAGCATATATAGTCCTCACTGTTATCCAATTGAAATTTTAGGTGATTTCGGAATACCTGGAGTTTTACTATTTGGAATATACTATTTATACTTACTAGGATATAATTTTATTTTAGCAATCAAGAAAAGAAGCACAATGTGTTTTGCAATGGTAGCAGCATTAATTGCATTTGCACCTGCAAGCTTTGGACCTAGTTCGATAACATATGTATTCTCTTACTGGATTATGATTGGACTTTCTGTAAGTTGTATTCAAGTTTATAGAAACAGCGATAATGAATACAGAAGAACTTCAGATATGAAAGAATATAAACTTGTGTAATTATTATTTCCAAGGGAATATTTAAATAAAGAAAAGAGATTTCGATAATAAAATAATTATTGAAATCTCTTTTTTGTATTAATACAATTAACTTTGAAGCATAGTCTCACGGGAGAACTTGCATTTAAAATACTTATCCAAAATAAAGAAAATATATTCCCAAAACAACAGATCCAGTAACGAGTATTTTACTAATTAGAAGCTGTTTTTTTGTGAAGAACCTTATTCCTGTACCAATTACTGCAATCGAGCCTACAACCCATGCGAAAACTTGGGGACCAATAAAATTTATAGGCTGTGAAGTAGCGTTCAAATATGCAATTGACATACTATAAGCAGTCATTAAAACCAATAGTACATCGCTTGTATTATTTTTCTTAACGACAAACAACAGAACTATACCGACAATTGCTAAAATACTCATTCCTACAAATAACAAAAACAAAAAACCTAATGCCATATTCATATCCTCCTTTAATACAACAATTCATATAATGTATCTTTATCATATAAATATAATAATCTTAAAATCTGTACTTTTTATTTATAAAAATCTAAAGAATTCTGTATATCAGCAAATAGGTAATTGAATTTCCAAAGTGAAAAAATCATCTTTTTCCAAAATAGAAAGTGAACCACCAATCTCACAGATTAATTTTTCAACACTTTTTAAGCCAATCATGTGACTTTCGATAACCTTTTTATTTTTTTCAATGATTTTATTTGTTTGATAAAAAATAACTTTCTGTGCCTTCAACTGAATTTTGAACTCTACAGGATACTGATGGTCTGCATATTTTTGAATATTAGAAATAATATTTTCAAACAAACGTGACATTTTTCTATGATCAATCAATAAATAGAATACGTAATTGTCCAAAAGTGATACTATACTAACTTTAAATCCATGATCTTCAAGAAAGCTCTTAGCATCTGACAGAGCATTTCTAAAGAAAATTGTCCCATCAAATCTTTCTAACATGCCTGTTTTATTCCCATCAAAAACGCAACTATTAAAAAGGCTATCTGACATTTCTTTAATTCTATTTGCCTTGTCATAGGCTCTTTCTGCATATAGATGTAATTGATCTTCATTGGAGTATTGTCCATCTCTAATAAATTGAAGGTAGCTCATTACAGAGGTTAGTGGAGTACGTAAATCATGGGAAAGCACAGCAATAGTCTCAAATCGTTCTTGAGTTATTTGTTCAGAACGATTTAGATTATAAGACATAGCTTCGGCTAAATGGTTTATACTAAGAGCAAGGTCACTAAGCTCATCTTCACCTTCAATGGGAATTCTTTGAAATAGGTTTCCTGATTCCATTTCCTCTACAATGCTACTGATTTGTATTATATAAGAAAATTTTTTTTGTAATAATAGAATAAGTACAAAAACAGTAATAAATATCCCAACAAAAATGCACATCAGATTAAGCAAGTATTCTGTTTGGAGTGTAATGTCCATTCCTGTTTTCAGTGCATAATTGCTTGAAATAACTCTGGCGGTCCATAAAAAAAACAATATGCAAACCCAACCGCATAGTATAGAAAAGCCAAAGTACTTCCCTAACAATAACAACAGTTTTGAAGCTTTTTTATGTTTAACCAATATAATATCCCCTTCCCCAAGCTGTCTTAATATATTTAGGCTCTTTAGGATTTTTCTCGATTTTTTTTCTCAAATTTTTAATGTGAACCATGATTGCATTGTCAGAAGCTCCGATATAAGAATCATTCCAAATACTACTATATATATTTTCCATAGAAAATATTTTTTTTCTATTCAGTGCCAATAACTCAAGAATATCATATTCTGTTGAAGTTAGAGGAATTAAAACACCATCAACTGAAACAGTTTTTTCATCTGTATTTATTACCATGTCTGAAACAAGTAATATGGGATTTGATTGTTGTGTAGGTATGCTGCCATATTGAGAGTATCTTCGTATCAATGCTTTTACTCTCATTAAAAATTCAGCGTTAGAAAATGGCTTGGAAAGATAGTCGTCTCCACCAGCAGAAAACCCTATAGCCTTGTCTGACTCTTGTGTTCTAGCAGTAAGGAACAAAATTGGTGCCATAGTTTTTTTTCTTATTTCGGAACAGGCAAGAAATCCTGAAAGTTTAGGCATATTAACATCAAGAACAATGAGAGAAAAACTTTCATCTGCAAGTGATACAACTTCATCACCATTAGATGCGGTTGTAATATCATATCCATCTCCACTTAGTAAAATGGAAAGAATCTCTAGAATTTCCGCATCATCATCAGCAATCAAAATTTTTTGAGTTTTATGTATAAAATCCATGTTTTCTCCTTTCAATCATTTAATAGAATTAGTAAAATAAATTTTCTAAAGTCTCTTTATTTAACCATAATTATGATGGCACATCTTATAGGTTAAGTATATGAGACAGGTTTTTAACTTAGATAGTTTTATTTAACTTTAACATGTTAGTATTAGTATAAAATAAGGGATTCATTAATTAGAACTGATTAAAATAATAGTTAATTTGAATTAATGTGTCTAATATGGGAAGTAGCAGAAGATACGAATAATTATCTAGAGATGTTGTTGTAGACCTATTTAAGTAATAAATGAGCCTGAAGTAGAATGGAATTTCAAAGTGATATTGATACAAAATTTACTTTAATAAGTAGTGCATTAATTATGAAATAAATCGAATAAATATTTTATAATAGAAAATTTTTTATGCTTTATGTTAGGTTGATATGTAAGAGGATAGTAGATAGAATAATTATCTACTATCTTCTCAATTTTATTTTAAGTAATCTTCAATTATATTTGTGATTAAAGATGAAGTATCTCCGTTACCAAAAGCAGATGCAGGAGTACCAGTTGGATTAAAGTTTTCAATTGCATCTTTGATTTTGTTAGAGTCACTTCCAACAATAACATTCCAGCCATTATTAACAGTTTCAACCCATTCTGTTTCATCTCTCATAGTTATACAAGGTTTATTTAAGAAGTAAGCTTCTTTTTGAACTCCACCGCTATCAGTTACGATTTTAGCTGAGTTTTCTTGTAATGCAAGCATTTCTAAATATCCTACTGGATCTATAATTTTAATATTATCTCCAACATGTAGGTTATACTCAGAGATGAACTTCTTAGTTCTTGGATGAAGAGGAAGGATTATTTTCTTTCCACACTCACTTAAAGCTTTAATAATAGATGTTAGTCTTTCGATGCTATCTGTATTTTCAGCACGATGAATTGTAGAAAGAATGTAGCTTTCTGGAGCTAAATCTAAATCTCTAGTTATAGTAGAAACTTCTTTTGCTCTTTCTTTAAATAAGTTAACAGCATCATACATAACATCACCTACATTATGTACTCCTTTTGTCACATTTTCAGCTTTTAAGTTATTTACAGCTGTAAGTGTAGGAGTAAAAAGAAGTTCAGAAATATGATCTGTTAATATTCTGTTTTGCTCTTCTGGCATTGCTTTGTTAAAACTTCTAAGACCTGCTTCTACATGAGCAACAGGAATTAGCAATTTACTTGCACAAAGAGAACCTGCAAGAGTGGAGTTTGTGTCTCCGTAAACTAAAACCATATCAGGTTTTTCTTTTAAATATATATCTTCAAGAGCCATAAGCATGCTTCCAGTCTGATGACCGTGATTTGATGAACCAATGCTTAAATTATAGTCTGGCTTTGGAATTCCTAATTCTTCAAAGAAGATGTCAGACATATTATTGTCGTAATGTTGACCTGTATGTACTAATATTTCAGTGTTGCCGTTTCTTCTTATTTTATTGGATACTGTTGCAGCTTTAATAAACTGTGGTCTTGCACCTATAACAGTTAAAATTTTCATAGAGATTTCCTCCTTAATTATATATGAAATAATTCTAATGTTATTTTATCATATATAATAACTAACATACAATGTTGCTAGTACTAAACATCAATTTTTACTATATAAAATTAAAATTTATAATTTGTTGAATTTAGTAAATATAAGATTTAAATATTAAGAAAATATGGTTAGTAGCGATAATTAAGGAGAATATTATTGATTAAAATAGTAATAAAATGAAAAATGTATATATTTGAAAAAATAAGTATAAATGATACAATAAAGATAATAATGGTATAAACATATTAACAAAGTTAAAGTATAAGGAGTAAATTGAGATGGAAAAATTAAAGAGGAGTTCATTTAAATTAAAACTATTATCTGGTATATTACCTATAGTAATAATAGGAATGGGAATTTTGAGTTTTTATACTGTATATAAGTTCAATGAGAGCATTGAAAACAGTACAATAAAAAGAATGACTGAAAATGTAAATAATATGTCTGACATTATAAATGAATGGATTGATGGAAAGTTATTAGAAGTAAGAAGTACAGCAAATACACCTACTGCTAAACTAATTAGTTCAAATATAGAAGCAGTAGATGAATTTAATAAAAATAGAATATTGAATTTGGAAAAGGATTATCCAGGGGAATATGACAATGCAGCTGTTATAAGTTTTAATAATGATGGAATATCAAGAGCTCAGTATGCAAATGGAAAAACTGTTAATGGTGATGTATCAGAAAAACAATGGTATAAGGATTTAATGACAGGGCGTTCATATAATATATCCAATCCAGTAATATCAAAGGGAAGTGGAAAAACTTTAATTGTAATTGGTGCAGCAGTTAAGGATGATTCAGATAATATAATTGGAGATATGATATCAGCAGTTAATATTTCTCGTATTCAAGAAAAAATTAATGAATTTAAATTTGGAGAAAATGGATATAGCATACTTATTTCAGATGATGGAACAATAATAACACATCCTGACGAATCACTTATTATGAAGTCAAAGATAACTGAGTTAGATGATTCTGATATGGTTAACTTAGGAAAAGAAATGCTAAAAAGTGATTCGGGTGATTTTAAGTTTGGTGTAGGAGATAATAAATCAATTGCTTTCTATAAGAAAATACCATTAACTAATTGGAGTGTTGCAAGTGTTATTTCAGAAAGGGAATTGTTTGCAGAAGGCAGAAGTTTAGTTACTACACTTGCTATGGTTTCAGTAATCATAATAATTATTATAGCAGGAATAATTATATTTATGGCTAATAAGTTTTCAAAGCCTTTACGAAAGCTATGTGATTTTTCAAGTGAAATAGCACAAGGAAATTTAACATGTGAATTAAATATTAATAGAAATGATGAGATTGGACAAGTAGCTGACACTTTAAAAAATACATCTTATGAGCTTAGAAATATGGTAATTGATATAAGTACTTCAGCTAATGAGGTTAATAAACTAGCTGATGATGTAAATGAAGCAATAAAGCAGTCGCTCCTTGGAACTGAAGAAATTACTAAAAGTATGGAACAAATCTCAAGGGGAGCTATAAATCAAGCTGAAAATGCAGATAAAGCTTCGGAAATTACAGGTGAACTTGTAGATGAAATTAAGAGTGTTGTTGATAAGTGTAACTATATGAATGGAATTGTTAATGATTCAATTAAGATGAGCACTATTGGTACTGAAAGAGTGCAAAATGCAGTAGAAAACATTAAATCAATTGAAAAAATAAATAATGAAAGTATAGAGCAGACACTAAATTTATTAGAGAAATCTAATGAAATTGGACAAATAGTTAATGTTATAAGTGAAATAGCAGAACAGACAAATCTTTTAGCTTTAAATGCTTCTATAGAAGCTGCAAGAGCAGGAGAGCAAGGAAAGGGGTTTGCAGTAGTTGCAAGTCAAGTTGGAGAGCTTGCAAAACAGTCAAATGAAGCTGCTAAAAAAATTGAAAATATTATAAGAGGAATTCAACAGCAGGTACAGGTTATTGATAAGCAAATGAAGTTTGGTGCAGAAGAGGTGGCAAATGGAGTTGAAACTACAAAATCTGTAAGTGAAAACTTTACTGAAATAGAAAAGACATTTAAAGAAATTGAAAGTGTTGTATTAGAAGTCTTTAATGCTTCAAACATAATGGAAGAAAAGGCATATACAACATCTAATTCTATAAAGGAAGTTGCTGGAGTGACTGAAGAGAATTCATCTGCAACAGAAGAAGTAACAGCAGCAAATGAAGAGCAGAGTGCATCTATGCAGCAAATTGCAGAAACAACAAGTAAATTAGATGAACTCATTGAAAATCTTAATGAGACGATTAAAAAGTTTAAGATTTAGATATTTATAATTTATAGAATTTTAAGTAAAGACAAAGGTTATTAATCTTTAAATAACTTTTGTCTTTTTTTGTATTTTATTACTCAATTTCAAATATGCTAAAAAGCAGTAACTATCCAATAAGAGAAGATAGATTTTGCCAAAAGACTATGATATAATTAATAAGTTAAAAATCAAGTTAATATGTATTTATAATGGGAATACTATTAATACTATAAATAGGCAATTTATACAATTGATAAACCAATTGTTTTATTAAAGGAGAATTTTTCAATGAATATCTTACTTATTAATCATTATGCAGGTTCAGACTACCACGGTATGGAGTTTAGACCATTTTACATGGCTAGAGAGTGGAAGAATAAAGGTCACAATGTAACTATACTTGGAGCTAACTTTTCTCACTTAAGAAAAAATAATCCAGTAATAGAAAAAGACTTTCAGGAAGAAGTTATAGATGGAATAACATATGTATGGGTTAAAACACCACAATATCAAGGTAATGGTGTAGGTAGAATTAAGAATATTTCTACATTTATGTGGAAGCTTAGAACGAATTATAAGATGCTTGCAGATAAATATAAGCCAGATGCAGTAATTGCTTCATCTACATATCCATTAGATATTTATCCAGCACATAGAATTGCAAAGAGATGCAATGCAAAATTATGCTTTGAAATACATGACTTGTGGCCATTAAGCCCTATGGAAATTGGGGGGTTCTCAGAAAAGAATCCAGCAATAGTAATACTTCAAAGAGCAGAAGATTTTGCATTTAAGAATTCTGATGTAATTGTTTCGATTTTACCAAATGCAGATAAACATATAAGAGAAAGAGGTTTCTCAACAGATAAGTTTGTTTATGTTCCAAATGGAATTCTTACAGGTGAAAAAAATGAAGCACCAATGGAAAAAACAATTGAAAGATTACAGGAATTAAAAGAACAAGGATATTTCTTAGTTGGATACACAGGAAATCATTCACCAGCAAATGTTCTTGATACTATGATTGATGCTGCTAAGAAAACAACTGATGAAAAAGTTAAGTATGTATTAGTTGGTAAGGGTAATGTTAAAAATCAACTTATGGAATATGCTAAATCTAATAATGTAACAAATATTGAATTCTTAGATCCAGTATTAAAGGATAATATGGATAATGTATTAGAGCTTCTAGATATAGGTTATATAGGTTTAAAGAAACAGAATTTATTTAACTATGGAGTAAGTCCTAACAAGCTTTTTGATTATATGATGGCATCACTTCCAGTAATATATGCAGTTGAAGCTTCAAATGACCCTGTTAAGGATAGTAACTGTGGTATAAGTGTACCAGCAGAAAATCCAGAGGCTGTTGTTGAAGCTGTAATGAAGATTAAAAATTTAAGTGAAAAAGAAAAGATTAAAATGGGTGGAAATGGTAAAAAATATGTATTAGATAATCATATGTATGAAGGATTGGCAGATAAGTTCTTAAATGCCTTAAAGAAATAATTAGGAGTAGAGAAATGAATACTTTAAATAAATTTATTAAAAGGATATTTGACATTGTTTGTTCAGGTTTAGGTCTAATAGTTTTAAGTCCATTTTTACTTTTTGTTGCTATAAGGATAAAAAGTGGATCAGATGGCCCTGTATTTTTTAAACAGATAAGAGTCGGTGAAAAGGGAAAAGAATTTGAAATTCTAAAGTTTAGAACAATGGTAGTTGATGCAGAAAAACTTGGAAGACAGATTACTGTTGGAAATGATAGCAGAATAACTAAAATTGGAGCTTTCTTAAGAAAATATAAGATCGATGAACTTCCACAGTTAATTAACGTTTTTAAAGGTGATATGAGTCTTGTTGGACCAAGACCAGAAGTGCCAAGGTACGTTAACATGTATAATGAAGAACAAAGAAAAGTTTTAGATGTAAAGCCAGGTATAACAGATTTAGCATCTATAAGATATAGAGATGAAAATGAGCTTCTTGGTCAGGCAGAAAATCCAGATGAATTTTATATTAATACAATAATGCCTGATAAATTAGCTTTAAATTTAGAGTATATAAGAAAAAGTAATGTGTTTTTAGATATATATATAATATTCAGCACTATATTTAAATGCATTTAGTTAACAATTCATAGTTAACACTTTAGGAAAGAGATAGCATGATGTTTTTTAGACTTGATTAATAAGATTAATAACAGAATATTACATTAAGTTGTGGATAAAATTGTTTTAAGATTAAAAAATGTGTATAATTTTATAAAGAATATATTGCAATTGACATTTGATAATGGACAATTAATTTTAAAAGCTATACTGAAAAAGTTTTTATATCATATGTAGGCTTACGGCTGCAATATATATTTAATCACTAATAATATTAAAGAAGAAGGTAGAGAGCATATGAAAAAATTAAAGTTTGCCATAATTGGTTGTGGAAGAATTTCTTATAAGCATGTTGAGGCTTTAGTAAATAATAGAGAAGAAGCAGAGCTTGTAGCTACTTGTGATGTAGTTTTAGAAAAAGCAGAAGCAAAGAGAGATGAGTACATAGAAAAGTCTGGATGTAATGCAGATTGCGTTCATGCATACACTGATTATAAAGAAATGCTTGATAAGGAAGACATAGATGTTGTTACAATTGCAACAGAAAGTGGATATCATGCAGAAATTGCAATTTATTCTATGAAAAAAGGTGCAAGTGCATTAATAGAAAAACCAATGGCAATGTCTATTGATGATGCAAATGAAATGATTAAAGTTGCAAAAGAAAATAATGTTAAGCTTTGTGTATGTCATCAAAATAGATTCAATAAGCCAGTACAAAAGTTAAGAGATGCTATGGAAGATGGAAAGTTTGGTAAGTTAGTAAACGGTACTGCAAGAATCCTTTGGAACAGAAACATGGGATACTACGATCAAGCGCCATGGAGAGGTACTTGGGCATTAGATGGTGGTACATTAATGAATCAATGTATTCATAATATAGATTTACTTCAATGGATGATGGGTGGAGAAATCGAAAGAGTATATGCAGAATGTGATACTTTCCTTAGAGATATTGAAGCTGAAGACTTTGGTGCTATAATTATAAGATTTAAAAACGGTGCAATTGGAATAGTTGAAGGATCAGCATGTGTTTATCCAAAGAACTTAGAAGAAACTTTAAGCATTTTTGGGCAAAATGGAGCAGTAGCTATAGGTGGTCTTGCTAACAATGAACTTGAAACTTGGAGATTTGATGGTGATGATGAAGAAGCTATCAAGAAAGAAGTTAATGTTAAGATAGACAATGTTTATGGTCAAGGTCATACACCATTATTTAAGGACCTAATAGATGCTATAAATAACGACAGAGAACCTTTAGTAAGTGGTGAAGAAGGCAAGAAAGCAATGTCAATAATATTAGCAGCATATAAGTCAAGAAAGACAGGAATGCCAGTACAATTCCCATTTACAGAATTTAAAACAACAGATATGGAAGAACAATTCCAAGGAAGAATTGAATTTAGAAATAAATAAAAGTAATAAAATGAAAGCCAGTCGAAAACGACTGGCTTTTTTGTTTTTTCTATTCTAAGATTGAAGAACCAATAGGATCTTTTTTCTTAGGGAATAGTATATATCCGATTATTATAGCAGCTACAGTTGGAAGGAACCATGCGAATCCAGCACTTCCAAGTGGTATAAATGATAAATCTATACTTGGGATTATACTTAAAATACCGAACACTAATGAAGTATAAACTCCAAGTCTTACTGCTTTAATATTAGTTATGTATTTATCAAATAATGTTGTAAAGATTAATGTAATAGCAACAGGATATAATACATTTAAGATTGGTCCAGAGATAGTGACGATCTTATCAACTCCTAATGAACCAATAACTATGCTGATTAATGATATTACTATTGCATTTAAATTATAAGATAATTTACCTTTAGATAGTTTTTCAAAGAATGAAGCACCAGCTGAAAGTAATCCTATTGATGTACTTAAACATGCAAGAGCCATTGCTAATCCTATAATTATTGAACCAATATTACCAAGAACACTTCCTGAAATAAATAATAATACATTTGATTTTGTTAGTTCACCAGTGAAAGTGCTTGTAGTTTGAGCACCAAGGAACATTAATCCTCCATAAACAAATGCTAAACCTAAAGTAGCAATAAAGCCTGACTTTAATGTCATTGGAATAACTTCTTCTTTTGAGTATCCTTTAGCGATTATACTTGCTGAAATCATGGTAGCAAATAATAAACCACCTAGTGCATCCATAGTTTGATATCCTTCAGTAAGTGATGTAGCAAGTACACCAGTAGCACCAGTAGATATAACGTCACCTATAGGAAACAGAACACCTTTAATTATTATTATTGCAAGAATTAATAGTAGTAGTGGTGTTAAATAAGTACCTATTGAATCGATGATAGCTGACTTTCTTAACACGAATACAAGATTTATAGCAAAATAGATAAACATCCAAACAAGAGGGCTTATACCAGGTAAATTAGGCTGAACAGCTAATTCATAAGTTGTTGCAGCAGTTCTAGGTATTGCAAGCATTGGACCTATAGCAATAAATAACAATGTAGCAAATAAAATAGCAAATTTAGGACTGATTTTAGATGCCATTGTTTCAAATGTTCCATCACCTTTTGTAACAGCAATTATAGCTAGAAGTGGAAGACCGACACCTGTACAAATAAATCCTATACTAGCTATAAGAAATTGAGACCCTACTGCATGCCCTAGAAATGGTGGAAATATTAAATTACCAGCACCAAAAAACATAGCAAATAGAGCAAAACCTATTATTAAAACGTCTTTAGTATTCTTTTTCATAACAAACTCTCCTCAAATCAATTCTAATTTCATAAATTAAGAAATTAAAATTTAATTAATGTATAACTTATATTAGCATTTCATTAAGGATTTATCAACAAAAACTTACAAAACATTTGTTTTTGTTTAAAAAACAATGAAAAATTTAGCATAAAATTGTATATTTGCTAATAAAAATTAAAACAATAATTATCTTAGAATTAAAATAAAAAAGATGATGATATTTTGCTTAAAGTAGTTCGAATTTTACAAAAAAATAAATGAATGAACTATCCTAAATATATGTCTGGATAGTTCATTCATTATATGTTACTAAAATATTTTTGAGTTTAATAAATTATTATTTTTCTTTCTTTTTATCTTTATCAATTCCACATGATACCCAAGGGTAATCAGGACTGTTTGGATCACATTCCTTTGAAGTATCAATTTTCTTTTCTGGTTGATAAGTAACTTCAGGTTCATTATTACAATTACATTTTTTATTTTCTTCTGCCATAAATAAAACCTCCCTATATTTTACTATTTTCCAATATTATAGTTCTCTTAAAAGAAAAAATCAATACAAAATAATAAATAAGATTTAATATAAAAATCCATGCATATATTAATGAAAAGAAAACTATTAATTATATATATTTCATATAAATAATAAAAATAAAAACATTTATTGTAAAAAAACTCTTTACAACGGATAATTATTATTATATAATAATAAACATAGAAGATATAAAAACAAAAGAAAAAACATTACTAAAAGTAAAAGAAGATTTGATATAAAAAATGATATAGATAAATGTAGGAGGAGTTTTATTATGAAAAAATTTGTGTGTACAGTGTGTGGATATGTTTATGAAGGAGAAAAAGCACCAGAAAAGTGTCCAGTGTGTGGAGTAGGACCAGAAAAGTTCATGGAACAAAGTGGAGAAATGACATGGGCATCTGAACATGTAATTGGTGTAGCACAAGGTGCTTCAGAAGATATAATGGCTGATTTAAGAGCTAACTTTGAAGGAGAATGTTGTGAAGTAGGAATGTACTTAGCAATGGCTAGAGTTGCTCATAGAGAAGGTTACCCAGAAGTAGGAATGTACTATGAAAAGGCAGCTTTCGAAGAAGCAGAACATGCAGCTAAATTCGCTGAATTATTAGGAGAAGTTGTTACAAGCTCAACTAAGAAGAACTTAGAATTAAGAGTAGAAGCAGAAAATGGAGCTACAGCTGGTAAGACTGACTTAGCTAAGAGAGCTAAAGTAGCTAACTTAGATGCTATACATGATACAGTTCATGAAATGGCTAGAGATGAAGCTAGACATGGTAAAGCATTCAAAGGATTATTAGATAGATATTTCGCATAAGATTTTTATAGAGAAAAGAAAGTGTGGACAAAATGATGTTATCATTTTGTCCACACTTTCTTTTTTGACTAAAAATACAGATGTTAAATAAGTTATTATAAGAACTTTTAGATAAGAGTAGATTAAATTTACTCTTATCTGTTATCAAATTGTAAGAAAAGAGAAATTAATTTGTAATCATGTCTAAATATAATAAATAAATGTAGTATATCAAGAAAATTTAATGATAAATATAAATAATTAAAAAATGTTATGATAAAAATAATTTAGAGGTGAATATTTAGGAGCGTGATAAAAGATGAGTGCAGTTTTAGAATTAAAAAATGTAAGTAAAATAATGAACGGAAAAGCTCTTGTTGAAGATATTAGTTTTACAGTTAATAAAGGTGAGATATTTGGATTTTTAGGACCAAATGGAGCGGGAAAAACTACAACGATAAAGATGATAACAGGTCTTTACAGCATAAGTAAAGGTGAAATATATATTGATGGAAATAGCGTTAAAAAGAATTTTGAAAAAGCACTACAAGGTGTAGGTGGAATAATTGAAAATCCAGAAATGTATGGATATTTAAGTGGGTATGATAATTTAAAACTATATGCGAGAATGCATGGTCTCATATCAAAAGAAAGAATTGATGAAGTTGTTAATCTTGTTAAGCTTGGTAACAGAATACATGACAAAGTAAGTAAATATTCTCTCGGAATGAGGCAAAGACTAGGGGTTGCTCAAGCACTACTACACAAACCAAAGTTATTAATATTAGATGAACCTACTAATGGCTTAGATCCTATGGGAATAAAAGAACTTAGGCAAACGCTTAGGGAACTTGCAGAAAAAGATGGTTTATCCGTTATGGTATCAAGTCATCTTTTGACTGAAATGGAACTAATGTGTGATAGATTTGGAATAATTGATGGCGGAAAGATGATTGATATAAAGACTATAGGTGATATTAAAAAGAATGAATCGCAAAATATAAAAACTTTTCTTATAGAAATTGATAATAAGCAAAAGGCTGAAAAACTAATTAAAGAAAATTACAGCAAGTTGACTGTAGAAATTGAAGATGAAGGAATTAAAGTAAGTTGTGAAAAATCACAATTACCACAAATTAATAAGTTATTAGTTAATAATAACATTGCTTTATTTACAACAACAATAATAACAAAGTCTCTTGAAGATGAATTTATGGAAGTAACTAAAGGATCTAAAGATCAAATAAGATAAGAAGGATGGTTATATGAGAGTATTAAGTTTAACATATAATGAATTAGTAAAGCAGTTTAAAAAAGTAAGCATTAATATAATAATAGCGCTGATACTTATTTCAGCTATTGTTTTACCACTAGCAATGAAAAATATACAGCCAAATGATTATTATAAAAATAGAATTGAATCAGCTCAATTTATGATTCAAGATTTACAGCATCAAATAGATAGTTTAGAAACTGATAAAAGTCAAAAAGCAGCTATACAAAGAAAGTACTATGCTATAGATAAAGAATATAACCAGTTAGTTGTTGATAATAAAATATCATTTGATGATTGGAGAGAGTATGAAGCTCAAGAACTAAGATTTGAATTATATAAATTGGCAGCTATAGAATTTGTACTTGAAGGATATTCTAAAGATGTAGTATTAGAAAATTTACTTAGTGAGGATTCTAAAAAAATTGAGAATTATTATAATTTAACATTAGAAAAGAAAAAAGAAATAGAAGCAGGATATATAAATAAAATAAATGAACTAAGAGATGTTATTGAAAATTCTGATTATAATAGGCACACAGAATTAGAAATTCAAAGGAAAAAAGAAAGTATTGAGTTATATCAAAAAAATATAGAAGAATATGAAAAGTTAGCCGCTAAAAATCCAACAGATGAAGAAGGTAAAGCTAAACTAGATGAACTTAAAAAAGAAAAAGAATATGCGGAAAGGGAAATACCTAAAATTGAGCAAGACTTAGCAATAATTCAATTTAGATATGATAATAAAATAGATTATGATAAGAATAATTGGAAAAATAATTCTATTAAATCTATAGAGTCAGAACTTCATGATTTAAGAATTGAAATGCTTGACGAAAAAGCATTTAATGTTAGTGTTAATAATGATAGTTTAGTTACTTCATATGAGCAATATGTTGAAAGTTACAAAAAAGCTAATGAAAAAAGAGTAGAGATAATAAAAGAACTTTGGCATGGATTGGAAAATGATATACCGGATTTAGGTAGTGTGAAAGATGCCAGAAGTGCAGTAGATTCAACTTATGAAATATATGTGATATTAGCAATCATTATGGTAATAATAATTGGTGGTGGAATAGTAGCCGGAGAATATTCTAATGGGTCTATAAGATTATTAATGATAAGACCAGTATCTAGATGGAAAATATTACTATATAAGTTGCTAGCAGTTTTAATAGTTGGATTCAGTATTGTTATACTTGGAGTATTAATATTATTTATTAGCAGCGGGGTAATTTGGGGATTTGAAACATTAAAAGTGCCTGTATTAGAAACTATTAATGGAAATATAGTAGAAACGAATTATATTAATTATATGTTGCCACAATTACTAGTATCAACGTGTAGTTTATTATTCATAGCGAGTTTAGTGTTTATGATATCAACATTAGCTAGAAATACAGCTTTAGCAGTTGCACTTGGGATGTTAGTTTATTTTGGAGCAGGTCCTTTAAGTGGATTGTTAATCGGATTCAAACAGACTTGGTTAATAAACACTATTATACCATATATAAATAGTTCTTATTTTAAATTGGTACCATATTTTTCAGAGATGCTGAAGTCAAATGGTATGGATTTTAATTACATATTAGGAGCAAAACAGTTAGTAATTGCTTCAGCAATTATGCTAATAATTACCTTCATAACATTTAAGAAAAAGGATATTAAGAATTAATATTAATGAAAAGCTATAGCAATGCTATGGCTTTTTCTTGTAATAAATAAAGGTATACATAATTATAAATTTGTTTAGTATCAATGTACTATTAAAAATTAATGATTTACAATATTATATAGGATTCTTATAGGAATTTGAGGCAAAATACTTATTAGAAGTTACATATAATTTTAAGAAAAACTAATGTATTAAGAAAAAATAAAAAATTATTTAGATTTTAAGGTGGTAGAATGAAAATTATAAAAGCAATAGGAATAAATAGAACTTATGGAAGTGGTGAAAATAAAGTTGATGCATTAAAAAATATTAATTTAGAGATAGAAAAAGGTGAATTTATTGCAATTGTTGGAGCATCAGGTTCAGGTAAATCAAGCCTTTTACATATTTTGGGTGGTATAGATAAACCTACATGTGGTGAAATTTACATAGATGGAGTTAGCTTGAAAGAATTAAGTGAGGATGAAATATCTTTAATTCGCTTAAGGAAAATAGGTTTTGTATTCCAATTTTATAATTTAATTTCCGTATTAACAGTAGAAGAAAATATTGAGATGCCAGTATTATTAGATGATGGATTGGTTGACGAAGATTATAAGAATGAAATAATAAGTTTTTTAGGGTTAGAAAATAAAAGAAATAATTTAATAACAGATTTATCTGGAGGACAGCAGCAAAGGGTAGCAATTGGAAGAGCATTAATAAATAGACCTTCAATTATATTAGCAGATGAACCTACGGGTAATTTAGATTCTAAGAATGCTAGAGATATTATAAGTTTGTTAAAATATTCAATAAGAAAATATAATCAAACATTAGTTTTAATAACTCATGATGATAATATTGCTAAAATGGCAGATAGAATTATTGCTATTAAAGATGGAGAGATTGCTGTTGACGAGGTGAGGCAATAAGTGAAAAAATATAGTGATTTAGTTAATAGGCAATTTAAGATCAATCTTAAAAAAAATATATTAATTATAATAGGAATAATGACAAGTGTATTATTACTTATTTCAGTGACATATGTAGGTAATTTTATAAATGAGTTTAATATTGAAAGAACTAAATATTCACGTGGGGATTATGAAGTAATCTTAAAAGACCTTAATATATATGAAGTAGAAAAAGTAAAAAATAATATTAAGGTAGAAAAATGTGGAATTTATAATGTTGAGAAAAGTATGGACATTAAAATTGAAGATACTAAAAAAAAGCTAGAAATATACTCTGGCGATTATACTATAATGAATGAATTATTTGAGTCTACTTTGAAGATAATTGAAGGAAGGATGCCAAATAGAAAAAATGAAATTGCTTTAACATTATCAGCAAAAGATGAGTTAAAGAAAAGAATAGGTGATACATTAAATATAAGTGAAAGTGAATATATAATTACGGGTTTTTACAAGGATGATGAGTACAATGTTAGGCATACTTTAACAGGATTAATATATCTAGATATTGATACGGCTATTGAGAAAAATAATGCAGTTATAACTATGAAAAATAAAAAAAGCATTATAGAAGATATAAAAGAAATTGTAGAATTATTGGACAAAGATGAGAATGATTGGGATGTAAAAGAGAATATTAAGTATAATAATATGCTATTAGAATCTTATGGTATAAGAATATCTAACGGTATGATGGTTGTAAATAGTGAAAAATTATATATGTTTTTTATTTATTTAATTATTTGTATATTGACTATAGTATTTATATATGGATCATTAAATGGTTATTTACAAGAACGAATACATGAAATTTCAATATTAAGATGTATAGGTGCAACTAAAAATAAGATTAGATATTTGCTTATAAAAGAATGGTCTATTTTATCAATAATTTCATTAATTGTAGGAATAATATTAGGAAATATTTTAGCTTGGTTAATTATTAATATTGTATTTATTAAAGTAATAGGAATTAATAGCTATGGGGTAGGATTCAGAATTTATTATGATGTTATTTTAAGTACAATTATTTTTTCACTTTTTAATATGGCTATAGCAATGATTTTATTAATAATAAGAGGGGTTGATCGAGCACCGATTGAAGGCACTAAAGTAAATAATCTGAAAATTACATATATAAATAAAAAAAAATCAAAAGTTATTAGATTTCTTTTTGGATATGAAGGTGAGATAGCGTATAGAAATATATGTGCAAATAGAAGAAGTTTTTTGATTATAACTATTAGTCTTACGATTATACTGTTAATGATTAATTCTTTTACAGCATTTTATTTATTAAATTTAAAACAATATGAATATGAGCTAAATAGTTTTTATGATATTCATTCAACTTATTTTAGTGAGACTTCATACGATTACTTATTAGAAGATGTTTTAAATAAAAGGGATAATTACAAAAAAGAGTTTGATGACTTAAAAATGATAGATGATATCTTTATGAATATTAATCTAAATTCTACTATTACAATTGAAGGTGTTACAATAAATCCTGAACTTACTAAATATTATGCAATAAATAATTCAATTGAAAATATAGCCGAAGAATATAAAGTAAAGTTTAATCAAGCCAGCATTTTAATTTATGACAAAGCTTCATTGAATAAAATTATTCCCAATATTAATTCCGTTACAGGTAATAATATAGATATACAAGATTTTAATGAAAATGGCTTTGTTGTAGTTAATACAGGTTTTAACAATCCTAAAGCGGTATTTAAAGAAAATCCAAAAGAAGAAGTAAAACTATATCTGAATGAAAACAATAAATCTCCAATATATTCAAAGTTTTTAGGATGTATTAATAGTGATAAGTTAATCAGTGGAAATAGATTTGGATATTATAATAGATTAACTATAATAGTTAATGATGAATTTTATTATAAAAATAAAGATATAATGGATAGCTTAAGTAGTATATCCAGTGACATAAATACAAGTATAAATATAAAGAAAAATATTAATAGAAATACAGCTATATCAACTATTAAAGAGATAATAAATAAAAATGGAGGTTACTATATAGAAGAAAAACAAACATCAGAATCATATAAGAATACTGTGGACGCATCAGCTACATTGATATATACTATGTTATTTCTAGTTGTATGTATAGGATCAATTAACATAATAAATACACGCTACATAAATATTATATCAAGAAAAAAGGAGCTAGGAACATTTTTAGCTATAGGAATAAGAAAAGATAAGTTTAGAAATATGATAATATTAGAGGGAATAGTGCAATGGTTTATTTCATGTACTATGGGAATAGTGTTATCATTAATAGCATTTAAGATAATTAGCATAGCTTTTAGCTATAGTGTGGGACAAATTTATAACATACCAAATCTAATAATACTAATGGGAGCATTAATACTATTATTAGTTAACTTATTAAGCAGCTTCTTACCTTATACTAAGTTAAAGAAACTAGAAATAAATGAACTCATAAGAAACAAGGAATAAATAGAGGTGGAATATGAAAAGAATATTATTGGTTGAAGATGATAGGGCAGTGGCTTTAGCAGTTATATATAGTTTGAAAAAAGAGGGGTTCGAAGTTGATCACGTTACTAATTTAAAAAGTGCAAGGAATATGTTAAATGATAGTATAGACATAATATTATTAGATGTAATGCTTCCTGATGGAGATGGATATGAATTGTGCGCTGAAATAAGAAAAGCAAAGAATGATATTCCAATAATATTTATGACAGCATGTGATGAAGAAAATAATGTTGTTATAGGTTTAGATTTAGGGGGCGATGACTATGTATCAAAACCGGTAAAAATAAGAGAACTTGTATCAAGAATAAATGCTGTATTAAGAAGAAAAGGAAAAAATAATGCTATAAATAATATAAAGGAAGTTTTTAAAAGTGAAAATCTAGAATTAGATAACGGTGCTCATATAGTACGAAAAGATGGTGAAGAAATTTCTCTTACACTAAATGAATATAAACTTATGCTATTACTTATGGAAAATGCCCCAAATGTATTAACTAGAGATATGATGCTAGAGAAAGTATGGGATATAGAGGGTAATTTTATTGATGCTAATGCTTTAAGTGTTAATATAAAAAGGCTTAGAGAAAAAATAGAAGATGATATAAAGAATCCTAAACTTATAATAACTATAAGGGGAGTGGGATATAAGTGGGCTCCTAAGGTGGTGAGTTAAGATGTCACCATTATGTTATAAAGATGAGAGAATTAAAATTTGGATGTTTATTATAATAGCTTTGATTATTGAAGGTGTAGTTTTTACGCTAATTCATATTAATTCTATTAATGCTATAAATAAAAATATTATAAATAATAATAATTCAATTATAGGTACTATAGAAAGTGAAAATCCTGAGTTAGCTAAAGAAATAATACCGATAATTACAAAGAATAAATTACAAAACATTAGCCTAGGAGAAGAAATACTTTCTGACTATTCATATAATAATAATCTTAAATACTATAATAATCCTTTAGTTAATAATGTGAGTAAAACTGCATTTATTATGATAGGAATTTTAACGTTAATCACTATGAGTGTAGTTATATTTGGAGTGTTAGCAATATTAAATCCATTATATAAAAAATTAAAATACTTAACATATAGAGCTGAAAATATAGTTGAAAATAAGTTTTTAGATAATGATATAAAAGTTGATTATAAAGGCAGTTTAAGTAAATTTGAACTTAGGTTTAACGAAATGGAAGAAAGAATTAAAAATAATTTAACCTTACTTCAAGATGAAAAAATTAATTTGAAAAATATAATAAATGATATTTCTCATCAGTTAAAAACTCCATTAATGGCATTACAGATGTATAATGAAATTTTAAAAGATTATAAAAATATGGTTGATGAAGAAATTGAAAATTTTATTTTGTTAAGCAATGAGCAGCTTCAAAGAATGGAATGGCTTGTAAAAACACTACTTAAATATGCAAGGCTTGAAAGTAATGTAGTTGAATATCATAAAGATAATATTTCATTAAATAATACTATAAATGAAAGTATTAATCCTTTAAGAGTAAAAGCAGAAGAAAAAAATCAAAAGATAATTTTTGAAAATGAAGATGAAGTTATATTTTATCATGATAGAAAGTGGATATCGGAAGCTATAAGCAACATAATTAAAAATGCCATAGAGCATACAGGTGAAAAAGGGGAAATTGAGATTACTCTTGAAGAAACACCTATAAATATAGTAATAATTATTAAAGATAATGGAGAAGGAATTGAGAAAGAACAATTGAAAAAAATTTTTAATAGATTTCATAAAGGAGAGAATTCAATTGATCCAACAAGTATAGGAATCGGCTTATGTCTTAGTAAGGCTATTGTTAAAGCTCACAATGGAGATATTACAGTAGAAAGTAAATTAGGAGTTGGAAGTATCTTTTATATAACTTTCATTAAAACAATTCTTTAATTTTATAACAATAATTTTCAGGATGTGTTTAAATAATATAAATTAATCAATGAAAATAATAAAGTTTCATAATAAAATTTTACGATAATATATATGTAGTATGTAAAATAAATAATTAAATTGATATAGAGTTAATAATATGGTCATATTATTATTAAAACGTTTAAAACTTAAATTGATTTACACATGTAAAAGTGATAACATATGAGTACAAAGAGTTAAATAAAATCTTTAATGAGAGGACGATTAAATATGAAAGTAAAAAAGGCAATTATACCAGCTGCGGGACTTGGAACTCGATTTTTACCAGCTACAAAAGCGCAACCAAAAGAAATGCTTCCAATAGTCGACAAGCCAACAATTCAATATATAATTGAAGAAGCAATTGCGTCTGGAATTGAAGAAATACTTATTATAACAGGAAGAAATAAAAAATGTATAGAAGATCACTTTGATAAATCTGTAGAATTAGAGCTTGAATTAGAGAAATCTGGGAAATCAGAACTTCTTGAATTAGTAAGAGATATATCAGATATGGTTGATATACACTACATAAGACAGAAGGAACCTAAAGGATTAGGTCATGCTATACATTGTGCAAAAACATTTGTAGGGGATGAACCATTTGCAGTGCTTTTAGGTGATGATGTTGTAGATAGTAACACACCTTGTTTAAAACAACTTATAGATTGCTATAATGAATACAATACTACTATATTAGGAGTTCAGACAGTACCAGAAGAAAGTGTTTCTAAGTATGGAATTGTAAATGGCATTCATATTGAAGATAAAGTTTATAAAGTAAAAGATTTAGTAGAGAAGCCATCTATTGAGGAAGCACCAAGTAATGTAGCTATACTAGGAAGATATATAATAACTCCAGAAATATTTAACATATTAGAAAATACGAAACCAGGTAAAGGTGGAGAAATACAGCTTACTGATGCACTGAAGACTCTTATAAGTCAGGAAGCAATGTATGCATATAATTTTGAAGGAAAAAGATATGATGTAGGAGATAAGCTTGGATTTTTACAGGCAACAATTGAGTTTGCATTGAAGAAAGAAGAGCTTAGAGATGATTTTATAAAATATCTTGATGCAAGACCATGGGAAATTTATGAAGATAAAGAAAAATAAAAGTATTTAAATATGTACTAAGGCTATTTAATTGTTTTAAGATTAAATAGCCTTAGTTTTTTATTCTTTAGACTAGTCATACAAAAAAATTATATTTTTTATATAACTGGTCTAGTATTTTCAGTATGAGGAAATTATAATGAAGTCAAATTTGTGGATTAATTTTAAATGTTAAAGAATTGTATTATTAAATCAAGAAACCTAAACAATAAAAGTTGAAGAAAATTAATATTTTTCACCTAAACTATAAAACTTATATTATCGACTCTCAACGGTATAGACATGTTAATAGATAAAATATAAAGATTATGGTAGAATTATCTTTAGTAATTTCATATTAATTGATAGATTAAGAAAAGATTTGGAGGACTAGATATGAAAATTTGTTATCTGGCTGATATAAACAGTGCTCATACTCATAAATGGTTAAATTATTTTAAAAGTAAAGGATATGATATTCATGTAATATCTTTGGGAAATGGTGAGTATGAAGGCGTTACTGTACATTCTCTAGATATTAATGATACAGTTATGAAAAAATCCACTGACAAAAATAAATTGCAGTATTTTAAAAAGATTAAGAGAGTAAAAGAATTAGTAAATGAAATAAAACCAGATATACTTCACGCACACTATGCAACAAGTTATGGGTTATTAGGTGCATTGGCAAATTATCATCCATACATAATTTCAGTATGGGGAAGTGATGTTTATGATTTCCCTATTAAGTCTCCTATTCATAAAATGATGGTTAAGTATAATTTGAAAAAAGCTGATTATATTTACTCAACAAGTAATGTAATGAAGGATGAAACAAAGAAATATACAGATAAAGACATTGAAGTTACACCATTTGGTGTTGATATCAATAGATTTGTACCAGGAAGAATTGAAAAAGATGAAGTTATTATTGGAACGATAAAAACTTTGGAAGAAAAATACGGAATTCAATATCTTGTTAGAGCATTTAAAAATCTAAAAGATAGAAATCCTGATGTTAATTTAAAACTTAGAATTGGAGGAAAAGGAAGTCAGGAAGATTATCTTAAAAATTTATGTAAAGAACTTAATATAGACAGTGATGTTACATTTTTAGGTTTTGTAAATCCAGATGATGTTGTTAAAGAGTTTCAAAATTTTGATGTGGCAGTTTTCCCATCAACACTAGATAGTGAAAGTTTTGGAGTTGCAGCAGTTGAAGCTGAAAGCTGTGGGACACCAATAGTTGTATCAGATGTTGGTGGACTTATGGAATCTACTAAGCCAGGTGTTACAAGCCTTGTTGCTAAAAAAGCTAGTGTTGAAGATTTAACAGATAAGATAGATGTGCTTATAAAAGATAAAGAATTAAGGAATACAATGGGAATGAATGCAAGAAAATTTGTAGAAGAAAATTATAGTCTTGCAGATAATTTTGATTATGTTGATAAATTATATCATGAAATAACATTGAAATAGTATTAAAATATAGGGTATACATAGGAGATAAACACATGTATACTCTATGTTATTATATTAAAAAACATAATTAATATTTATAAATAAGAATTGTATTAAATCCCCAATAATGTGAACGATTTAATAAAAATATGGAAATTGACAACTTGATATAGTAAAAAAAATACAGTATCATATAATTAGAGTATTATAGAATTTCATGTATGATTTATAGCTGATTAAGCTTAAATTTATATTTTAATATAAATAAAGTTTATATTATTTTAGGTTGATAATCATAATTTTATGATTCAAGGGTGGTTGAGAAATGTGATTGATTATAAACAACTTTATAATTCTTTGAAATCTGAATATGAAACATATCAGCAATTTTCAGAAAAGCATATGCAGGAGTTAGTGAATAAGAATATAAAATTAGAAAAAAACATAGATGCGCTATCTAATATTGTTGAAATAGGTAAATATATGAATGCATATCTTAGTGATGATAATTTAATCAGTATGATAAATGATATGATACTAGGAATTTTAGGAGTAACATATTCAACTATTTTCATTTTAGAGAATGGTGAATTAAGTATAAAAGCAAGTAATATAGATAGCATGAATATAAAACTTACATCTACAGAGATTGCTAGTATAAGCAAAGAAGAAGAATTTATAATGAATGATGAAAATATAATAAAACAGACTGGTAGTGCTAAAGTCGACATACATTCAATAATGGGAATACCAATAGTATTAAGAAGTAAATTTATTGGGTATATATTAGTAGAACATAAAATGTTTAATTTTATGACAACAGAGTTGAAAATATTTTTGAAATCTATTGCAAATCAAATTGCAATAATAATAGAAAATTCATTTTTATATAGACAATTAGAAAATTTAACTCAAACAGATTCTTTAATGGGAATTTACAACAGAAAGTATTTTTTAGATTTCTTAGAAAAATCAATAAAAGAAAATGAAGATAGGAAATTTGCAGTAGTAATGGTAGATATTGATGATTTTAAAAATGTAAATGATACTTATGGACATCAATTTGGAGATGAGGTTCTTAAGAATACTGCAAAAATACTAAAAAAGTGGACAGAAGAAAATGATTTACTTGCTAGGTATGGTGGAGAAGAATTAATAATGTATATTTCAGACATTAAAGATGCTGAGAGTGTATTTAATAAAATAGAAATTATTCGTAAAGAATTAGAAAATAGTAAGGTTAATTGTTACGGTTTAAGTGATAGCGTTACAGCAAGCTTTGGGATGGCTTTTTATCCAGAAGAGAGTAAAGATATAAAGGAACTAATAAAAGTGGCTGATGACCTTTTATATGAATCCAAAAGACAAGGAAAGAATAAGGTTTTGTATTCAAAAATTTTAAAAAAACAAACTATATAGATATTTAAGTAGATGGTTAATTTATAATTAGTATTATATTAATAAGTATCTACTTTTTTTGTATTTTATTATATTTACTTATTAAATAGTTTTATGTAGAATCAATGGAGGTTTTTATGGATATAAAAAAACTAAGGTCCTTAATAAAAAAAGAAGAAGGTCTTAAACTTGATTTTAAATTGAAATTAGATTTATCTACTGAAACAGGAAAAAAAGAACTTGCCAAGGATATTTGTGCCATAGCTAATTCAAATGGTCAAAGGGGATATATTATAGTTGGAATTCAGGATAAGACTAAGAAAATAATAGGAATACAAAGTGAGGATATGTTTAAGGAGGAACGTATTCAACAGATAATAACATCAAGATGTGAACCACCGATCCCCTTGAGGGTAGATTTTGTTGATCTTAACGGAAAGACTATTGGTGTTATTTCTATTTATGATGGTGGACAGAAGCCATATCAAATTAGGGAAAATGGTGCATTCTATATAAGGAGAGGTTCAACTACAGATGTTATGAGAAAACAGGAATTAGTTGCCCTTCTTGAGGAAAATTTAAGTCTTACAATAGAAACATGTCCTCTTATAAGGAGTAATATAGATGTTTTAAATATGGATTTAGTAAATAAATATTTTAAACGTAAAGGAATAAATTTTACAGATGAAAATAGAGATTTTTTACTTTTAAGTTCAGGAATCGCTTACGATGATAGAAAGGGTGAGAAGTTAAAGTGCACCTATGGAGGGTTACTTGTTTTTTGTGATATCAATTATATATATATACCAAATAATATGATAAAAATAGTAAATAAACTAAATGATGATTATGGTGAGGGATATATAATTCAAGGAAATCTAATAGATATGGTGGATAAGGCTGAAAAAAAGATTTTAGAAATAATGCCAGAAGAGTATCCTTCAGATGCAATTATTGAGAGTATAAAAAATGCAGTTCTTTATAGAGAATATTTTGATTTAAATAGAATAGTTGAGATAACAATTGATAATAATAACATTATTATATCAAGTCCAGGTGAATTTATAGATGAAAATATAAAAGGAGAAAGGACAAACTATAATAAGAGAAATATATGGCTTTATGAAAAGCTTATAACTATAGATGAGAAAAAAAGATTTTTAAACAACGGAAAGGGATTTACAAGAATAAGAGATGCTTTTAAGAATAGAGGCAAAGTTAGATTTGTAAATTCAAGAATTGAGCATAGTTTCAAAGTAATTCTACCAGGATGCAATAGAACAAAAAATTGTAAAGATGATATGGACAATAATCCAAAAGAGCATAGCTAGTATTAGTATTAATGTTATGTTGCCAAATTTATCACTTGAGGATATACTATTTATAGTAGTTTATACTTGACAATAGATAATAGGCAAAATTATTATATTTATAGTTTGTAATAGTAGTGAATGGAATTTCTCATATTTAAATATATGTTAATAATAAATTTTATCATTAACTTGTCACTTGTCAATTGTCAACTGAATTAAGGGAGGTATTTTATAATGGCAAATGTATTAGATGAGCTGTTAGAAAGAGGATACATAAAACAATTTACTCATGAAGAAGAAACAAGAAAATTATTGGAAAATGAAAAGATAACTTTTTATATTGGATTTGACCCTACAGCAGATAGTTTACATGTAGGACACTTTATTGCAATGATGTTTATGGCTCATATGCAAAAAGCTGGACACAGACCAATCGCTTTAATTGGTGGTGGAACAGCTATGATTGGTGACCCAAGTGGTAAGACTGACATGAGACAAATGATGACAAAAGAAACTATTCAGCACAATGTTGATTCTATAAAGAAGCAAATGGAAAGATTCATAGATTTCAGTGATGATAAAGCATTAATAGTTAATAATGCTGACTGGTTATTAAACTTAAACTATGTTGATTTCTTAAGAGAAGTAGGAGTTCATTTCTCAGTAAACAGAATGCTTACAGCTGAATGTTTCAAACAAAGATTAGAAAAAGGTTTATCATTCTTAGAATTTAATTATATGTTAATGCAAGGATATGATTTCTATGTATTAAATCAACAATATAACTGTAAGATGGAACTTGGCGGAGATGATCAGTGGTCAAACATGATTGCAGGTGTTGAACTTGTAAGAAGAAAAGCACAAGGTCAAGCAATGGCAATGACTTGTACTTTATTAACAAACAGTCAAGGACAAAAAATGGGTAAAACAGTTGGAGGAGCTTTATGGCTTAATCCAGAAAAAACTTCACCATATGATTTCTATCAATACTGGAGAAACGTTGATGATGCAGATGTAGAAAAATGTTTAGCATTATTAACATTCCTACCAATGGATGAAGTAAGAAGATTAGGTGCCTTAGAAGGTGCAGAAATAAATAATGCTAAAAAGGTATTAGCATTTGAAGTAACAAAGCTTGTACATGGAGAAGAAGAAGCTAAGAAGGCTGAAGAAGCAGCTACAGCATTATTTGCTGGTGGTGCAGATATGTCAAATGTTCCTACAGTATCTATTACTAAGGAAGAATTAGGTTCATCTATCATAGACATTATGGCAAGCACAAAAATCTTACCATCTAAAAAAGAAGGTAGAAGATTAGTTGAGCAAGGTGGATTATCATTAAACGGAGAAAAAGTTACTGATGTTTCAAGAGTTTTAACTGAAGAAGATTTCGAAGATGGTATAGCTCTAATAAAAAGAGGTAAGAAAAACTACAATAAAATAGAAATTAAATAATTTTAATAGATTTAAGCTGTTTCTAAAATTAGAAGCAGCTTTTTCTTAATTTATAGATATTACTTACGATAAGTATATTAGAAGTATATTTTAATTGAAAATTTATATTGGATTTCACTTTTTGATTCTGTAAGCAAGGAAAAATAAATATGAAAAACTTACAGGATTTATTTGATTTATATATAAAACATTTATTAGAATATATAGATTTAAATTTAACTACATATTGAATTGTGAATTCAGTACAAGGTTACGGGGGATAATAAAAATAATAAAGTAGGTGAAATTAAAGATGCCAGGAATTTGGAATATAAATAACGGATATAATATGAACACTCGAAAGGTATCTAGTAAATTAACATTTGAAGTGGGTGAAAAATTTACCGGAAGAATAGTAGATAAGGGTGATGGTAAGGATGTAACAATAAAGCTGTCAGATGGTTGGCAGTTTATTGCGGAATTAGATGGAAAAGTTAATTTAGATGATATTAAGCTTGTAAAATTTCAAGTAGATGGATTTGAAAATGGAAAGCTTAAATTAAAACTAGTTAAAGGTGATACATCAAATAATAATGTTGATGAAGGAGATGAAAATTTTCAGGAAGTAGTTGAAAAAGAAGGCTTATCAAAAGAAGATGTGGAACTTTTGAAAAAAATGGTTAAGCATAATTTTTCATTATCAAAGGAAAATATAAATGAGATAAAAACAATTCTTCAATTTAGTGAAAAAATTCAATGTGATCCAGATGAACTAGATGCTTTTCTTGAAAAGTATATAGCCAGTAAAGGTGTAGATATAAATAGTGAGCAAGGAAAGGCTATGAAGGAAATACTCACTAAATTTATAAGTGAATTTAAAAATATGAGTGAAGAAGATATACTTACATTCATAGAAAATAATATTGATTTTACACAAGATAATATAGAAAGTTTTAATAAGCTTTTTAAGGGAGATTCTTCAATAGAAAAAATACTTTTATCTATTAAAGAAAAGCTTAATTCATCAGATATAGAGCTTAGTGCAAAAGATATACAGATAAGTGATACTACAAAGCAACCAATACACCAAGAAAAAGTAGATAATAATTCTTTAAATACAGCAGCCTTTTCAAAGGTATATGCTGAACATGATCCATCAAACAATAAAATAAATGTACTTGAAATATTGAAAACATTAGCAGGTGATAGTGCAATTGAAGGAGAAAATGTTTTAGATAAATCTATAATGGAGAAGTTAAATGATAAAAATATTTCTCAATCTATAAAGGACATTGTGGGAGATACAGCTTTAAGTGAAGATAAACCTAAAACTCAAGCTTCAAGTCTTATAGAGTCTACAAATAAAGCAAGAGTAGAAGATATATTAAGTAAAGCTGAAGGAAAAGAGGTAAAGCTTACAGACACTGAATTTAAAAAGATAACTGAAATAGTTCAAAATAAAACCAATATTGAAAAACCAGATATTAAGGAAATTGTAAAAAATGATATTTTTAAAGGTAGTGCAGAAGCAATTACATTAAAGAATGACCCATTAGTACAAGAAAAATCTTTTGTAATGCCTAAAAAAGCTGAAAATACTAATTCTTTTATAAGTAATCTTATAAATACAGTAGATGATGAAAATAGAGTTGATAGTATAAAAAATGAAATAAGGTCTAAAATTGATAATGTTAAGGATGTTGTAAAGGAACTATTAGCAAATACATCAACACAAGAATCAGTTTCAGGAAAGATAACTAACCTAATAAAAGAAAATATAAATGATATAAAGGTATTTAATTCAATAAGTAATGAATATTATTGCTTAAATTTTGATATATCAGGTCAGATGAATAAGTATCCATGTCAGCTTATAATTAAAGATAATAGAAAAGAAGGAAAGAAAATAGATACTACTAATACAAAGATGGTATTGTCGATAAAAACATCTAATTTAGGTGAAGTTGATGGATATTTAACAATGAGAGAAAATAGGATAGATGTAAATTTAAAATGTGATGATAAATATACGGTTGTTTTAGAGAATCATAAAAAAGGACTTATTGATGGTCTTGCAACTTTAGGAGTATATGTAAGCGTTAAAGTTGATGCAAAAGAACAACGTGCAGATATTGTGAGTACAAGAGCGTTTTTCAATGATGTAACAATATCAGCTATAGATACTAAGGTTTAAATTATATATTGAGGTTATTAAATGATAGTGCTGAATAAATCCAGATAGATATTTTAAAAGTATAATAGTCGTAAGTAAAAAATATATTTTGTACCATGAATTTTACAATTATAATCTAAAAATGAAATAGTGATTTCAACATAAATTTTCGCATGTTAATTGAAATATATATATTAGTATTTGTACTAAATTTAATTATAGAGTAAAATTAAATCAATTATAATCTAAGATTATAATTGTAGATAATTGTTTTATATATAAAATGATCTAGAGACGTATTAACTTATTATGAAGATAGCTTGAAGTTTATATAATTTATAATTACTTTATGAAGGGGAGAAAATAATGAATCAGAGGAAAAAGGCAGCTGCATTAAAATATGAATTCAATAGTGATGCGCCAACAGTGGCTGCATCAGGTATGGGCTACATTGCGGATAAAATAATAGAAAAAGCTGAGGAAAATGATGTTCCTATAGTATATAATAAGGAACTTACGGATTTGTTATGTAATGTTGATGTTGGAACGGAGATTCCAGAAGAATTATATGAAGCTGTTGCCCATGTAATAGCGTTTATTACTGATCTGGATAAGAAGAGATAAGACAAAAGAGAAAGGTGAAAATTTAATGGCACTTTATACTATTTCAGATTTACATTTAGGATTTAATGTTGAAAAACCTATGGATATATTCGGTGATAAATGGAAAAATCATTGTGATAAAATAAAAGAAAATTGGATTTCTAAGATAACTAATGATGATATGGTTCTTATAGCAGGTGATATATCATGGTCTTTAAAAGAAGAAGATAGCATATATGATCTAGATTGGATTAATGAACTTCCAGGAAAGAAGATTATAAGTAAAGGCAATCATGATTATTGGTGGAACAGCATTTCAAAGTTAAATGCAATGTATGAAAACACAAAATTTCTTCAAAATAACTTTTATGTTTATGAAGATTATGCTATCTGTGGAACAAGAGGATGGATATGTCCAGGTGGTGATAAATTTACATTAAAGGATGAGAAAATCTATAAAAGAGAGCTTATAAGACTTAAATTATCATTAGATGCGGCAAGGAAGCAAGGATTTGAAAAAATAATAGTCATGCTTCATTATCCACCAACTAATGAGAAATTTCAAAAATCTGATTTTGTTAACATAATAGAGGAATATAGTGTTGAAAAGGTCATATATGGTCATTTACATGGTCCTGTATTACAAGGAAAATTGTTAAATGGATTGTGGGGAAATGTTGAATATATTTTAACATCAGCAGATTATATAGATTTTAACCCTAAGAGAATTCTTTAGCGAATTTTTTACAAACAATAGGATACCACCTAGCTTTAGAGGTGGTATCCTATTGTTTTAAATAGAAAAATTAAATTTCTGATAATTCACTTGAAAGAGCTTGAATTTCATTACATTTTGAATCAATTGTAGATGCAATTTCGCTAGTAAGTAATTCGTGCTCTGCATAATTCTTTTCTAGACTATCAACACATGAAATAACTGTATCTTTAGCTTCATAAGCAGTAACTAGATTAGTTATACAAGTATTAATTTCATCAGCTGCATTTTCGATTGATGATTTTATATCTGAAAAACTAGTTTTAGCATCAGATAATGAGTTATGCTGAATTTTTAATGCAGAGTTACCAGTATCCATAGCTTTAGATGTTCTCATGATATCTTCTTTAATTTCATCAAGAATTTTAGTTATGCTTTTTACTGCTGATTCTGAATTTTCAGCAAGACGTTTTACTTCTCCAGCAACAACAGAAAAACCTTTACCAGCTTCTCCCGCTCTTGCTGCTTCAATAGCTGCATTTAAAGATAATAGATTAGTTTGATTAGCTATTTGACTGATAGAATCTGTAATTAGATTAACTGATTCTAACTTTGATACTAATGAATTAACAGTAGAATTGGACACAGTAAAAGAGCTTTCAAGATCTTTTAGAGAAGTATCGAGGTTATCAATTACATTCAATCCTGAATCAGCAATCTTTTCTGAATCTAACACTTTTATATGAACATTTGTAATATTTTCTGCTAACCCTTCCATACTTGAACTGAAGCCAGTTAATATATTTTTTGTATTAGAAAGTTCTTTTGAATTGTTATTTGTAGAAGTTGTTAACAATGAAACAGAATCAGATAGTGTTTTTAATGAATCGTTTATATTTTCTGTTTTATTTTTTAAAATGTTAACCTTATCAATTGTAGCTGAATTTAGACTTTCATCATTTTGTTCTTGTGCCATTTCAATTTCTGTGTTTAGATTTTTTTCTTCAATTTGGTTATTTGTTGTTTTTTTCTTTTTAAAAATATTCATTAAATATACCTCCTGCTATGTAACAATAGTAGCTTACTTATTTTTAATTAAATCTTTAATTGTTCGGGCCATTTCTTTAACCCTATGAGAAGCATTAGTGTTAACTATAGTTTTTGAAAGCCACAATAAAGCTTCATCTTCATTTCCAACCCTTCGATTTAGGTCTCCAATAAGATATGTTAAGGAATCTCTTTGAAGTCCATATATAGGGAATGGTTCATTTTGATATGCATTTCTAAATCCTTCTAATGCTTGTCTTAAAAATGACATTTCGGAAACACTATCATTTAAAAGCCTAAACATCCATGCTATTTTTAGTGAAATCATAGCTTTTGTACTGTCATGACTTGAAGTGAGCACTGCATTTAAAAGTGCTAGTTTATAGCGTTCGATGGCATTTTTTTCATCCGCTATTCTAGGATAGCTTCTAGGGATCCATTTTGGTGTTACGTTACTCATAACGAGTTCTTTTCTGTAGTTTCTGATATTTTCAAAATCAGACTTCAGAGCAGCATAACCACATGAATTACATAACCATACATCATAAAAATAAGGATTAACCTTAGGACTATATCGTATAAAGAAATCTGAATCCTTAGAGTCTATTCGTGGCGTTTTTGATTTCACGCATGTTGCTTTAAAAGTAGAATTACATACAGGACAAGTTACTGTCTTATCAAATAAATAATTACGTACATCATCTGTCATCATAAAAGTTACCTCAAAGTAATAAAAAATATATATATATTTAATTATATCATAATTAAGAAAATTAATAATGTATATTAAAAAAATAAAGGAATATTTTGATTAATCATTATACATAATTTAAACTTTTTGCTATAATAGTAAAGAATGAGATGATAAAAAGGGTGATATCAATGGCTATAAATGATTGGAAGAATTTCTTAATGCCTTATGAACAAGCAGTTGATGAGTTAAAGGTTAAATTAAGATCAATTAGAAAAGAATATAGAAAAAAAAATGAATACTCACCTATAGAATTTGTTACAGGGAGAGTAAAAGAAGTTTCAAGTATGCTTGAGAAAGCAAATAAGTTTGGTATACCTATAGATAGAATAAGATATGAACTTGAGGATATTGCTGGAATAAGAATAATGTGTCAATTTGTTGATGATATAGATACAGTGGTAGAACTTTTAAGAGGCCGTAGAGATATGCAGATTCTTTATGAAAAGGATTATGTAAGAAATGTTAAAGGCAGTGGATATAGAAGTTATCATATGATAATAAAGTATCCTGTTAATATGGCAGAAGGACCAGTAGAAATATTAGCAGAATTCCAGATAAGAACACTTGCAATGAATTTCTGGGCAACAATAGAACATTCATTAAATTATAAATATAAGCAGCATATACCAGAAAAGCTTAAAGAAAAGCTTAAACGTTCAGCTGATGCAGCATTTAGATTAGATGAAGAAATGCTTGAAATAAAGGATGAAATAAAGGATGCTCAAAAATTATTTGAAGTTAAGTCACATTTAATTACAAGTATTATGAATGCACTTTTAACCCTTATGTCCTTAGGCAAACATGCAGAGGCATCAAGATATGAAAAGACACTTAATAAGCTTATAGAAGAAGGGGAAGTGTGGGAACTCAACAGTTTACTTTTTTCTGTTAAAAGAGAAATTGAAAGATATAAAGATTAGTAAGAGCTATGTTTAAGTTTTATCTTAAACATAGCTTTCTTTAATTTTGGCGTAGTAGTAGAGAGTTGAAACATATATCTATCTATAAAAACATTTCTGTAGTAAACTAAGTTTAATAAAAAAAGGAGGAGAATTATATGAAAAAAGATGAAATATTATTGAAGTTAAAAAATAATCCAGAATATATAAAAGAAATAGAAGATTGTGATAATGAATTTAAATTGTTTCTTATAAAAAATAATGGAACAAATATAAAGTATATAGATAATCCTGAAAAAGACCTTCAAATTGAAGCTATAAAAAGAAGTCCATTAGCAGCAAAATATATTATTAATATGGATGAAGATGTAGCTGTTATGTGTGTAAAAAGTGCATGGAACTCATTAGAATACATTAAAATAAAAACACCTAAAGTTATTGAGGAAGCGGTAAGAACTAAGGGATGGGCGATACAGTTTATTGAGAATCCAAGTGAAGAACTTCAGATTATTGCAGTGAGTAGAGACTATGATGCAATAAAATATATAGAGGATCCAAGTGAAAAAGTTCAACTTAAAGCAATACAAACATATTATGCAGCGATTAAATTTATAAATAAACCTACACTTAAGGCAAAGATAGAAGCTGTTAAATCTAATGGTGAAGCTATAAATTATATGAATAATTATGATTTAGATGAAATTAAGCTGTTTATAGAAGCTAATATTAATGTGGTCAAATATATTTATGAAAGTATTGATGTTGATTTAGTTGTAGAAGTACTAGTAAATATGGTTAAAAAAGAGGATATAAGCAGGGAGTACATAAGAGACTTCTTAGAACTTGAAATACTAGAAATGGATAAAATTAATTTTATTAGGGAATATGGCAGCAAGAATGCAAAGAAATTTTTAGTTGATTATAAGCTGTCAATATAGAACGAGGAAAGGTGAGGAAAATGAATTATTCAGAATGTATAAATGCTGTCAGTTTAGTACTTGAATCAAATGAAGTACCCTTGATAATTGGAGAAAGTGGTATAGGAAAAACTTCTCTAATTAAATATATAGCAAGAGATAATGGTTATTATCTTGTTACTATAGATGCAAATCTTCTAAAAGAAGGTGAAATAGGAGGACTTCCTATTGTAAATAATAATACTACTGTTTATGCAACACACCATAAACTTGTTGAAATAGATAAAATTTTAAAAGAATATGAAACAGCGCAGGTTATATTATTTATAGATGAATTAAACAGATGTGATCATTCAGTTGCACAGGAATTAATGAATTTAATACTAAACAGAGAAATAAACGGATATGTTCTAAATGACAGGGTAAAAGTAATTGCAGCTATGAATCCTTCAAGTAGAAATGATGGTTTTTATAATAGTCAATATGAAGTTGTTGATTTAGACCCTGCACAAGAAGATAGATTTGTATGGATTCAACTTGATTCAGATATTAAGGAATGGATAAGATGGGGAATGAGCAAAGAAGGAAATATAAATGAACATATAATAGAATTTCTTTCAGTATTTCCACAGTATCTTCATACTCCAGACAGTAGTGAAACAATTAAAGCTACACCTCGAAGTTGGGAAAGAGTATCAAAATCATATGATATTTACATAAATAATAAAGATAAATATCCTTTTGAAACATTGTTAAATGTAGTTAAAGGAAATGTAGGCTCAAGTATTACAAATGATTTTAGTAGTTTTATTATGAATCTAAAAAAACCATTAATTAAAGTTGATGATATATTTGAAAATGATGTACTTGAATTTGAATTAAAGGAAAAAATACAAAAGGAAAATCATTCTAGATTATATATATTAGTAAAAAATGCTGTTAACTATTTAAAAGAAAATAATAGCGAAAGAAATTTAAATTTATTTTCTGAATTGCTTGATTTATATCCAAGAGATTTAAGACTTGGAATAATGAAAGAGATAAAACGAGACTATAGAGAGAGTATTTATGAAAAATTGCTTGATAATGACAAGTTCTTAGAAGCATTCTTTAATATTTTTAAATAAGAGATATTTTAATTAATAATTAATGGTGAAGTTAGTATATAATTTTAGTATTAATTATAAAGTTCATAAAATGAAATAGTTAATTAAGAAAAAGGGGTGATTTATGTGGATTTTAATGAAGAAAGAGAAGAACTTCTAAAAGAAGTTTTTCTAATGGATGAAAAGAAAAAATGTGGAGATTTTTATAACAGAAGATTTTTTGATATTGTTGAAAAGGTAATACTATATCTTCTTCAAGGACAGGATGCTTTTTTTGGACAATTTATGCTTAGTATAAAACGTGAAATAAGGTTTGACATTAAGGTTCCAATTGCAACTATTCCAAAACGTGATGGCTTCAATATGTATTTTAATCCTTTTTTCTTTCTTAACTGTACTAAGAGAGAGATGGCTGCTTTGTTAAAACATGAGATATATCATATAATGAATCTTCATTTTGAGCGAGAAAAACAGCTTAAAAATAGATTTAGCAAAGAGGCTGTTGGAGTGGCATTAGATATTTCAATAAATCAGTACATAAAGGATCTTCCTGGTTATAGCAGAAAACTTGAGGCTATAAATATGGAGCATAATTTAAATTTAGCGGAAAATAGAAGCATTGAAGAGTATGCAGAGGAAATTTATAAATCTATAAAATCTAGAATAAAAAAAGATAAATTTAATGAAAATGGAAATGAAGAATTTCTTCTTGAAATGGATAAAGCTCATGAAATATGGGATGAAATTGATATAGATGAAGAAAGTATAAACTCATTAACTAAAAAAACAGCAATAAGTGCTTATAATAAAAATACTCCTGAGGGGCTTGAAAAAATAATACTTGCATATGATGAAAAACCAGAAATATCATGGGAGCTAGTATTGAAAAATGCAATACCAGCAATGAAGTCAGGATATAAAAAAACTATTGTAAGAAGAAACAGAAGACAGCCTGAACGTTTTGATTTAAGAGGGACTTTACCTAAAAATGAAGCAGAAGTAGTTGTTGCAATAGATATAAGTGCAAGTATGAAAGATGATGAAATGAAAAAAATTCTTATCGAGATATTAAGTATAACTCATGCTTCAAAAAATAAAGTTACAGTAATTGAATGTGATAATGAAATAAGAAAAGTATATAAACTTCGTAGTGAGAAAGATATTCAAAAAAGATGTAGAGAAAATGGATCTACATTGTTTTCACCAGTATTTAAGTATATAAGAGATAAAAACCTGAAAAACTGTATATTAGTATATTTTACTGATGGAGTTGGTGAAAAAGAATTAGAAATTAAGCCTTTTAATAAAAAAACATTATGGGTAATTTGTGGAGATGATGAATTATCTTTAAAAGAATCTTATGGTGAAGTAAAAAGAATACATAGAGAAAAATATGAAAAGCTTGAAGGGAATATAGGTCTTCAGATGGTCAATGAAGTTATACATGATTGGGCGAGATAAGATATGCAAATGAGATAACATATGTTAAAATAAACGTGATTTATAAAATTTATATGTTGTATTTAGTAATTGATTAAAAATAAATACATAACTTTAAAAATATAGTGCATACATAGATTTACTAAGTACAATATATATAATTTATTTAGGTAACATTAATTAATAAAGAAAGGTTGGGTGTTTTTGAAAATAAAACTAAAAAGCAAGGATTGGATTGTTTTGCTTTCTGTAGTATTGGTTGTAAGTATAATAACTAATATTTATTCTGCATGTAAAATATATAGTTACAAATATAATATTGGCCAGGAATCTTATGTTGAAATAGAAGAGATAAGACAAAGAAATGAAGGAATTATGGATATATTAAATACAAGTTTAGATAGTGGCAGCATAAGAAATGAAGAAATTTTGAAACTATATAAGAATTATGATGTTATTGCAAGTGACGTTATAAAACTGTGGGAACAGTATGCAGATTATACTCAGCGTTCAGTATCAATTTTTGCAAAGAACATAGAGTCTGATAAGGTAATACAAAAAGATATTCATGGAAAAATAAAAGAATATATGTTATCGACTTTAAGTAAAGAAATGAAAAATGAGCAGAGTAAGCTTATTTTAGAAGACAGAGACTTAGATTGTTTTAAAGCAATGGAGGATATGTCAGTGAGAATATATGAATATTTCAATGACTTCAATGGAAATATGCTAAATGGACATAGTGGAGAAAGTAAACAAAAGAAAGTTATAAGAAATCATTACTGGATTGATATGCTTAACGGTATATATGACATAAGCAATGACTATATTGAAGTAGAATGGAACATAGAGGCAGAAGATCAGCTTGCAGCTGATGTCTATAGCTAAAGATTTTATATGCTAATAATTAAGAAAAAATATTCTAATTAAGTTTAATTTTATATAGAAGAAAAAGTCATACATAAATAAGTTTTATGTATGACCATAACTGTTAATAGTTAGCTTTTAAAAGCTAACTAATGGATTAGTGGCATCCGCTACAAGAACCACCACATCCGCCTTCAGGCTGGATTACAGGTTTTAGGCTTAAGCCATTACCTTCATTTTCTTCAGATGAAAGTATTATAAATCCACCGAATTGATCAATTAAAGTTTTTTCATAAATAAATGAAATATCATGTATCTTTTCAACTTCATCTGCATCAGTTGCTTGAGAAATTGAAATATTAAATATTGGACCGCTGCACGCGAATCCAGCAAAATTTATTCTAATATTAAAATCAGTTATGTTATTTTCTTCTAAAAATCCTTTAAACTCATTGTAAGCTTCTTCGCTTATAGTAATGTTTTTCATAATTAACACCTACTTTTAATAAAGTTAATGACAAAAGTCATTGTAAAATTAGTATAGCATATAAAATGTAAAATAAAAAGACAAATTAAAATATGAAATTATAATTACTTTTATACTACATATGACAAAAAAAGTAATACATATATGATATAATTTTTTATTAATAGATTAATAAAGTTTGAATATTGCGAGAAAGGATTTTTTTATGAAACCATATAACAAAGAATATATTCTTACAATTTTAAAAGAATATAATAATGCTATAAAAGATGGGAATAAGGGTTTATATAAAATAGATAGAAGAATATTTAAGAAAAAAGATATTCATGGATATATGTATAAAAATATTGAAGAATATAATATAGAAATAGTGGAACTTCTAAAAGAGGATAAGTGTGTTATGAGAATTGATCCAAGAGAGATAGAAAGTTCCTATGAAGCTATATGCTATGCTCGTGGAAAAGTTGGAATAGTTGGACTTGGACTTGGATATGTTGCTTTGGAAATGGCAAAGAAAGAAAATGTAAGTGAAGTTATTGTTTATGAGACGAGTCAAGACATAATTGATTTGTACAGGGATAATTTTAAAGAAAATAAAAAAATAAAAATAATATGTACAGATGCATTCAAAGCGGAGAGAGAAAAGTTTGACTTTTTTTACGTAGATATATACAATTATTCTTTAACATTAAAAGTAGTTAAGGATTATAAGAAGTTTATGAAGCTTCATGAAATTGAGGAGTATTCTTTTTGGGGAATGGAGCATTTTATGCTTAGTTGTAAATATGAGGATATATTATGGGTTTATGTGCCAGAAAATTGGGTTGGCATGTGCAAAGATTTATATACAGAACTTCAATCGTCAGGTTATATTAAAAGATACAAACCTTTAAATGAGAATAAAGTTACAAAAATACTATATGAGTTCAAGGAAATATTAAATTCAGATATGTAAGGAATGAAGAAAATGATATTATCAGGAAAAGAAATTTTAAAGAACATAGGAAAAGATATATTAATCGAACCTTTTGATGAAAACAGGATTAATCCAAATAGCTATAATTTATCATTATTTAATGAACTATTAGTTTATGAAAATAATGTATTGGATATGAAGACTCCAAATCCAACTAAAAAGATTGTTATACCAGAAGAAGGATTATTATTAGAGCCAGGTAAACTATATTTAGGAAGAACTAATGAATTTACAAAAACAGAAAAATTTGTACCAATGCTTGAAGGACGTTCATCTACAGGAAGACTTGGATTGTTTATTCATGTTACAGCAGGTTTTGGAGACATTGGATTTGCAGGATACTGGACTCTTGAAATATTCTGTGTTCAACCTATAAGAATTTATCCTAATGTTGACATATGTCAGATTTATTATCATGATATTCATGGTGAATATGATTTATACAATAGTGGGAAATATCAAAATAATTCTGGTATACAGCCAAGTTTAATGTATAAGGATTTTGAAAAATAAATGCATTATTTATAACTGTCAGATTTTATTCTGGCAGTTTTTTCTTTTAGTTTATTTAGTAATAAATCACAAAACTGTTTGAAGTTATTACAAAATAAGTTAAATAATGTTGACTTGGGTGGCCATTAAAATTAATATAAATTATGCATAAAGATATGTTTAATTAACCTGCCAGTATAGGAGTTGATATTTTTGATTAAAGTATGTAATTTAACCAAGGAATTTAAGACAAATAAGAAGTATCCAGGATTTAAAGGTGCTATAAAATCTTTATTTTCAACAGAATACACAGTAACAAGTGCTGTAGATAATATGAATTTTGAAATTGAAGAAGGAGAAGTTGTTGGATATATAGGTTCAAATGGTGCAGGAAAATCTACAACAATAAAAATGATGACCGGAATTTTAACTCCTACAAGTGGAAAAGTTGAAGTGAATGGCATAATTCCATATGAAAATAGAACAGAAAATGCAATGAATATAGGTGTAGTTTTTGGACAAAGAACTCAGCTATGGTGGGACTTGCCTTTAAGTGAAACCTTTTCTCTACTTCGAGATATTTATAGTGTTTCTTCAGAAGACTTTAAAGAAAGAATGAAGTTTTTTAATGAGGTTCTAGAAATAGATGAATTTATGTTAAGACCAGTAAGAACCCTTTCATTAGGACAAAGAATGAGAGCAGATCTTGCGGCGTCACTAATCCATAATCCCAAAATTCTTTATCTTGATGAGCCTACCATAGGACTTGATGTTGTTGTAAAAGAAAAAGTTAGAAATGCAATAAAGCAAATAAATAAGAAATATAATACAACAGTTATATTAACTACACATGACCTTGAAGATATAGAAGAATTATGTGACAGGATAATAATAATTGATAAAGGTGTAAAGATTTACGATGGAAGTTTAAGCGAAATAAAAGAGAAGTATGGATATATGACTAATGTATCTATATTAATTAAGAAAAACGAATTAGAAGATAAGATAAATATTAATTCTTATTTTAATCTAGATAATAATGATTTGAATCTAAGTGATGAGGATGGAAAAATAAATATAACATTCAATAAGAATAAGATTTCACAAATGGAGATAATTCAATACTTTATGGAAAATTATATACTTCAAGATTTTTCTGTAAAGGAAACAAGTATTGATGACATTATAAAAAAAATATATAGAAAAGAGGTATAATATATGAAAAAATCATTAAGCATTAAATCATATTTTACCTTTACCAAAAACGTTTTTCAAAGAAATATTGCATATAAGGCTAATACAATAATGTTTGTATTAGGAGATACTATGATCTTGGCTGTCACGTATTATCTTTGGAAAGCTATTTATAGCAGTTCATCACAAGGAACTCTAAATGGGTTCTCTTATAATGACATGATAGTATATGTACTGTTATCATTTATCACTCAAGGATTGATAGGGACAGAAGTAGGCAATACAATATCAAGGGAAGTGAGGAATGGATCAATAGCATCAAATCTTATAAAGCCAATAAGCTATGAAAAAAGAATGCTTTTTGAAGGCTTTGGAGGTATGCTTTATGGATTTATTTTAGTATTTATAATAGGATTTACAGCAGTTTTAATTATTGCTATGAAAACACAAATAGGACTTACAATTCCTAATGTAATTATGTATTTTTTGAGTGTAGTACTATCTTATTTTATAAATTTTTACTATAGCTATTCAATGGGGCTTTTAACATTCAAGATAACAAATATGTGGGGGGTAAATCAGATAATGCAAGCGGTTACAGCACTTTTTTCAGGTGCACTTGTACCAATAGCATTTTTTCCTAAAGTTGTACAGAATATATTTGATTTCTTTCCTTTCAAATCAATAATATATACACCTTGTATGATTTTTGAAAACAAGTTAAGTTCTTATGAAATATGCATAGCATTTGGAAGACAGATATTTTGGGTTATAGTCATGATGATTATAGGAAAAGTTATGTATAAGGCTCTGGTAAAGAACTTAACCATATTGGGAGGTTAATATTATGATGAGATATATTAGATTATATAATAAGTTTTTTCAGCAATACATTAAAGTTCTCATAGAATATAGAGCAAGTTTAGTTCTTGGACTTATAGGATTTCTTTTGGTTCAATTTACAGGAATAATATTTATTCAGCTTATATTTAATTCAGTTCCAACATTAGATGGATGGGGATTTTATGAAATATTATTTATATACGGAATGGCTCAGATACCTAGGGGAATAGACCATGTCTTTACAGATTATCTGTGGATTTTTACATGGAAGACTATTGTTGAAGGAGAGTTTGACAGATATCTTTTACGTCCTCTTAATCCATTATTTCAGGTTATATCTGAAAGTGTACAACCTGATGGACTTGGTGAAATAATAGTTGGAGTTATGCTTACGGTATATTCATCAGCAAAATTAGGGATACAATTCGGAATAAAAAAATTAATAATATTAGTTGTAGTTATAATATTTTCTACAATTATATATTCAGCAATAAAGCTTGCAGTAGCATCAATAGCATTCTGGACAAAATCATCCTTTTCATATTTATTTATGACATATCAGATTAGTTCATTTGCAAAATATCCAATTGGTATATATCCTAAGGTTATTAAATTCATATTAATAGGAATAATACCATTTGCTTTCACTGGATACTATCCAGCAGCTTATTTCCTAGGAAAAGAATCATTTCAAGTAGGAGTATTGCTTACTGTGATTATTTCATTAATATCCATTACAGTAGCATATAAAATATGGACAATTGGAATAAGATCATATGAAAGTGCAGGTAGTTGATATTTTAGAAAGACGTTATATGAAATGAGTTGAATATTTATAATTTAAATTCTAAATATTCAAAAGCTTGTGTAGAAATTTTAAAGATTTTTATTTTAGCAGATGATATGCTTCTGAGGGCTATGAAATTCTTGATAGCCAAGAATACAGAATATACTTTAGGAAATTTTTTGAACTTCTCGAAAAGCTTAAAGAAATAAGAAATATCTTATAAAAAAGGATATGGCAGATGCCATGAGAGTTTAGATAGTTTTGTGTAATTAGTATTTTTATCAATTTATTATTACTGGAAATTTTGATTTCCAGTAATATTTTTTTATATTTAAGAAATACTAATAATGTTTTTTATTACCTTTTTTAGTATTTCAATAAAATCTAAAAGTATGCATATTAATCAATAAAAGTACAAGCTTCTAAGCTAATTCATCTTTTAATTGATCTTCAAATATTATTGATAGCTCCGCTAGCGTAGCACCCCAATTTGGAGTAGGTTGACTCCATTTTTCTATTATTTCCATCGTAGCTAAGTAAACACACTTATTTAACGATTCATCTGTAGGAAAGATCACTCTAACCTTAGTAAATTTACGTATTTGACGATTAAACCCTTCAAGTGCATTGGTAGTATATATCATCTTTCTTATGCTTGGAGAGAAATCAAAAAATGTTGATAGATTACTCCAATTATTATACCAAGAATCAATAACTATAGCGTATTTATCACCCCACAAAGATTTTAAATTGTCTAGCTGCGCCAACGCAAGTTCTTCAGTTGATGCTTTGTAAACTTCTTTTAAATCCTTCATAAATGCCTTTTTATCCTTTGAAGCTATATATTTGATTGAATTTCTAATTTGGTGAACAATACATGTTTGAATATTTACTGATGGAAATACTGTTTTAATAGCTTGTGGTAATCCTTTTAAACCATCCATACATGCAATTAATATTTCTTTAACTCCTCTATTTTTTAAGTCATTACAAATTCCTAACCAGAACTTAGCACCTTCTGCTTCATCAACCCATATACCTAAAATATCTTTATAGCCATCCATTGTATATCCTAAACAAATGTAAACAGCTTTATTAATTATCTTTCCATTACTTCTAACTTTAAAGTACATAGCATCTAAATAAACGATAGGATATATTTTATCCAAAGCTCTATTTTGCCATTCGGTAGCGCTAGCAAGTACTTTATCTGTTATTTTAGATACCATCGATGGAGATATTTTTATTCCATATAGATCTTCAATCTCTGATTGGATATCACTTGTACTCATACCTTTAGCATATAAAGATATAATTTTTTTATCTAACTCAGTACAGACAGTTTCATATTTCTTTATAATTTGAGGTTCGAATTCTGCATTTCTATCACGTGGTACGTCTAAGTCGACGTCACCGAAGGAGCTTCGTAGATTTTTACTGCTATACCCGTTTCTATAGTTTCTATTGCTTTGATTATTTGATTCTGTACGCTCATATTTATTTCTTCCAAGATGCTCTTCCATTTCGCCTTCTAATATATTTTCAAGGACATCTTTTACAAGTTTCTGTATTAGCCCATTCTTACCCATAACATCATCGATGGTTTTACATTTTTTTATTTCTTCATTGTAGTCAAAGTTAGTATCAATTTTTTTTGTCATAATAATTCCTCCTAAACTTATATGTTTTATTATTCCAAAACTACCAACTGTTCATACAAAAAAACAGTAGATAGATTTTGTTTTTACACAAATCTATCTACTGTCCCGATGCCATATCCTTTTTTCATATCTAAGACTATTTAACAACTATATTAACAAGTCTACCTTTAATAACAATAACTTTTACGATATTTTTTCCGTTAGTATTTTCTTTAATAGTTTCATTTTCTAATGAAGCTGCTTTTATACCTTCTTCATCTAAGCTAGAAGAAACCATGATTTTTGCTTTGATTTTACCATTAACTTGAATTGCTATTTCAACTTCATCTTTAATTAGAGCAGATGGATCAAACTCTGGTAATCTTTCATTGAATACACTTGAAGTATTTCCTAGTTGATTCCATTGTTCTTCAGCAAAGTGAGGAGCAAATGGTGCTAATAGTTTGATGTAATCAGTTATAGTTTCTTTTAAGAATTCTGGATTCTTAACATTTTCGTGAAGATATTTATTAAGGGCATTTGTAAGTTCCATAAGTCTTGCTATTGCAGTATTGAATTGCATTTTATCTGTATCTTCAGTTACACCTTTTATTGCAGTGTGCTTCCAGAAGTTTAATTCTTTTTCTGCAGAATCTACAGTTGTTTTTATGTTTTCTGTAGAGTTTATAACTTCTCTGCATGATTCTAATATTCTTTCGATTCTTTCAATGAACTTAGAAACAGATTTAATACCATCATCACTCCAAGCTCCACCTTCTGTGTAAGCAAATCCAAACATTAAATACATTCTGAATACGTCAGCACCGTATTCTTTTATATATTCATCAGGAGAAATAGTATTTCCTTTAGATTTACTCATCTTTAATCCATCTGGTCCTAAGATTAATCCTTGGTGAGTTAAACTTTTAAATGGTTCATCAAAGTTTAAGTAGCCCATGTCTCTTAAAGCTTTAGTTATGAATCTTGCATATAATAAGTGCATACATGCATGTTCTGGTCCACCAACATATTTATCAACTGGAAGAATCTTATTGATTAATTCAGAATTAAATGGTGCATCTTCATTTTTGTTATCTGGATATCTTAAGTAGTACCAAGAAGAACATACAAATGTATCTAATGTATCAGCTTCTCTCTTTGCAGGTTTACCACAACAAGGACAAGTTGTATTTATGAAATCTTCAGATTTACCAAGTGGAGATTTACCATCTGGAGTAAATTCTACATCATATGGAAGTTTAACTGGAAGATCCTTTTCTGGTACTGGAACTATTCCGCAATCATCACAGTATATTACTGGAATTGGAGCACCCCAATATCTTTGTCTAGATACAAGCCAGTCTCTTAATCTGAAGTTAACCTTCATAGCACCAAGCTTATCTTTTTCAAGTTCTTCAACGATAGCCTTTTTAGCATCAGCAGTAGTTAAACCATCAAATTTACCAGAGTTAACAAGTATTCCGTGTTCGCAGAATGGAAGTTCTGGTTCATTACCAGACTTATCAGTTATAACTCTTTCAATTGGTAAGTTGAATTTGCTTGCAAAAGCAAAATCTCTTTCATCGTGTGCAGGAACAGCCATAACACATCCTGTACCATATGTAGCTAATACATAGTCAGCAATCCATATTGGCACTACTTTACCGTTAATAGGGTTTATAGCATATGATCCAGTGAATACACCAGTTTTTTCTTTAGAAGAAGATTGTCTTTCAATATCAGATTGTTTAGCAGCTTCTTCTTTATAATTTTCAACAGCTTCTTTATTTTCAACAGTTGTAAGCTCATCAACTAATTTGTTTTCAGGAGCTAAAACAACATAAGTTACTCCGTTTAAAGTATCAACTCTTGTAGTGAATACATCGAATTCAAGATCTGAATCTTTAACTTTGAAGTTAACTTGAGCACCATATGATCTTCCAATCCAGTGTTTTTGCATTGACTTAGTCTTTTCTGGCCAGTCTAAATCATCAATCATATCAAGTAATTCATCTGCGTAATCTGTTATTTTAAAGAACCATTGAGTAAGATCTTTTTTAGTTACTAATGATCCACATCTTTCACATTCACCATCAACAACCTGTTCATTAGCTAAAACTGTGTTACATGATGGACACCAGTTAACAGGAGCATTCTTTCTGTAAGCTAAACCTTTCTTATATAATTGAAGGAATAACCATTGAGTCCATTTATAATAATCAGGAAGGCAAGTAACAACTTCATTTTCCCAGTTGAACATAGCACCCATAGATTTTAATTGCTTTTCCATAGTTTCGATATTTTTTAAAGTTGAATCATGTGGATGGATACCAGTTTTTATTGCATAATTTTCTGCTGGTAATCCAAATGCATCAAACCCCATTGGCTGAAATACATTATATCCTTGCATTCTTTTAAATCTAGCCCATGAATCCGTTGGACCGTAGTTGAACCAATGTCCAGCATGTAATTGAGCACCTGATGGATAAGAGAACATTTCTAATGTATAAAGTTTCTTATCAGTATTTTCAGGATTGAATTTGTAAGTTTCATTTTCTTCCCAGATTTTTTGCCATTTTTCATCGATTTTAGTACTATACTTTGACATTCTTTACCTCCAAAATTTATTTAGCGTGCAGTTAACAGTTATCAGTTTAAAAAAATCATATCAATCTTAACTAAAGAATGATTTTAAAAAAACTGTTTGCCTAATAATATTAAATGCATACTTATATTTTTGTTTAATTTAAAATAAAAAAAGCCTTCATCTCAATCAAGAGACGAAAGCATTATTCCGTGGTACCACTCTTATTAGAAGATTTAATAAATAAATCTTCTCACTTGAATACTGTAACGGGTTATCCCGTATCTGCTTCTAAACAGATAAGCTCATAGACAAGTTCACAATAATATAACGTTATTTTACACCAACCAATAACTCTCTAAAGATATACAAATTGTTACTACTTCTACTCATAGCTTAATATGTAATTTTAGAATCATTATATATTAAAATTTGTAAAAAATCAAGGTGAAGAAATAAGAAAGAAAGTCTTTATTATTATGTAAAAACAGCGCAAATTTTAAGAATATAAAAATTAATTACAGTTCTAATCTGTGATAAAATAGTAATTATATGATATATTAGAAACATATAATTACTAGAATTGTATTTTAAGTAATTACGAAGGAAGGATGGGAATATGCATATATATTATTGGGTAGCTATTGCTGTTGTAGTGTTAAACATAATTTTTTCATTATCTTTAATATTTATAGAGAGAAAAGATCCGACAACAACATGGGCATGGTTACTTATTTTACTTGTTTTGCCAGGCGTTGGATTTGTATTATATTTAATGTTTGGTCAGAATTTAAGCAGACAGAAAATTTTTAAGGATAAAATTATTTCAGATGAAAAAAAGAGAATGGCAAGTAATCAAGATGAAAAGCTATTTTCTAAACATAGCGGTGGTGATAAGTTTAGTGATCTTCAGAGAATGAATTTTAATAATTCAGGTTCAAAATATACAGTGAATAATGCTGTAGATGTTTATGTTAATGGTGAAGATAAATTTAAACAGCTTATAGAAGATATAAAAAATGCTAAGAGTTACATACATGTTGAGTATTATATTTTTAAAAAGGATATTATAGGAAAGAGAATTATAGATGAGTTAACTAAAAAGGCAAAAGAAGGACTTGAAGTAAGACTTTTAGTAGATGCCATGGGTTCAAGGTCTCTTACCAAGAAGACATTAAAACATTATATAGAGGCTGGAGGGAAGTTTTCTTTGTTCTTCCCAGGAATTTTACCACATGTAAATACACGTATTAATTATAGAAATCATAGAAAAATTGTAGTTATAGACGGAGTATATGGTTATGTTGGTGGTTTTAATGTTGGAAAAGAATATATAAATCAAGATCCTGAATTTGGTTTTTGGCGCGATACTCATGTAAGAATAAAGGGTGATGCGGTAAATGATTTAAATGAAAGGTTTTTATTGGATTGGTGTTACGCATCAGAAGAGAATATAAAAGATTTTGATAAGTATATGAATGAATATAAAGATCAATGTGGTGATGTGTCCATGCAGATAGTAACAAGTGGACCGGACCATAAAGAAGAATATATAAAAAATGCTTACATAAAGATAATAAATAATGCCAAAAAGAATGTTTATTTAGAAACACCATACTTTGTTCCTGATGCACCAGTTTTAGAAGCATTGAGAATATCAGCATTGTCAGGAGTTGATGTAAGAATAATTATACCAGGCAAGGCAGATCATTTCTTTATGAAGTGGGCAGCCAGTTCATATATAGGTGAACTTCTAGATGCTGGTGTTAGGGTGTATAGTTATAATAATGGTTTTATTCATGCTAAAACAATGGTTTCTGATAGTGGCGTTATGAGTATTGGAACAGCAAATATGGATATTAGAAGCTTTAAGTTAAATTTTGAAGTTAATGCATTTATTTATGACGATAGAATTGCATTAGATGGGGAAGAACAATTTAGAAAAGACATGGCGTTCTCAGAAGAGATAACAAAGGAAACATATAATAACAGAAGTTTATTACTAAGAATTGAAGAGTCATTAATTAGATTAGTGTCTCCTATACTTTAACTTTAAAATTAATTTTAAAAGCAGTTATGAATTTTGTTAGTTAACAAATTCATAACTGCTTTTATTAATCATATAAACAATTCATAGTGTTTTATAAAAATAAAAACTAGGTTATAATAAAAATATAAACAATAACAGAGGTGGAATATGGATAATCTAAAAGAAATTAGATGGAAGCAGAGATTTGAAAATTTTGAAAAGACTTATAAATTATTAAAGAAGTATTCAAGTCAATCTATTTCTACAGAATTAGAAAAAGCAGGAATGATACAATTCTTTGAGATGGCTTTTGAACTTGCTTGGAAAGTATTGAAGGATTACTTAGAAAGTGAAGGATATATGGTTAAAAGTCCAAGAGAAACTATAAAACAGGCATTTCAGATTGGTTTGATAGATAATGGTCATGTATGGATAGATGCATTATCGGATAGAAATTTGACTGCACATACATATGATCAAGAATTAGCATCTAAAATGACACATGAAATAATATCAATTTATCTTCCAGAGCTTGAAAAAATGTATGATAAGTTATCTAAGGAGTTATAGCAATGTATGGGCTTTTAGAAAGAGATATAAGATATATAAAAAAAGCATTAGAACAGTGTGAAGAGATAGAAAAGGCTATAATTTTTGGAAGTAGAGCAATGGGGAATTATAAAAATGGTTCGGATGTTGATATTGCAGTTTTGGGAGAACTCATAAGCAATAATACCATTTTAAAATTGAATGATTATTTAAATGAGATTTATCCGTTGCCATATTTTTTTGATATAATAAATTATAATTCAATAACAAATGAAAATCTTAAGAAACATATAGATATTGAAGGTAAAATAATATACACAAAATAGATTTTTCATAGAGAGATGAATTAATAAATAATCATATAATCGTTGAAATAAATAAAAAAATATCAATATATATTGACAAAAAATGATAGTTTGATATAATGTTAAAAAGACTAAAAATACAATGATTGGAGAAAAAACATGAAAAAGGATATTATAAAATCAGTTATGCAAAAACTTTATAGCTTTTTTTACTTTATGTTCTGGGGCTTTTATTTTAGCGCTGGCTATTTATTTTGCAAAAAACTGAATAATAATATATCTTTAATGAGTGTTTAATCCACTATAGTTTATTTTTTAAAGAAAAAGAAACTTTATATTAAGTTATTATTTAGAGCTCATTAACGTGAGCTCTATTTTATTTTATAAAAATTTAAAAATATAACAAGTAAATAAGATAATAAAGCAGTTTATAAAAGAGATTGATACATAGTTAGAACATAATTTAAAAGTTTAAATGATAAATAAATTATCTAATCTAATAATTGTCAATTATCAATTGTTAACTGTCCATTGAATTAAGGGGGCTTATAAAATGATAGTAGTATTAAAACAAAAAGCAAAAAAAGAACAAATAGAAAGATTAACAAAACAAATAGAAGCTAAAGGGTTAAAGGTTAATCCTGTTATAGGAACAGAAAAAAGTGTTTTAGGATTAGTTGGAGATACAACACAAGTAGATCCATCAAGTATTGAAGCAAGTGAAATAGTAGAAAGTGTAATGCATGTACAGGAACCATTCAAAAAGGCAAATAGACTGTTCCATCCAGAAAATACAATTGTTGATGTGAATGGTGTTAAAATTGGTGGAAAGAAAATTGCAGTTATAGCAGGACCATGTTCAGTTGAAAGTGAAGAACAAATTGTTGAAATTGCAAAAGAAGTTAAGGAATTAGGTGCTAATTTCTTAAGAGGGGGAGCATTCAAGCCAAGAACATCACCTTATGCATTCCAAGGATTAAAATATGAAGGTCTTGAACTGTTAAAGAAAGCAAAAGCAAAGACAGGACTTCCAATAGTTACAGAGTTAATGTCACCATATGATATTGAAACATTTGTAGAAAATGTAGATGTAATTCAAGTTGGTGCAAGAAATATGCAGAACTTTGATTTATTAAAGGAACTTGGAAAAACTAATAAACCAATACTTTTAAAGAGAGGTTTATCTGCTACAATAGAAGAGTGGTTAATGTCTGCTGAATATATTATGGCTGGTGGAAATGAGAATGTTATACTTTGTGAAAGAGGTATAAGAACATTTGAAACTTACACAAGAAATACATTAGATTTAAGTGCAGTACCAGCTGTTAAAAAGCTAAGTCACTTACCTGTAGTTATTGACCCAAGTCATTCGGCAGGTAAATACTGGATGGTTGAACCATTAGCTAAAGCAGCAGTAGCAGTTGGAGCAGATGGTCTTATAATTGAAGTTCATAATGATCCAGCAAATGCATTATGCGATGGACCACAATCAATTAAACCTGAGAAGTTTGCTAAGTTAATGGAAGAACTTAGAGTTATCGCAGGAGCGGTTGGAAGAGAAATTTAATCTAGTCAACAAGTAACAGTTAGTTTAGTTAACAAGTAACAGTTAACAGTTAACAGTTGGAGGGAGAAAATTCCTATGGAATTTTTCAAGTTTTAAAGAAGTTATGATTTCTAATAAAAGTAAATATAATAATTTAAAATAAAACTGCTAACTGTTAACTGCTAACTAAATTAAGGAGGAGAGTAGTATGGAAGAATTAATTGTTGATTTAGGAGAAAGAAGTTATCCTATAATAATAAAAAAGGGATCTCTCAATGAAGTTAATATTGAGATAAAAAAAGTATTCAAAGGTAAAAAGATATTTATACTAACTGATAAAAATGTAGGTTCACATTATGGAGATAAGGTGAAAAGTAGGTTAATTAATGAAGGTTATGATGTTAGATTGATGGCTTTAGAACCAGGTGAAGAAACTAAGTCAATAAGCACGCTTCCTTTTGTATATAATGAATTATTAGATTTTAAACTAACAAGAAGTGATTTAATCATAACTCTTGGTGGCGGAGTAATAGGAGATTTAGGTGGATTTGTAGCATCTACTTTTTTAAGAGGTGTTGATTTTGTGCAAATTCCTACATCAATTCTTGCTCAAGTAGACAGTAGCGTTGGTGGAAAGGTTGCTGTAGATCTTGATAGAGGTAAGAATTTAGTTGGAAGCTTCTATCATCCAAAACTTGTTTTAATTGATCCAGAAGTATTAGAAACACTAGATGACAGATTCTATAGAGATGGTATGGCGGAAGTTATCAAGTATGGATGTATAAAGGATAGAGAGTTTTTCTATTTCCTTAAAAATCTTAAAACAAAAGAAGAAGTTATGAATAATATAGAAAAAATCATATACAACTGTTGTTATATTAAGAAATGTGTCGTAGAAAATGATGAAAGAGATACGGGAGAAAGAATGCTGTTAAATTTCGGACATACTTTAGGTCATGCAATAGAAGCTTATTATAACTTTAAAAAATTTAGTCATGGTGAAGCTGTTGCAATAGGGATGTATATGATAAGCAAAATTTCAGAAGATAAAGAAATTACTGAACAGGGTGTTTCAAAAGATATTAAAGAAATATTGATTCAATATGGTCTTCCTTATGAAGTTCACATTGAAGAAAGTTCACAGATTATAGAAACAATATCATTAGATAAGAAAAATATTGATAATGTTTTAAAAGTTGTGTTACTTAAATCAATAGGGAAATCATTTTTAGAAAAAACTAATGTGGAATTCTTTAAATAGAGTGAGGTGCAATAATGGGAGATTATAAAGTTTATCCGAAGAAATTAAAAGGAGAGGTTAAAATCCCTCCATCAAAAAGTATGGCACACAGAGCAGTAATATGTGCAGCTTTGAGTGATGGTACTTGTAAAGTATCAAATATAGATTTTTCAGATGATATTATAGCTACAGTTGAAGCTATGAAATCATTAGGAGCAGTCATAGAGAAAAAAGATGATTGTCTTGAAGTAATAGGTATAAAATCACCAGAAAATAAACTTAATAACAGTACAAGTGATGAGAGAATAATAGATTGTAATGAATCAGGTTCAACACTTAGATTTTTAGTTCCTATAGCGGCTTTATTTGAAGGTGTAAATAAGTTTGTAGGAAGAGGTAATCTAGGAAAAAGACCTCTTGATACATATTATGAGATATTTGATAATCAAGGAATTAAGTATTCTTATAAAGAAGGTATTCTTGATTTAAAAACTGAAGGAAAACTGAAATGTGGTGAATTTAAAGTTAAAGGAAATATAAGTTCACAGTTTATAACTGGTTTATTATTTACACTTCCGCTTTTAGATGGAGATTCAAAAATAATAATAACTACAGAACTGGAATCTAAGGGATATATTGATCTTACTTTAAGTGCCATGAGAGATTTTGGTATTGAAATAATAAATAATAATTATGAGGAATTTGTAATTAAAGGAAATCAAAATTATAAGAGTATAGATTATAGAGTTGAAGGTGATTATTCTCAGGCAGCATTTTTCCTTTGTGCTGATGCAGTATTAAATGAAGTTGTGGTTAATGATCTTAATTTAAAGTCACTTCAAGGTGATAAGGAAGTTATAGATATATTAGAAAGAATGGGAGTTAATATAAAAGAGAATGGTGAAGGAATTATTGGAACTGTAGATAAGAAGCTGAAATCAACAATTATTGATGGTTCTCAATGTCCAGATATTATTCCTGTTGTATCCCTTGCAGCATCTTTATGTGATGGAACTACGGAAGTCATTAATGCAGGAAGGCTTAGAATAAAAGAATGTGACAGACTTGCAGCAGTTACATCTGAACTTAATAAGCTTGGAGCAAAAATTACAGAAAAAGAAGATGGACTTATTATAGAAGGTGTATCAAAACTTAAGGGTGGATGCACAGTATGGAGTCACAAGGATCATAGAATTGCCATGACACTTGCAATTGCATCAACTATATGTGAAGAGCCCATAATAATAAAAGATTATGAATGTGTTACAAAATCATATCCTGAATTTTGGAATGACTTTATAAGTTTAGGAGGTGCATTAGATGAGTGGAATGTGGGGAAATAAATTAAAGGTATCTATTTTTGGTGAATCCCATGGAGCGGGAATTGGAATTACAATCGATGGGCTTCCATCTGGTATTGAAATTGATATGGAAGAAGTACTGAAGGAAATGGCAAGAAGAGCACCCGGTAAAAGTAAGCTTTCAACTGCTAGAAAAGAAGGGGATCAGCCTGAAATATTAAGTGGATTCTTTGAGGGAAAAACTACAGGTACACCTTTATGCGCTGTAATAAGAAATAGTGATCAGCATTCAAAGGATTATGGAAAGCTTAAGGATTTAATGAGACCTGGTCATGCAGATTATCCTGGTTTTATTAGATATAACGGTTTTAATGACTACAGAGGTGGGGGACATTTTTCAGGAAGAATAACAGCACCACTTGTTTTTGCAGGAGCTGTATGTAAGCAGATATTAAATATAAAAGGCATAAATGTTGGGGCACATGTTAAGAGTATTGGAACAATATATGATAAAAGTTTTGATGAAGTTGAACTAACAAAGGAACTTTTAGATAACTTAAAGATAAATGAACTTCCTTTATTATGTAGTGAAAAGGAAGAAATTATGAGAAATGCTATACTTGAAGCGAGAAGTGACTGTGATTCTGTTGGCGGAACAATAGAATGTACTGTAATTGGAATAGATGCAGGTGTTGGAAACCCGTTTTTTGACTCAGTTGAATCAACTCTTGCTCACTTAATGTTTTCAGTTCCAGCAGTAAAAGGAATTGAGTTTGGAAAAGGATTTGAGATGAGTGAGCTTAGAGGATCTCAGTGTAATGATGAATATTATTATGATGGTGATAAGGTTAAAACTTATACTAATAATAATGGAGGAATTACAGGTGGAATAACAAATGGAATGCCAATATTGTTTAAGGTAGGAATAAAGCCAACTCCATCAATAGCTAAAAAGCAGAGAACTATTGATATTGAAGAAAAGAAAGAATCTGAACTGATAATTGAAGGAAGACATGATCCATGTATAGTTCAAAGAGCTGTTCCAGTCATTGAAGCTGTAACTGCAATTGGAATACTTGATTTGGTTTTGTAGGAGTAAGTATTATAAAGGAGAGAAACTTATAAAATGGCAGATTTAGATAGTTATAGAGTTCGAATCGATGAAATTGATAGAGAAATTACAAAGTTATTTGAAGAAAGAATGAATGTAGTTCTTAATGTTGCAAAATATAAGATGGAAAATAATCTTCCTATATTTAATAGGGGCAGGGAAGATGAAGTAATACAAAAGAATATAGGATATTTAGAAAATAAAGATTACTCTGGTGAACTTGAAGAGTTCTATAATGATTTAATGGAAGTATCAAGACATCTTCAAAAGAGAAAAATGCAGGAAGAAGAGAAAGCAAAAAATGCTGAAATAATAAATAAGTCAAAAGTATTAGATAAAGAAAATAATGTTGATAAAAAAATAGGCTTTTTTGGAGTTTCAGGATCATTTACTGAAGAGGCAATGCTTAAATACTTTGGAAATGTTAAAAATCCAAAAGCTTATGATGAATTTGAAGATGTGTTTTTAGCAGTTAAAAATAATGAAATAGATTATGGTGTAATACCTATTGAAAATTCTTCTACAGGTGCAATAGCTCAAGTATATGATCTTTTATCTAAATATGAATTTTATATTGTTGGGGAGCAGTGTATAAGAGCTGAACAAAATATCATAGGTGTTAAAGGTACAAAACTAGATGATATAAAAGAAGTGTATTCACATCCACAACCATTTGCTCAGAGTACTGAATTTCTAAAGTGTCATCCTGAATGGAAGCTTATACCGTTTCATAGTACATCAGTAAGTGCAAAGTTAGTTAGTGATTTAAAAGAGAAATCAAAAGTAGCAATAGCAAGCAAAAGGGCAGCTGAAATTTATAAGCTGGATATAATAAAGGAAAATATAAATAATCAGAGCCAAAATACAACAAGATTTATAATAATATCAAAAAATCTTGAATCTGATTCAGAATGTAATAAGGTTAGTGTAGTATTTTCAATAGATGATAAGGCTGGTACTCTATATAAATTAATAAGTCATTTTGCAGAAAACAACATTAATATGATAAAGATAGAATCAAGACCAATGGAACAAGGAACTTGGAATTATTTCTTGTATGTTGATTTTGATGGGAACATAGAAAGTAAAGAAGTAGAAACTGCATTAAATTTAATAAAACAAAATAGTCCTTATTTTAAGCTGTTAGGTGGTTATAGAAAAAATATATAATTAATGCTTAATGTAATAGGATGCTATAAATTTAAGATTTTAAATCTAATTATTTTAAATAAAAAGGGGGATTAACAATGGATTTTTATGGAGTTTTAGGAGAAAAGCTTCCTCACAGTATTTCACCAGAAATACATGAAGAAATTTTTTCACTATTAAATATTGATGGCGCATATAAAATATTTGAAGTAGAAAAAAAAGATATCAGTAAATTGTGTGATTCATTAAGAATTTTAAAAATTAAAGGTACTAATGTGACGATACCTTATAAGCAAGAAGTTATGAAATATCTTGATTCAATTTCAGAAGAAGCAGAAAAGATAGGTGCTGTTAATACAATCTATTTAAAAGATGGAAAGTTATATGGATATAATTCTGATTACTTTGGATTTGGAACTATTATAAAGAAATATGATGTAGAACTTGAAGGTAAAATTACTATGGTTTTAGGGACAGGAGGAGCATCAAAGGCTGTAGTTACATACCTGCTTGATAAAGGTGTAAAAAAAATATATTTAGTATCAAGAAATCATAAAAATGAATCTGATTATAAAGATGATAGAGTAGAGTATACAACTTATGAAGAGATAGAAGAAATTAAAGGTGATGTTATTATTAATACAACTCCAGTAGGTATGTATCCAAAGACAGGAGTAAGCCCTGTAGGAGAGAATATTATAAAAAACTTTGATACATTGATAGATATAATTTATAATCCAAGAGTAACTGAATTTTTAGCAATTGGGGAAAAATTAAATAAAAAGGTATGTGGTGGTCTTGAAATGTTAGTAGGTCAGGCAATCAAGTCTGAAGAAGTATGGCAGGAAATGGATATAGATGATGAGGTTTTTGATAAAGTATTTTCTAAAATAAATGAAAACTTTAAATAATTAGGCAGAAAACTTAATCGTTAGTAGTGAACAATTAGTTTTTGTTATTCACTATCATTAATTTTGGGGGTAGGAAATGAAGGATAAAGTAGTTATTATAGGAATGCCAGGTAGTGGAAAAACTACTATTGGTAAAATACTTGGTAGGGAATTAGATTTAAAATTTTATGATATGGATGAATATATTCAAGAAAGAACATCTAAATCAATCTTAGAATTGTTTGAAAATGGAGAAGATTATTTTAGAAATATAGAGACAGATATGTGCAGGGAGCTTTCAAAGGAAAAGAATGTATTGATTTCTACTGGTGGTGGTGTAGTCAAGAAAAAAGAAAATATTGATGCATTGAAAAAAGATGCATTAATAATATTTTTAGATAGACCAGTTGAAAAAATACTAGAAGATGTAGATGTTTCAAAACGTCCTCTTTTAAAAGATGGTAAAGAAAGAGTTATTAATTTATATAATGAAAGATATGAATTATATAAAAAATATGCTGATGAAATTGTGGTTAATGATTCAGATATGATAGAAGTAATTGAAAGATTAAAGAATGTTATAGCACAAATGAATTTTGATGTAGTAAAATAGTAGATATAGTTAATATGCTTTCCTTATAATAAATGATTTGAAAAAATATTTATTATAAGGAGGGCATATTTTTTATTCTTTAGATAATTGATAGTTGAGTCAAATCTATTGATAACTTTAAAAGGTTGAAAAATTCTATATCACACTTTATTGTATTTATCAGTTATAAATTTGAAAAAAGATTTAACAGATGGAGTTGAGTATCTATTTTTAAGTGAAGCCATGTAGATGTAACGTTCATAATTCAAATTTGATATGGGGATAATTTTCACATTGAAATTTTTTAGTATTGATATATTTGGAAGTATTGCAATACCATAATTTATTGAAACCAATCCTGCAACAGCAGTATCTTCTTCAACTTCACATATTATTTTTGGAGTTATTTGTGCCTGTGAAAAAAGATTATCAATTATTGGTCGTATTCCACTTTCTTTATTAAAATAAACAAAAGGATAATCTTCAGTTTCTTTTAAATCTATATTGTCCTTACAAGACAATGGATGATCTTTAGAAATGATTAAAACTAAATCTTGCTTAATTACAGGGAAAAATTCTATATTGGGTTCATTTTCCACAAAAGAGCAGAATGCAAGATCATATTTGTCTGATTTTAACCCATTAATTATATTTGTAGTATTATCCTGTCCGAAAGTAAATGTAATATTTTTATTTGAGGAATCATTAAGAAATTCATTTATTGTATTAGGTATAAATTCAGCTCCAAGTGTATAAATAAAGGCTAAATCAATTTTGCCTTTTGAAGGATCAAGAAAATCCTTTAATTTTTTTTCTCCAATTTCAAGAATGTTTAATGACTCATCAACGTATTTCAAGAAGAGTTTGCCTGACTTTGTTAATTTAACATTTCTACCTTGCTTTTCAAATAGATATGTACCCAATTCACTTTCTAGATTAGAAATAGCATGACTTAGGCTAGGTTGAGTTATTGAGAGTATTGATGCGGCTTGAGTATAGTGTTCAACCTTAGCTAAGACTCTAAAGTAGTTTAGATGATTTAGATTCATGTACATTCAATCCTTTCATTTAGCTGATCTTTTTTATAAAAATATTTGTTTGAATAATATACTAACATTATCTATAGATAAAATCTATAGATAATGTTAAAAATATGAATTGGATTAATGAATTATCACATATTAAAATAAATATACAGCGATAAATGAAGAATTCTTGATAAAAAAGTTAATTTTTTATCAAGAATGATAGTTTTTTATCAAGAATTTTCAAGAAATTTATTTTATGGGAGAGAAGAGCATGAAAAGATACAATAATATTTTTACTCCATTAACAGTGAAAACTATGACAATAAAAAACAGAGTTGTTATGCCACCTATGGGAAGCAATTTTGGTGGAGCAAATGGAGAAATAACAGAAGAGCACATAAGTTATTATGAACAAAGAGCAAAGGGCGGAACTGGATTAATAATCTTAGAAAATGTATGTGTTGACTTTCCACTTGGATCTAATGGAACAACTCAGCTTAGATTAAATCATGACTGCTTTATTCCAGGTTTATATAAATTTACTGAAAGATTACATAAATATGGTACATGTGTATCAGTACAGATTAACCATTCAGGGGCATCGGCTGTTCCGGGAAGAATTGGAATGCAGGCAGCATCAGCTTCAGATGTACCTTCAAAAACAGGAGGAGCTGTTCCAAGACCATTATCAAAGGAAGAAATATATGAAATTGCAGATAAATATGCAGATGCAGCAAGAAGAGCTCAAATGGCAGGATTTGATGCAGTTGAAATTCATATGGGACACTCGTATTTAATAAGTCAGTTCTTATCACCAATATTTAATAAGAGAACAGATGAATTTGGTGGAAGTGCTGAAAATAGAGCGAGATTCGGAAGATTAGTTATAGAAAAAGTAAGAGCACAAGTTGGACCTATGTTCCCGATAATGATCAGAATTAGTGCAGATGAATTGTTAGAAGGCGGAAATAAATTAGAAGATACTTTAGAATACTTAGAATATTTGGATGCAGAAGTTGATATATACAATGTTTCGGCCGCATTAAATGATTCTCTATATTTTCAAATAGATGCTAACTACTTAGAAGATGGATGGAGAGCATACATGTCTAAGGCTGTTAGAGATAAATTCAATAAACCAACAATAACAACTGGTAATATAAGAAACCCACAAGTTGCTGAAGATATTTTAGCAGAAGGTAAAGCAGATTTAGTTGGAATGGGAAGAGGACTTATTGCTGAACCAAACTGGGTAAATAAAGTTCAAAGTGGAAAAGAAGAAACATTAAGAAAATGTATATCTTGTAATATTGGATGTGCTGGACATAGAATTGGATTAAATAGACCAATAAGATGTACAATAAATCCAGATGTTGTATTTGAAGATACATTAGAAGGCAGAAAAGTAAATAAGCATACTAATGTTGTAGTTATTGGTGGGGGTACTGCTGGGCTTGAAGCAGCATGTACAGCAGCTGAAGCTGGATGTATGACGTTCTTATTTGAAAAGAAATCATACCTTGGAGGTCTTGCTAGAGAAATAGCTAAGTTACCAGCTAAAGATAGAATAAATGATTTCCCAGATTACTTAATCAACAGAGTTAATAATCTGAAAAACTTAATTATATTTACAGGTACAGAAGCTACAGTTGAAGCTGTAAGTAACTTGAAACCAGATGTGATTATAAATGCAACAGGTTCAATTCCATTACTTCCACCAATAACTGGACTTTTAGATAGAATTGATAAAGAAGATTCAAAAGTTCGTTCAATTTTTGGATTAATAAATGAAATTGAAAACTTTAAAGAAATGAATGTTAAAGGTAAGAAGATATCTGTCGTTGGTGGTGGAGCAGTTGGATTAGATGTTGTTGAATTCTTTACTGAAAAAGGTGCTGATGTTACTATAATAGAAAGATTACCTGTTATAGGAAAAGATTTAGATGTAATTACTAAGATTCAAAATATGGCAATGCTTAAGGAAAAAGAAGTAAGAGCTATGACGAGCACGTCTCTTCTTGAAGTTAAAGATAGTAGTTTCTTAGTTGAAGTTGATGGAAACAATGAAGATATAGATTTTGATTTTGGATTTGTATGTCTAGGTATGAGAGGCGTAGCAACATTATTACCAGAATTACAAGAACACTTTAAAGATACAGATGTTGAAATAATGAATATCGGTGATAGTGTAAGAGCAAGAAGAATAATAGAAGGAACTACTGAAGGTAGAAATCTAACTATTGAAACACTAGATAGATTGGGATTATTTAGATAATACTGTATAAGATTCACATAAAAAATTAGTTTAAGCTTAATAGTAAATTTTATTATATTGGCAAAAAAGCATTTTCTATCTTTAGAAAATGCTTTTTTGTTTTTAATCATTTGTGATATTTTCGCTTGCTAAAATAGTCATGGCCTTTTGTAAAATATTATTTTCATTTTTTAATTTATCAATAGTATCTTTTAATTCTTGTATTTCATCATAAGTATTTTTTGAAACAAGAACAGTGCTTTGAGTGTTCATATCAGAGGATTTAGCTTTAGAACTATTTTTTTTACTTTTTGAATGTTTTTCTCTGAATTCTAACGGAGAGCAGTTTACTCTGCTAGTAAATATATTTGAGAAATGGCTTATATTTGTATATCCAACTTTATTTGAAATTGATGTAAGTGATTCATCTGTATTTAATAATAGAAGCTTTGCTTCACATATACGAAGATCAATGGCATAGTTTATTGGTGATACTGTATATTCCTTCGTAAAGGCATGACTTATATGTCCAGCGCTTACATGAAATACGTCAGAAAGCTTTTTTAAAGTTATTGGTTCATTATAATGTTCACTTATATATACAAGGATATCTCTTACAAAGGAAGACTTTTTCTTTTCAATTGATAGATTTTCTTCTGGAAGAAGTCCATATATTAATGAAACTAATGAGGTGGCAAGCATATTGCATGTAAATTGAGATATTAGTGTTTCATCTATACATAAAGTACGTATTTCTTCCATTATAGATTTTATAAGCAAATCATGTATACCAGTTTTTATTATTGCATATGTACTTGAATTTAAAAGGCTATTAGATTCTGAAAAGCCATTTATTGTATAATCATCAATAATTATGGTCCAGGCATCTACAGGTTTTTCTGTATCAGAGCTAATAGAATGGAGAACTCCCTTTTCCATTATCAAAATATGTCCTTTTTCTAAAATGAATGTTTCCATATCAATAGTATATGTAGCTTTACCATTAGCTATATAAACTATTTCTGTAGAATTTTTATGAAGATGATAGTTATATGTCCAGTCAGGGGTATTATAATTATGAAAAATTCTTCTTAATTTAGGGTAATGTTTATCCTTAAATATATCTTGAGATTTTTTATTAAAACTAAAAGAAAACACCTTTAATCCTCCTTTAAGTATAGTAATGATTTTTATACATTATTTAGGTAGATAGTAATAGTATAACTCATTGATAAAATAAAAAGTAAATAAAATTTTGTAAAATAACAATATAATTTAAAAAATAATCTATAAAATGGCTTAATAACGTTAAGAAAATAAAAAAGATATCAATATAATTTGAGTGTAAAACAATATTGTTTGTATTCAAATTGTTTGAAAATTTATATAATTAGGTTGTAAATAAAACTAAATTAATTTGTTAAAAAAAACACATTATTATAAGAGGAGTACGAACAATATGGAAGAAAGAGTAGTAAAACAAAACTACAAGAAATTATACCCGACAGCATTTATTTTATATTTAAGTTTCTTTGTTCATGGGTTTGGGGCAGCGATTTTATCACAAAATACAACTTCACTTCAAGCATTATGGAGTACAGATGCGGCAGGAGTACTTTATGTAATTTCTGCATTAGGAATAGGTAGATTAATAACATATCCTTTTTCAGGAGCAATTTCAGATAAGTTTGGAAGAAGATTGACAGTTATAATTGGATGTTTAGTATATATATGTTTCTTTGGAGGAATATTAATTGCTCCAAATGTTCAAGTTGCATTTTGTATAGCAATACTTGCAGGAGTAGCAAACGGATTTTTAGACTCAGGTGTAATTCCAGCAGTTATGGAAATCTTAGTTAATTCATCAGGGCTTGCTAGTATTTTAACAAAGCTTGTTATAGCAATTGCACAATATATATTACCAGTTATGGTCGTTTTCTGGGCAGACAATGGAATGTGGTTTGGATGGACATTTGTAATGTGTATAGGTTTATTAGTATTAATTGCATTATTATTAATTAAACTTCCATTTGCAGAACCAGAAGCAAAGAAAGAAGAAGTTGTTGAAAATTCAGCAGAAACTATTAAAGCTAATTTCTGGATTGAAGGTGTAGCCTTAATAATTATGGGATATACTGCAACAGCAACATTCCAAGTATTTTTAAACATAAATAAAGATTATGGAATGACATTCTTAAATATGTCTCAATCAGCAGCAGGTCAAATAGGCTCTAATTATGCATTAGGATCAATATGTGCAGTATTACTAAATGTAGTTTTAGTTAAATGGTTTAAATCAGTTAGATTAATATTAATATATCCAGCATTATCATTAGGAACATTACTTTGGATGTACTTAGCTCCAAGTCCAACAGTTGCTCAAATTGGAGGATTCTTAATTGGTGCAACTTGTGCTGGTGGTGTATTACAATTGGTAGTTGCTACAATGTCAGATTTGTTCCCAGCATCTAAGGCAAAAGCAGTTAGTATGATAATGATTGCTGGAGCATTATGCGCATTCACAATTACAGCAATAGCTGGTGGTGTTACAAAATCATTTGGTGTTCAATATACATTACTTGTTTCAGCAGTACTTGCATCAGTGAGTATAGTAGCTGCAATAGTTGTAAATATAAGATATAACATACTTATGAAAAAAGATAAATAGGATTTTATTTATTAACAGTACTTAGTAAGTTAAATTGAGATATTTATAAATTATACAATAAATAATTTGTATATTATGAGGATAAAATATGTACTATTAGTGTGGCAATGTTAATCAATATATGAAATTTATGTTTACTTAATTTAAGAATATATTTGATTAGAAAATAGATAATAGGATAGAGAGGTATTAAAAATGGAAAAGAGAATTACAGGACATACAGAGTTAATAGGACTTATTGCGTATCCAATACGTCATACAAGTTCACCAACAATGCACAATGCTGCATTTGCAAAATTAGGACTTGATTATGCATATCTTGCATTTGAAGTTGATAATAATTCATTAGAAGGAGCAGTTCAAGGTATAAGATCTTTACAATTAAAAGGTTCTAATGTATCAATGCCAAATAAGACTGTTGTTCATAAATATTTAGATAAAATATCACCAGCAGCAGAAATGTGTGGAGCTGTTAATACAATAGTTAATGAAGATGGAGTTTTAACTGGTCATATAACTGATGGTACTGGATACATGATGTCATTAAAGGATAATGGCGTTGATGTTATTGGAAAGAAAATGACAATAGTTGGAGCTGGTGGAGCTGCTACAGCAATAGAAATCCAAGCCGCTTTAGATGGTGTTGCTGAACTTTCAATATTCAATAGAAAAGATGATTTCTGGGCAAATGCTGAAGAAACAGTAAGAAAAATAAATGAAAAAACTAATTGTAAAGCATCACTTTATGATTTAGATGATTTAGATAAATTAAAAGAAGAAATAGCAACTAGTTACTTATTTACTAATGCTACAGGAATGGGAATGAAACCACTAGAAGGAAAAACTTATATTCCAGATAAATCATTCTTAAGACCTGACTTAATAGTATCTGATGTAGTATACTTCCCAAGAGAAACAGAACTTTTAAGAATGGCAAAAGAAGTAGGATGCAAAACAATGAATGGTCTTGGAATGATGTTATTCCAAGGAGCAGCAGCATTTAAATTATGGACTGGCGAAGATATGCCAATAGAATACATGAAAGAAATGCTAGACATTAAATATTAATAAATATATTTAGGGAGAGTTGTTATAAAGCGAAAAAGTTAGTAGTTTTGTAGCAACTCTTTTAGACAAAAGACAGAATATAGATTTGAAGTGGCATTTAAGTAAGTTGTCTATAATAACAGATTTATTTAAGATATAATAATGTAGATATGTTATCTAGATGTTTATATAGATAACTAAATTATTATAGTAAGGAGAGATATTTTGAAATTATTAAATTGGTTAGATAATTATTTTGAAGAATTGCTGATGATAATATTGTTGATTCTTATGACGCTTATTATGGGAGTGCAGGTGTGTTCTAGATACATGTTTAATAATTCCCTGTCATGGTCAGAAGAAGTAACACGATATTTATTTATATGGTCTGGTTTTATCAGTATTAGTTATTGTACAAAAAAGTGTATTTCTATAAAGATAGAGCAATTTGTAGAGGCATTTCCTAAGAAAGGAAGAGCCATATTTAAGATAATAAATCATACAATTGAACTGATATTTTTCTTTTATTTAATGCCGTTTTCAATTTTATATTTAAAGTCTTCAATAGAAAGTGGTCAGGTAAGTCCAGCATGTGGTATTCCTATGTATTTAGTACAATCTGCACCACTAATAGGTTTTAGCTTAGCAATTATAAGAATAATTCAAAGATGGATTATAGAATTTAAGATATGTAGGGAGGGATAATTACATGACATCAGTTATAGTATTTATGATATTTTTCATTTGTCTTTTAATAGCTATTCCAGTGTCTATATCTTTAGGGATAGTTTCAGTATTGCCAGGTTTTATCTCTCCTTCGTTTACCGCTAGCGGTCAATATATTGTAAGGTCTATGTTTGGAGGAATTGATAGTTTTCCACTTCTTGCAGTTCCAATGTTTATATTTTCAGGAATTATAATGGCTAAAGGTGGAATATCAAAAAGATTATTTGATATATTTGCTTATTTTTTAGGGCGTTTTACAGCAGGAATGCCATGTGCTGTAATCGTCACATGTTTGTTTTATGGAGCAATTTCAGGTTCAGCACCTGCAACAGTGGCTGCTGTTGGAAGTATGACAATACCTATTTTAAATGAACTTGGATATGATAAAAAATTCTCAACAGCAATAGTTGCTGTTGCAGGAGGGCTAGGTGTTATTATTCCACCAAGTATACCATTTATAATGTTTGGAACAACATCAGGTGAATCAGTGAGCGACTTATTTATAGCTGGAATTATTCCAGGAATAATTATAGCTTTTTTATTGATGGGGTATGCTATAGCTTATTGTAAAAAGAATGGTGAAGATAGAGAGAGAATAGAAAATGTAATAGGTCAATTGAAGAAAAAAGGTTTAGTTAACATATTAAAAGAAAGTTTCTTTGCATTATTATCTCCGGTAATAATTTTAGGTTGCATTTATTCAGGAGTTGCATCACCAACAGAAGCAGCAGTATTGTCTGTATTTTATGCATTAATAATAAGCGTTTTTGTATATAAAACTATTGATGCAAAAGTTCTTTTAAATGTATGTATTGAAACAGTTAGAACCTATGCACCTATTTTATTTATTCTTGCGGCATCTGTTGCTTTTTCAAGAGTATTAACATTGATGCAGGTACCACAACTTGTAAGTGAATGGATTTCGGTTAACTTTACGAATAAAATAATACTATTATTAGTGATTAATTTAGTGTTATTAGTAGTAGGAATGGTAATGGATACCACACCTGCAATATTGATATTAACGCCTATTTTAATTCCAATAGTACATAGTATAGGAATTAATCCTATACATTTTGGAGTTATTATGATTGTTAATCTAGCAATAGGATTCATAACTCCACCAATAGGTGTGAATTTATTTGTTGCAAGTTCTCTTACTGATATACCAGTAATGGATATTACTAAAAAAGCACTGCCTATGATAATATGCTTCATTATAGCATTGCTATTGATTACATTTATACCAGAGATAAGTTTGTTATTGTTAGGCAGTTAGGTGGTGTAATATGAGAGTTAAAAAAGAAACATTAAGTTATCTTATATTGGGAATTATAATTACTATTTCTTCATTATTAATAGGATGTAACAAAAATGTATTAGAAGAAGAAAAACAAGTTTATGCATGGCCTATAGCAACGGCTAGTCCAGAAGATACTGTTACACAAATTTTTGCAGAAAAGTTTGCTGAAGAAGTTGAAAAGATGAGTGATGGCAAGATGATCATTCAAGTATATTCTAACAGTGTATTGGGTGGAGATAGAGAACTTTTAGAAAGTTGTAAGGATGGAGATATTCCTTTTGTAGTGCAGAATACAGCGCCACAAGTATCTTTTATTAAAGAAGCATCAATCTTCGATCTTCCATGTGTGTTTACAGATATTGAAGATGTAAGACAAACGGTTGATAATGAAGAATTTTTATCAGTAATGAAAGATGCATACAAAAAGTCTGGATATAAGTTAATGGGATACTCAGACCAAGGCTTTCGTGTAATGTCAACAAATAAAATGGTAAAAGAATTTAATGACTACAAGGGTCAAAAAATAAGAATTATGGAAAATCCTTATCACTTACAATTTTGGAGAAGTATCAATGCAAGCCCAACACCAATGTCATTTAGTGAAGTATACATAGGTCTTCAACAAAAGACTATAGATGCACAAGAAAATCCATATGAAGTAATAGTATCAAATAGGCTTTATGAACAGCAGAAATATATTATTGAAACAAATCATTTACCACATTTGATTTCATTTATAGTTAGTGAAAAATTTTATGAAAAATTATCACCAGAAGATCAAGATATAATCAATAAGGCTGCTCAAGTTGCAATTGATTATTCAAGAAAAGTATCAGATGAACGAGTTGAAGAAAAAATGGATATTATTAAATCAACAGGTACTGAAATTATTCCCATATCAGAAAATCTGAGAGACGAAATGATAGAAGCCTCTCAAAGTGTCTATAACAATATAAGGGATGTTGTCGGAAATGATCTTATCAATTTATATACAAATCATAAGTAAAAATTAGAAAATCATAAGAAATAATAAAGAGGCGTTTCGAATTTATTTTATCTTATGAAAAACATAATAAAGTGATAATAATTTATTATTATATATAGATATATTTTAGGAGGGCGTACAATGTCAAATATAGTAGAAGTTAGAAATGTAAAAATAGGTGAAGGAATACCAAAGATCACAGTACCAGTAGTTGGAACTAACAACGTTGAGTTAATTGAAGAAGTAAAAGGTTTAAAAGGAATTAAGCTTGATATAGTTGAATGGAGAGTTGATTTCTATGAAAATGTTGAAGATATAGAAAAAGTAAAAGAAATATTAGGAGAAATAAGAAAAGTATTAGTTGATACTCCAATATTATTCACTTTCAGAACTAAAAAAGAAGGTGGAGAAAGAGAAGTACCTGTTGAATATTATGTAAAATTAAATTGTGAAATAGCTAAAACTAAACAAGTAGATTTAGTAGATGTTGAATTATTCACAGGTGATAACTATGTATCAGAAGTAGTTGAAACTGCACATGCAAATGGTGTTAAAGTGGTTATGTCTAATCATGATTTCTTTAAAACACCAGCAAAAGAAGAAATAGTTTCAAGATTAACTAAAATGACAGAATTAAAGGCAGATCTTCCTAAGATAGCAGTAATGCCACAAAGTGAAGCTGATGTATTAACTTTATTATGTGCTACAAATGAAATGAAACAAAAATATGCAGATCAGCCTATAATAACAATGTCTATGGCTGGAATGGGAGTAATAAGCAGATTAGCTGGAGAATGTTTCGGTTCTGTATTAACATTTGGTGCAGCTAAAAAAGCATCAGCTCCAGGACAAATAGCTGTAGAAGATTTAAATACAGTTCTTCAAATATTACATAAAAGTATATAGATTTTTTAAAGAGATGGATTCAGTATGATGAATCCATCTTTTTTAATTTCTATGCTATATATCAAAAAAATGTCAATTGTTAAGTAAAATCAATTGAAAGATTTATATAAATGGGGTATATTATAAAATGTAGGATAATAAGCACAGTAGGGCAAATTAAAAAAAATAATGTAGTATAGGAGGATGACTAATGATAATTGTTATGAAGTCAAATGCTAAAGAAGAGGAAGTAAAAAAGGTAAAGGACATAATTGAATCTAAAGGTCTTATAACTAATATTTCAAAGGGAGAAACAAACTATATTGTAGGTATCATAGGTGATACTTCAATGATTGATCCTAAGAAAATGCAAGTGTTAAAAGGTGTAGATAAGGTTATGAAAGTTCAGGAGCCTTTTAAAAAAGCAAATAGATTATTTAAGCCAGAAGATACTGTTGTAAGTGTTAGTAACTCTATTATTGGAGGGGGAAGATTAGGTGTAATTGCAGGTCCGTGTTCAGTAGAAAGTGAAGAACAGATAGTAGAGATAGCAAGAAGAGTAAAAAAAGCAGGAGCAAACTTTTTAAGAGGTGGAGCATTTAAACCTAGAACTTCACCATACAGCTTTCAAGGGCTTGAACTTGAAGGACTTAAGTTGTTAAAAACTGCAAAACAGGAGACTGGACTTCCAATAGTAACAGAAATAATGTCTACAGATTACATTGATAATTTTGTAGAAGATGTTGATGTTATTCAAATAGGTGCAAGAAATATGCAGAACTTTGATCTGTTAAAGCAGATAGGTAAGACAAGAAAACCTATTTTATTAAAGAGAGGATTAAGTTCAACTATAGAAGAATGGCTTATGTCAGCTGAATACATAATGGCCGGTGGTAATGAACAGGTCATTTTATGTGAAAGAGGTATAAGAACATTTGAAACTATTACAAGAAATACTCTTGATTTACAAGCAGTACCTGTTGTAAAGAGATTATCTCATTTACCAATAATTATTGATCCAAGCCATGCAGGAGGATTTTCATACTTAGTTGAACCAATGGCAAAAAGTGCAGTTGTTTGTGGAGCTGATGGACTTATGATAGAAGTTCATAATGATCCTGAAAATGCATTGAGTGATGGTCAACAAAGTTTAACACCAGATGAATTTGATATATTAATGAAAAAAGTAAAAGCAGTAGCAGAATTAGAAGATAAACAAATTTAATCATTTGATAAGTAAAAAAATAATTCACAGTAATTGTCAACTGTCAATTTTCAATTGTCAATTGACAAAGGGGGCAGAAATATGAAAATTGTAGTTGTAGGACTTGGGGTAATTGGTGGTTCTTTTACCATGGCATTAAAAAAAGCGGGTTATAATGACGTATATGGAATTGATATAAATGAAGAATCTTTAGAAAAAGCAAAAAGACAAGGTTTTATTAAAGATGGTTTTACTTCTGGAAGCGAAATAGTAAAAGATGCTGATCTTATAATAATTTCTTTATATCCTAGATTAGTTAAGAAGTTTATATTAGATAATAAGGAAAATTTTAAAGATGGAGCAATAATAACTGATGCGACAGGAATCAAAAAACTATTTGTTGAAGATGTAATTAATATACTACCTTCTAATATAGATTTTGTTTTTGGACATCCTATGGCCGGAAGAGAAAAAAAGGGTATAGATTTTGCTAGTGCAGAAGTTTTTAACGGAGCTAATTATATAATTACTCCAGTTGAAAGAAATAAACCTGAAAATCTTGATTTAATAGAGAATTTAGTTTATAAGCTAGGTTTTAAAAGAGTAAGGAGAATTACTCCTGAATATCATGATGAAATGATAGGATACACAAGCCAGCTTCCTCATACTCTTGCAGTTGCACTTGTTAATAGTGATATAGAAGGAAGAGAAACGGGAAGTTTCATAGGAGATAGTTATAGGGATTTAACGAGAATTGCTAACATAAATGAAGACTTATGGAGTGAATTATTTCTTGGGAATAAGGACAATCTTCTTGAATCAATAGAGAGTTTTGAAGCAGAGCTTGATAAAATTAAGAATGCAATAAAAGATGATGATAAAGACACATTGAAGCAACTGTTTATAAAATCTACTTTAAGACGTGAAAGACTTTAGGATTAGATACGGTGAACCATATCATAAATCAGTGATAAATTTACTGAAATCAGATAAAACTTTATATTATTTGTTTATAGAAACTATTAATCATATTTTAAATATAAATATGGTTAATAGTTTTTTTCCTATATAAAATAATTAGATTTTTGTGAAAATCTATATGTATGTATTAAGTTCAGTATAACCAGCTATAGTGACAATAATGGTTAAAAGTGATAGTATTAAGTAAAACTTAACAATACTATTTCATATATAAATAATATTATGAATAAAATTGTTTTCAGAATATAGGATTGGGAGGGGAGTAAAACAATGAGATATATAGCCATTATAAAATCTTGTTATCCATCATTAAGTAAAACAGAAAAAAAGGTTGCTGACTATATTTTAAAAGAAAGAGGCAAGATAATATATCAGACATTATTAGAAATATCACAAAATATAGAAGTTGGCGAGGCAACTATTATTAGATTTGTAAGAAAAATAGGATTTAGTGGATTTCAAGATTTGAAATTTGAAATAGCAAAAGAAAATAATAATGATATTGAAAGTAATAGTAATAGTTTAGATAATAATTACGATAGCTATATAGATGAAAATGCCGAAAGAATTGCCCAAACAATTATAAATACTAAATCGACTTTAGACAAAGATAATTTAAAGTTAGCTATTAAAATGATTACTGATTCAAAGAGGGTATTTTTCTATGGAGTAGGCTCATCAGGGTTTACAGCTAATGAGGCTCAAACTAGATTCATGAGACTGGGAGTTATAGGAAACGCTATTATAGATCCTCATTTTCAATCAATGTACTCATCAATAAGCAACAGTCAAGATGTAATTATTGTTTTTAGTATATCAGGATATACTAAAGATATTATTGAAGCAGTAAAAATTGCAAAGCAAGAAAATACTAAAATTATAGCAATTACAAGTTACATACTATCTCCAATTGCACAACTTGCTGATTGTGTATTACTTACATCAGCAAAAGAAAATCCACTAGAGGGTGGATCATTTACAGGTAAGATATCACAACTTTATATAATAGATTTACTTTGTTCAGAATATTTAGTACAAAATAAAAAAAGTGCATTATTGCAAAAACAAAAAACAGCAGAAGCAGTTGTATCAAAAGCTGTGGATTAACATAAAAGGGTACGTATCATTAAATTTAATGTTTTATGGTATGTATTTTTTTTCATTTTATTAGTCTTTAACTAGTATTTTAAAGACTGATTATTCAATAAAATTATATAAATAAAACCAATCATAATTATGTCGAGAATATAGTATATATCTCGATTTTTTTATATAAAAAGAAAATAGTGACAATGAAGAATGACGTAGTAATCACATCTTCATTGTCTTTTTTTATTATTTTAGAAAATCATAATGCAGTGAAATATGTTGGCAACTTTTAAATATTAGAAATGAAAGATTAAGTTTAAAAATTAGTAAAAAAATTATAAATTTCACACGTTTGTACTTAATTTTACTAAAAAAACATCAAAATTGATAAAATGTAAAAATATACTTAAAAAACGTTTACAAGAGAAATAAATGGTGATATACTTAGAGCAAATGAAGTAATACTTCTTAATTCAAAGAAAAAAAGGAGTGAAATTTTACAAGGTTTTTATTAAAAGAAATGGAGGAGGAAAAAATGAAAATGAAAAAAATGATGGCTATAGCTTTAGTTGGCGTGATGTCATTATCATTGATTGGATGTGGATCTGCAAACAAGACTTCTGGTGGAGATGCAGAAACAAAGATTATGTATTCAAATGGAGGACCAATTGAATTCTTTGAAACACCTTGGTTAAACCCTGGTACCTTTACTTACTCAAAGGTATTGTATGATCACTTAATAGTTGCTGATGAGAATCTTCAACCTAAAGAAGGGCAATTAGCAAAAGATTATTCTTTAAGTGAAGATGGTAAAGAATTGATATTTAATTTAAGAGATGATATTTACTGGCATGATGGAGAAAAGATTACTCCAAAAGATGTTAAATGGAGTATAGAATATTCTTTAAAAACCGCTGTATTAAACCAAGTATTTATTAATACATTCAAAGCCATAAAAGGTGCAGATGCTTACTTAGCAGGAACTGCTAAATCTATTGATGGTATAGTGATTGATGGTAACAAAATAACTATTACGTTTGATAAAGTAGCACCAGATGCATTATTAACTTTCACACAATTTGCTCCATTACCTGAAAAATACTTTACTGATGTAGATCCATTAAAATTCCAACAAGCAGAGTATTTCCAAAAACCTATTGGATCTGGTCCATTTAAAGTAGAAGAAGTAAAGATGAATGACTATACTACTTTAGCACCATTTGATAAGTATTACAACGGAGAACCTAAATATGACATTTTATTAACTCCAAGTCCTGGAGACAGTGATTCTAACTTAGTTAATAATGCAAAATCAGGTATGTTAGATTTTGGATATACAAAGACTGTTTCTGATATTAAAGGACTTAAAGATGCTGAAGGAATTACATTAAATAAGGTTGATGTTAGATATACTCGTCTACTTTATGCAAATAAATTCGATAAAGCAGATGGAACAAAATCACCACTTGCTAATGTAAAAGTAAGACAAGCTATTAGATATGGTATTGATATGAAGACTATATGTGAAAATTTATATGATGGAACAGCAATTCCAGCAAATAGCTTAACTCCAAATGGAAGTGACAAAGTTGAAGGATTGGAAACTTATGATTACAATCCAGAAAAAGCTAAAAAATTATTAGCTGAAGCAGGCTGGGATCCTAATTATACATTAGATGTTGTTTACTATTATACAGATCAATTAACTGTTGACCTTATGACAACAATTCAATCTCAATTAAAAGAGATCGGTATTAACATGAAATTTAGATTAGTTGAAGGTGATTTAGCTTCACTTCTATGGAAAGCACCTAATGATCAGAAAGTTGGACCAACTGCTGTAGATTGGGATATGGCTTATGGAGCTATTGCAGCATTATCAATGCATGAATATTATGATAGATTCAGAGAAGGCTCAGCATCAAATTCTCATACTCCAGCAGATGATAAATTAAATGCATTAATTGATGCAACAAATTCTTCTATGGATACAGAAGTTCAAAAGAAGGCATTCTATGAATTACAGAAGTATGAAAATGAGACATTATTTGATATACCACTATATTATCAACCAATTTACGTAGTTCAAAGTAATAAAGTAGATACTGGAATTGAGAAATATGGTAACCCTCAATTTAATTACAACTGGAATATTCAAAATTGGAAAATTAAATAAGTATAAATATAATAAAATAAAGGTTGCATCGATTTGATTCGGTGCAACCCAAAATATAATAAAAGGAGGAAAATATGTTAAAGTTCATTATAAAAAGATTACTTGGATTAATTCCAATGGTATTTATAATTACATTTATTATATATTTTGCACTTGAGCTAACACCAGGAGATGCTGTATCACATATGATTAGTCCAGAAATGTTAGCAAATGTTGATGCTTCAAAGCTTGATGAAATTCGTTCAGCTTATGGTTTAAATGATCCATTTATAATTCGTTATTTTAAATGGTTAGGACAAATCCTAGTAGGGAATTTTGGATATAGTATGACAAGTGGAGTTCCTATAGCTGATGAATTAAAGAAATTAGTACCTGCTACTTTAGAGTTATCAATAGCAGCATTATTAATTTCTACAATACTTGGTAGTGCATTAGGTTTATTCAGTGCAATTCGTCGTGGTACTCTTTCAGAAGGAATATTAACTGTAGCAGGAATGATTGGTGTATCTATTCCAGAGTTCTTCTTTGGTATGGTAATGATATTAATTTTTGCATTAAATTTAGATTGGCTTCCAGTAGGTGGACGTATGATGCCAGGTAAAACAGCCTTTTTTGATCGAATTCAATATTTAGTAATGCCAGCCCTTGTTTTAGGTATATCTTTAACAGCCGGAGTTATGAGATATGCTCGTTCAAGTATGTTAGATACTATGAATAAAGAATATATACGTACGGCAAGAAGTAAAGGTTTACCAGAATGGCGTGTAAATTTAGTTCATGGATTTAGAGTAGCTTTAACACCAGTAATAGTTTTAGTTGGGTTTAGATTGCCTACTTTAATTGGAGGGTCAGTTGTTATTGAGACAATTTTTAGATGGCCAGGTGTTGGTAGTGCATTTGCTACAGCAATACGTGCTCAAAACTACCCATTAGTTATGATTATCGCATTATTTTCAGTAGTTGCAGTTTTACTTGCAAGTTTGATTGTTGACGTTGCAACAGCTGTACTTGATCCACGTGTTAAGTTAGATTAGGAGGTAGTATTATGGCTGAAGTAAATGTTAGAAAAAATAGATTTAATCAAAAACTTGATAAAATTAAACAATTAGAAGAGTCAGGTGAATTAAAACAAAAAAATGTTAATCGTACATTGAGAAAATTTCTTAATAATAAACTAGCTATTGTAGGAGCAGGAATATTTATAGTTATTTTGTTAGCTTCAATATTGGCACCACTTTTAACTTCATATGATCCACTTAAAGCTGAAATGGGTAGTGTGTTACAAGCACCATCTTTAGAGCATATTTTTGGTACTGATAAAGTTGGAAGAGACGTATTTGCAAGAGTTTTATATGGTGGAAGAATTTCAATATTAATAGGTTTAGGTAGTTCACTTGGATGTGCAATTATAGGTGTACTACTTGGCTGTTATGGGGGATATAAAGGCGGATGGTTTGATAAAATAGTTCTACATATTTCAGAAGTTTTTATGTCATTCCCACAATTAGTTCTTGTATTATTACTTGTAACAATACTTGGACAAAGTTTAACAAACTTAATTGTAATATTTATTTTAACTGGATGGGGTAGTGTATACCGTATGGCTCGTTCACAAATATTAACAATTCGTGAAGAAGAATATGTACAATCACTTAATGCATTTGGCTTAAATGATTTTATAATATGCTATAAGCATATGTTACCAAATGCAATTGGACCAATAGTAGTTAATATAACATTAAGTACAGCAATGTTTATTTTACAGGAAGCATCTTTAAGTTTCTTAGGACTAGGAGTTCCTTTAGAAATAGCAACCTGGGGAAATATTTTAAACGCTGCACAAGATATGTATACATTACAAAATAACTGGTGGTTATGGTTACCTGTTGGTATAGTAATTTCATCATTTGTTATGGGTATAAACTTTCTTGGTGATGGTCTTCGTGATACTACAGATCCAACACAACAAGGTTAGGAGGAAAAGATATGGAAGATAGACCTATTATTACAGTAAAAAATTTAAAAACCTACTTTTATACTAATCAAAGATGCAATAAAGCAATCAATGGAGTGTCTTTCCAAGTTAAGAAAGGTAAAACTTTATGTGTTGTAGGTGAATCTGGTTGTGGTAAGAGTGTTACAGCATCATCAATTATGCAACTATTACCAAAGCTTTCTCGTATTGAAGAAGGCGAAATCATATATCATGGTGAAAATGGTGATATAAGAATAGATCAGTTAGAGAGAAATGGGAAAGAAATGCGTAATTTAAGAGGAAAGGATATTGCAATGATATTCCAAGATCCAATGACCGCATTAAATCCTGTATATACAATAGGATATCAAATAATGGAAAATATATTAGGTCATGAAAAGGTATCCAAGAAAGAAGCATATGATAGAACACTTAATTTATTAATAGGAATGGGAATTCCTTTCCCAGAACAAAGAATAAATGAGTATCCACATCAGTTCTCAGGTGGTATGCGTCAAAGAGCAATGATAGCAATGGCTATGAGTTGTAATCCAAAGGTATTGATAGCAGATGAACCTACAACAGCCCTTGATGTTACAATTCAAGCTCAAATATTTGAACTTATGGAAAAGCTAAAGAGAGATTATGAAACAGCAATACTTCTAATCACTCATGATATGGGTGTTGTTGCTGAATTAGCTGATGAAGTAGCTGTAATGTATATGGGAAATATAATTGAGTCTGGGGACGTAAGAGAAGTATTAAAAACACCTGCTCATCCATATACAGAAGCTTTATTAAAGTCAATTCCGATTCTAGGAAAGGGACGAGAACAAGAGTTACATCCAATAAAAGGTTCAACTCCAGATCCTTTTGATAGACCTATAGGATGTCAATTTGCCCCAAGATGTAATTATGCTTGTGAAAAATGTAATACAATGCCTAGTGAGGAGATTATAAGTAAAACACATATGGTACGTTGTTGGAAACATAAAGAGGTGATAAATAATGGAAGTAAGTAAAAAAGAAGCTTTATTAGAACTTAAAGATCTTAAAACTTTATTCCCAGTTAAAACAGGTTTTTTTAATAAAGTATCTAATTATGTAAAAGCCGTAAATGGTATTGATTTAACTATATATAGAGGAGAAACCCTTGGACTTGTAGGGGAATCTGGATGTGGTAAGACTACCCTTGGAAAATCAATTCTTCAATTAGTAAAGCCTACACATGGAGAAATGATTTATGATTTTAAACAATATGGTGGTAAAAAAGATTTAAGAAAGTTAAGTCCTAAGGAAATGGATTTAGCTCGTAAAAAGATGCAAATAGTATTTCAAGATCCCCAATCTTCATTAAATCCATCTTTTACTATATATCAATCATTATCAGACCCATTAAAGAAATTTGGTGTAAAAGAAAAAGAAGATAGACGTATGCTTATTGGAGACATTTTAGAAGCTGTAAATATGCGTCGTGAATATATGGATAGATATCCACATGAGTTTTCTGGTGGTCAAAGACAAAGAATTGGTATTGCTAGAGCACTTTGCATAAACCCAGAATTAATAGTGTGTGATGAATCAGTTTCAGCACTAGACGTATCAATTCAGGCTCAAGTATTAAACCTATTAATGAAAATAAAGAGTGAAAGAGATTTAACATATATATTTATAACTCATGATTTAAGTGTTGTTGAATATATAAGTGATCGTATAGCAGTAATGTATTTAGGTAAAATTGTAGAACTTTCAGAAACATCGCAAATATTTAATAATACATTACATCCATATACAGAAGCCCTATTGTCAGCCATTCCAATAGCTGATTTAGATAAAAAAACAGAACGTATCATTTTGAAAGGTGATGTGCCTAGTCCGGTAAATCCACCATCAGGATGTCATTTTCATCCACGTTGTAGAAAATGTATGGACATATGCAAAAAAGAAGTACCAGAATTAAAGAAATATGTTATAGATGGTGAAGATCACTTTGTTGCATGCCATTTAGTAGAACAAAGCATGAGTAAGAAGGAGAATAACAATGAGTAAATTTGATATTAAGGCATTTAAAGGGGTAATTCCAGCTGTATTAACAGTGTTTGATAAGGAAGAAAACATTGATGAAGTGGGAATGCGACAATTAGTTTCATTTTTAATAGACAAAGGAGTAAATGGATTATATTTAACAGGTTCAACTGGAGAAGGTTTTACAATGACTTCAGAAGAAAGAAAAAAAGTTGTTGAAATAGTTATTGATGAAACAGCAGGTAGAGTACCAGTTGTAGTTCATGTAGGTGCTATTGGAACAAAGATTTCAATTGATCTTGCAAAACATGCTGAAAGTGTTGGAGCAGATGGTATTTCAAGTGTACCACCTTTCTACTGGAAATTTAATGAGAATCAAATAATTAAGTATTATGAGGATATTGCAAGTTCATGTAGTATTCCCATGATAGTATATAATGTACCTCTTGTAGGACTTCTTGGAATGAATGCTATAAAACGTCTAGCTAAAATTGAAAATGTTAAGGGAATTAAATATACTGCATTATCTCAATATGAAATAACACAAATAAAAGATGAAGTGGGAGAAGAGTTCTTAGTTTATTCTGGTGCTGATGAAATGGCTATGTCAGGATTAATCGCAGGTGCTGATGGAATAGTTGGATCTTTTTATAACATAATGCCAGAATTATTTATAAATATATATGATGCAGTTAAAAATAAAGATTTAGATGAAGCACAAAGGCTACAAAAACAAGCTGTTGAAGTAATAATGTATGCATTACAATTACCATCATTCTATGCTGGAATGAAAGTGATTTTAAAATGGATGGGTATAAATGCAGGTTATTGCCGTAGACCATTTGAAAATTTAACTGAAGAAGATGAAGTTAAATTCAAAGAAGGCTTTAAGAAATTAAAAGAAACTTATGACTTAAAAGGAATTGATTTTATAGATGCTATCTAAAATTAAATTAAAGAAGTCATGTGAATGTGATGTCTTTGTGATAGGAGCAGGGATTGCTGGTGTTATGGCAGCAATCCAAGCATCACAAAGAGGAGCATCAGTAATTATAGCAAGTAGTGCAAATATTTTATCAGGTTCTAGCTTTTATCCTGGTACATGGGGACTAGGTCTTATAGGTCCAGAAAATAAAGAAGATGAGAAGGATTTAGCAAGAACCATTAAAGAAGTAGGTTGTGATGTAGTTGATGAAAATCTAGTTCAAACTTTTGTAAGCAACATACCAAAAGGAATACAGTTAATTAAATCAATGAACATAAAACTAAAAGAAGCAGATAACAAGGGCCAGAAAGAATTTATTCCTTGTTTTGATCATAAAGCAAGGAATTGGAACGGAATCTTGTTTGATAGTGCAAAAGAAGTATTTAGTAATAAACTTAAAGTAGAAAATATAAAAACATTGCCATTTTCTGAAGTAATAGAAATTATAAAAGATGGTGAAAAAGTTATTGGAGTTGTATTAATTAATGAGTATAAAAAATTAGAATTCATTAAGTGTAAAGCAATTGTAATAGCAACTGGTGGAATTGGTGGATTATTTAAGTATCGACTAAATACAAATGATATTACTGGCATGGGACAAGCACTGGCATTAAAAAGTGGATGTAAATTAGTTAATATAGAATTTATGCAAATGATGCCTGGATATATAAATCCATGTCCAAAAACAATATTTAATGAAAAAACATTTAAATATGTAGATATTTTAAATAAAGATGGGAAAGACATCTTTGAAGGAATGGAAAATAAGCTAGAAAAATTAGAAGAACGTTCAACCCATGGACCTTTTACTTCTAGATTAAATTCAAGAGAAATCGATTATAGAATTTTCAGTGAGTTTATGAAGGATAGTAATGGAGTTACAGTTAGGTATAAAAAAGAAATAAAGGATCAACAATCTGAGTTTATTAAAGTATATTTTGACTGGTTAAAAGAAAATAAAAATTTAACAGTTGATGATGAAATAAAATTAGGAATTTATTTTCATGCTGCCAATGGCGGTATTAGAATTGATGAAAAGGCTCAAACTGGAGTAAATGGTCTATTTGCTGCAGGGGAAGTAACTGGAGGAATGCATGGAGCTGACAGGATTGGAGGTCTATCAACTGCAAATGGATTAGTATTTGGAACAATAGCAGGCGAGTCTGCTAGTATATATAGTTCAAATAATATGATGAGCAACATAGACGAAATAGAATTTCAACCTTATGGCATTGAAAATGTAGACGAGTTTCTTGATGATTTACAGGAAATTATGTTTAAGTCAGCAATGATTGAAAAAAATGAAGCTTCAGTTCAAGATGCTATTAGAAAAATTGATAATATAAAAAATAAATTAGTATATAAGTCAGATTTTAATATGGAGAATATAAATAAATCTTATAGATTAAAATCTAATTTGTTATTGGCTAAATGTATTTTAATGGCAATTGATCTGCGTAAAGAAAGCAGAGGATCACATTATCGTAGTGATTATAAGGAAGCTAATGTTAATATGAATAAGAAGATAATTGTAGAAATTAATGATGATATAGATGTTTATTTCGAATAGGAGGGAAATGTATGCCAGTAGTAGATATGCCTTTGGAAGAATTAAAAAAGTATACTGGGACAAATCCGATACCTACTGATTTTGATTTGTTTTGGGATGAAAGGCTTAAAGAAGTAAACAACTGTAAACTAAATTACAAAATAGAACCAAGTGAAATACAGGGATATGAATCATGTGATTATTATGATTTATGGTTTGAAGGTATTGATGGAGGAAAAGTATACGCTAAGTATATTCATCCTAAGTCAGATGAAAAACTCCCCTTAATATTACAGTTTCATGGATATCCAGGAGCTAGCAGAGGATGGTTTGAGCAATCATCATTTGCAGGAATGGGATGTGCAATTATTGCAATGGATTGTCCAGGACAAGGTGGTAAGAGTGAAGATGTTGGCGGTAAAAGGGGAACAACAGTATCTGGACATATAGTAGCTGGTTTAGATGATGAACCTGAGAATATGTATTATGTTCGTTTATTTCAAAATACATCAATATTATGTAGAATAGTTCAAGAATTAAAAGGAATCGATATTGATAGGATTTATGCAAATGGTGCTAGCCAGGGAGCTGGAATTGCACTTGCATGTGCATCTTTAAATAAAGTAATAAAAAGGTGTGCCGCATTATACCCATTTCTTTCTGATTATAAAAGAGTTTGGGAAATGGATCTAGATATGATTGCTTATGAGGGGCTGCGTTATTATTCAAGGTGGTTTGACCCTATGCAGAATAGAGAAGATGAAGTATTTACTAAATTAGGATATATAGATGTTCATAATTTTGCTCATAGATTAGAATCAGAAGTTTTATTTGGAACCGGTTTAGTAGATAATATTTGTCCCCCATCAACACAGTTTGCTGTATACAATAATATAAATTCTAAAAAACAGCATGTAATATTTCCTGACTATACTCATGAAGAGATTTCAGCATTTGATGATATGTTAATTGATTTCTTCTTAAAGGAGGTTGATTAATATGCCAGTACTAGATATGCCAATAAAGGAGCTTGAAAAATATTTTGGATCTGGAATAAAACCTAAAGATTTTGATGAATTTTGGGATAAGCAAATAAAAAAAGCAGATATGCTGGATTTAGAATATGTTGCTACACAAAAAGAATTTAAAAATAAAAAGGCAAAATATTATGAAATAATATTTAAAGGTATAGACGGAGCTAATATATATGCTAAGTATATATGTCCAAATCATGAAGGTAAGGTACCTGTAGTATTAGAATTTCATGATTATAAGCAATCAAGTAGAGGATGGCATCATCTTACTAGATATATTGCACTTGATTACGCAGTACTCGATATGGATTGCAGAGGTCAAGGTGGAAAGAGTGAAGATCTAGGTGGTGTAAAAGGATCAACGGTGTGCGGTCATTTAATAAGTGGAATCGATGATGAAGTAGATCAAATGTATTATACTAAGACATATTTAGATGGATATATATTATCTAAAATAGCTGAAAAGCTATCAAATGTAGATAAAAACAGGATGATTACTTTTGGTAAAGGGCAAGGTGGTGCCATATCTCTTATGGTTTCAGCCTTTAATAAAAATATAAAAAAATGCTCAATTCAATATCCATTTTTAAGTGATTTTAAACGTGTATGGGATATGGATCTAGACATAGAAGCATATGAAGGAATTCGTTACTATTTCAGATGGTTTGATCCAATGCATTTGAAAGAAAAAGAGATATTTGAAAAGCTTGGGTATATAGATGCTGTGAATTTTGCATCAAAACTTAGATGTAATTTATTAGTTGGCACTGGATTACTTGATAATATTTGTCCACCTAGCACTCAATATGCCATATTTAATAATGCAAAATGTGAAAAGAAACATATTGTTTTTCATAAATATGGACATGAATTAAATAATTTTTTTGAAAATGAGAATTTAAAGTTTATTAAATTTTAATTTATATAAATTATATTTCAAGTCAGCTCGTCAAATTCAATTTAAAATCAAATCTAATCTAATAATAAATCTACAAATTAGCTGGATGTTATTTTAATTTATATAATAGGATAGGAAGGGTATTATGGATAAAGAAAAATTATTAAAAGAAATAAAAGGAAAGTTAATTGTATCTTGTCAAGCATTAGAAGGAGAACCTTTATATATTGAAAACAGTTCTATTATGCCTCTTATGGCTAGAGCAGCAAAACAAGCAGGAGCCGCTGCTATTCGTACAAATGGAGTTCGTGATGTTATAGGTATAAAGGAAGAAACTAATTTACCTATAATAGGAATAATAAAAAAGGGTTATGAAGGTTATGAACAATATATTACAGTAACAATGGACGAGATAGATCAATTAGTACAAGCAGGAGCAGATATTATTGCTATGGATTGTACTTTAAGAGAGAGAGTAGATGGCAGGTCAGTTAGTGAGTTTATTCAAGCTATTAAGGAGAAATATCCACAAATAATTCTTATGGCAGATATATCAAATTTAGAAGAGGGTATAAATGCATGGAAAGCAGGAATTGATATGGTTGGAACAACTCTTAGCGGCTATACTGAATATACTTTAAAATTAGAAGAACCAGATTTTAAGTTAATAGAAGATTTAGCAAAAAACATTGATATTCCTATAATAGCAGAAGGAAGAATTCATAGACCAGAACAAGCAACGAAAGCCTTAGATTTAGGAGCCCATGCTGTAGTTGTTGGTGGTGCAATTACTAGACCATTAGAAATAGCAACAAGATTTGTTGACGCAATATCTAAGAGGTAGCTTATGAAGTATTTAGGTATTGATATTGGTGGAACAGCTGTAAAAATGGGGATAGTTACTGAAAAGGGTGAAATACTTAATAAATGTAGCTATGATGTAGCATTTGATAGTTATGAAACTCCAATATTTGAAACAGTAAAAAAAGTTATAGGAATATTTTTAAAGGATTCTAATCTTTCATCACATGATTTAAGTGGAATAGGAGTTTCAGCTACAGGACAAATAGATAGTAATATTGGAAGTGTTGTTGGTGTAGGTGGAAACATTAAAAATTGGTGTGGAACAGAAATAAAAAGAGAATTGGAAGCAATTTATAATGTGAAAACAACTGTTGTAAATGATGCTAATTGTATGGTAATTGGAGAACAATGGCTTGGAGGAGCAAGAGGATATAAAAATGTTATAGGCATTACTATTGGAACCGGTGTTGGGGGAGGAATTATTGTAGATTCTAAAATCCTTTTAGGTTCAATTGGTATAGCAGGTGAAATAGGACATTTTTCTATAGATACAAATGGAAGAAAATGTACATGCGGGAATGTAGGATGTTATGAAAGATATGCATCTATGACAGCCTTAATTAATGATGTGAAAGAGAACTATGAGAAGTTAGGTAAGGTTTCATTTGCAAAAGAAGAAGTAAATGGACTAACAATATTTAGTGAACTAGAAAAAAATAAAGAATTACAGAAGATAGTAGATGAATGGATTCAAAACATAAGTAAAGGATTAATAAGTTTAACTCATATATTTAACCCAGAGATAATTTTAATTGGTGGAGGGGTAAGCAAGCAAGAAAAATTATTTATTAAGCCATTACGAGAAATAATATTAAATAAAGTGATGAAGAAATTCTCACAAGATTTAAAGGTGGAAGCAGCTATGTTAGGTAATGATGCAGGTCTTATAGGAGCTGTATATTATAATATTGTATGTGAAAAATAAAGCTAATATAGCAGATATGTTGCAATAATTGAACTAGACTAAATATAAAGTCTAGTTACAATATATAAAAATAAAACTTTTAGAATTCTAAATAATATTTATGGGAGGTTAAATCTTATGAAAAAAATTCTTTCATTATTAATTGCATCATCAATTATTGCGGTGGGTATAACAAGTAGCAGTTTACAAGCATCAGCATCAATGAAAAATGTTACTAGAATAACTTGGGAGCATGCTGGTGACTTAGAAGCACAAAATGGGTTTGATAAAAATATAGGAGTTGCCGGTGTACTATCAGGAATACTGGATAATAAATATGTAGTAGTTGGAGGCGGTGCTAATTTTCCATATGATACTGTCTTAAATGGAGGCCAGAAAAAAACTTATTCTGATTTGTATTTACTAGAAAAAAATAATGGAAAATTAGTAGTAAAAGAACATACTAATCTTCCAAATGAAATAGCATATGGATCTTCTGTTACAACTAATAAAGGAATTTACTATATAGGTGGAAGTACCAATAAAGATGCTGCAAATGATATAACACTAATAACTCTTGATGAATCTAATAAATTGAAATATGAAAAAGTTGGTGATCTTCCTTTTACATTAAGTAATGGAATTGCGGCAGAATATAATGGTAAGTTATATATTGGTTTAGGTAGTCAAAATGGAAAAGATAGCACTAAGTTATATGAGTATGATCTTAAAACAAATGAGATAAAAGAGCTTGCATCATTAACTGAAAAAAGTTCAATGAATCAATGTGTAGCACAAATATTAAATGGAAATTTATATGTATTTAGTGGAGGAGGATCAATTGCTAATACTGATGGATATAAATACGATATAAGTTCAAATACTTGGTCAAAGGTTTCTAATGTAAAGTTAGGTGATAAAGAAATATCGTTGTATGGAGCAAATTCTGTTAAATTAAATGAAGATGAAATGTTAGTAATTGGAGGGTTTGATAAGGCTGTTTACGATAATGCTGTTTATAATCTAGGATCATTAAAAGGTGATGAATTAGCAAAGTTTAGACAAAATTACTTTGGCGCTGATCCTTATGAATTTAATTGGAACAAAGAAATATTAGTCTATAATTGTAAGAGTGATTCATGGACTTCGTTAGGACAAGTTCCTTTTGATGCTCCTTGTGGTGAAGGCTTAGTTTTGCTAGATGAAAATATATTCTCTATAAATGGTGAAATTAAACCAGGAATAAGAACAAATAGAATGTATTCTGGAAATTTGCTTAATAAATAAAAATAGTTGGTTTAACTTTTGCTCAGTAGATATTATTCTACTGGGCTTATTTTACTTATAAAAATAGTTGAGTATGATTCTATTTTTATAATTTTGTTTAAATAGATATTAAATTTGGATATCATAAAGAAATATAGAAAGTTCTGAAGAATAGTTTATAAATAGTAGATTGTGCAAATTAATAATAAATACTATCATGATATAATTTATTTGTTTAAGTAAACGTATGCACATTTGCGTATATATTTATTAAACTAGAATTAAATAGTAGAGGTGTATTATGAAGAATAAAAATCCTGCTTATGATAAGCCATTTAATACCTTTATAAGATTATATGATGGAAATTATAAAAAGTTATTATTATCATTCATATTTTTCGTTATAAAGCATTCACCTGTCTGGATTATGCCAATTGTTTTATCAAATTTAATTAATATTATAAGCAATACTCAGGATCTTAAGGTAAATGAACTAATAATTAATCTGGGATTAATGGCAATCCTCGTAATAACAAATGTTCCTGCGACCTTGATACATACTCGTTTTATGAGTCTTGCAATAAGAGATGTAGAAAGTTCTGTAAGAATAAAGCTTGTAAAGAAACTGCAAGTTTTATCTATACCATATCATAAGCATTTATCAGGAGGGAAACTTCAATCTAAGGTACTACGAGATGTGGAACTTATAACGAATTTATCTAATGTAATATGCATTACAGTAGTTCCAATAATATTAAATGTTATCGTAGCATTTTCAGTCACAACAACTAGAAATGTTTATGTATCATTATTCTTTTTAGCTACAATTCCTATAGCAGTATTTTTTATAGGAAAATTTAATGGAAGTATACAAAGTTCAAATAAAATATTAAGAAAAAATATTGAGGATATGTCAACAGCAGTTTCACAGATGGTTGAAATGGTTCCTATAACTAGAGCACATGCATTAGAAAATCTAGAGATAGATAAAGTTGATAATGAAGTATCTAAAGTTAAAAGTAGCGGATATAAAGTGGATATGCTTAATGCACTGTTTGGTGCAGGGGGATGGGCAACATTTCAGCTTATGCAGATAATATGTCTTGTGTTTACAAGTTTTTTAGCTGTTAAGGGATATATAAAAGTAGGCGATATTGTCCTTTATCAAACTTATTTTTCTTCTATAATGGGTGATCTTACAAATGCAATAAATGTATATCCCCAGATTGTAAAAGGTTTTGATTCTATAAACTCTGTATCCGAAATACTTGCAGCAGAAGATATTGAAGAAAATTGTGGCAAGTTTGTTATGAAAGAAGTTGAAGGTGATTTCCAATTTAATAATGTTACATTTAGATATGAAGATGGAAAGGAAGATGTTCTTAAAGATTTTAATCTTCATGTTAAAAAAGGCGAAAGTATTGCATTTGTAGGAGAATCAGGAGGAGGAAAATCAACATTGCTTCAGCTTGTAGTTGGTTTCTTAAAAGCTACAGATGGTCAGATTCTTGTTGATGGCCATGACATTAATGATATTAATTTAAGAAGTTATAGAACTCATATTGCAATGGTTCCTCAAAATACGGTTTTATTTTCAGGTTCAATAAAAGATAACATTACTTATGGCATGGATGTTAGTAATGAAAAATTAGATGAAATAATAGATGCAGCTTGTTTGAAAGAAGTAATTGAAAGACTTCCAGATGGAATTAATACAAATGTTGGAGAACATGGTGATATGTTATCAGGAGGACAAAAACAGCGTATTTCAATTGCAAGGGCGCTTATAAGAAATCCTAAGGTTATTATTTTGGATGAAGCGACTTCAGCATTAGATAATAAATCTGAAATTCATGTTCAAAAGGCAATGAAGAATCTTATGAAAAATAGAACAACGTTTATGGTTGCACATAGGTTATCAACAATAAAAGATGCACAAAAGATTGTACTTATTAATGGTGGAAATATAAGAGAACAAGGAACTTATGAAGAGCTTATTAGTAAAAAGGGTGAATTTTATAATCTTGCCAGCAATAAGGATGATGGAAGTAAATAATAGTGAATTAAAAAAGAGTTAATATTATAAAAACATGAATATGTAAAGTGCGTTCTATACAAATAATCAGAAATTAATACAAATTTAAATTATGTTCATATATTAAATTGAAAAAATATAGAAATAATAATATTGTTAAATAAAATATTGCTATTTATGAAAATAAGAATTAAGAAATTAAGATAACAATTAAGTTATTAGAATACAAAACCTAGGAGGTTATTATGGGAATTAAATACTTTGAAGAACATAAAGTTTTTAAACTTGATGGAAAAAATACATCGTATATTATGGCAGTTATAGATGAAGAAGAATTTTTGGGACATGTATATTTTGGTAAGAAAATAATAGATGAAAATGCAAATTATTTATTGAGAACAGAAGAAGCTCCATTTGTGCCATCTAAAAATAATAGAGATAGAGTATCTTTTTATGACAGTTTTCCAACAGAATATTCAACACATGGAATAGGGGATTTTAGACAGACTGCACTTTCTGTAAAGGATTTTAAAGGAAATACGGCATGCAAACTTCAATATGTTTCACATGAAATTTATAGAGGTAAAAGTAAACTTGAAAGTCTTCCAGCTACATTTGGAGAAGAAAATGAATGTACAAGCTTAGAAATTACATGTATAGATAAGGATTTAAACTTAAAAGTAGTGTTAATGTACACAGTTTTTGAAGATTTAGATGCAATAACAAGAAGTGTAAAAATAATCAATGAAGGAAAAGAGAAAATATATCTAACAAAAGCATTATCAATGTGTATAGACTTTGATGGAATGGATTACGATATGATTTCACTTCATGGATCATGGGCAAGGGAAAGACATATTGATAGAAGAAAAGTAAGCCATGGAACACAGACAGTATCATCTGTAAGAGGTGAAACAAGCCATCAGGATGCACCTTTTATTGCACTTATGGATTCAAAAGCAACAGATGATTATGGAAATGTATATGGATTTAATTTTGTTTATTCAGGAAACTTTTTAGCACAAGTTGAAGGATGTCAATTTGATACAACAAGAGTGCTTATGGGAATTAATCCAACAGACTTTGAATGGAGACTAGATTCAGGAGAAGAATTTACAGCACCAGAAGTTGTTATGGTTTATTCAGATTGTGGAATAGGAAAAATGACAAGAACTTTCCATGATTTATATAGAAATCATTTAATAAGAGGAAAATATAAAGATAAAAAACGCCCTATATTAATAAATAACTGGGAAGCAACTTACTTTGATTTTGATACAGAAAAACTTCTTGCAATAGCAAAAGAAGCATCAAAAGTAGGAATAGAAATGCTTGTTATGGATGATGGATGGTTTGGACATCGTAATAGTGATAACTCATCCCTTGGAGATTGGATTGTTAATGAAAATAAAATTAAAGGCGGACTTAAGTATTTAGTAGATGAAGTTAATAAGATGGGATTGGAATTTGGAATATGGTTTGAACCAGAAATGATTTCTCCAGATTCAGAATTATATAAATCGCATCCAGACTGGTGTATTCATATTGAAGGACGTACACCGGCACTATGTCGTGAACAATATGTACTTGATCTTACAAGAAAAGAAGTAGTTGATTATGTTTACGATAGCTTAAAGAAAATACTTTCAAGCGCAAACATAACATATGTAAAGTGGGATATGAACAGGCAGATTACAGACCTTGGAAGTAGCTTTATTAATCCAGAACAACACGGAGAAATATTCCATAGATATGTACTTGCTGTTTATGATTTAATGAACAGACTTACTAAAGATTTTCCTGATTTATTACTTGAAAACTGCTCAGGTGGAGGAGCAAGATTTGATCCGGGAATGCTTTATTACAGCCCACAAATATGGTGTTCAGATGATACTGATGCAATTGAAAGACTTAAAATTCAAGAAGGTACAGCAATGGTATATCCATTAAGTACTATAGGAGCACATGTAAGTGACTGTCCAAATCATACAGTAGGAAGAACAACACCATTTGAAACAAGAGGTTATGTAGCCTTAAGCGGAACTTTTGGATATGAACTAGATATAACTAAAATATCAGAAGAAGATAGAAATATGATACCAAAACAGATAGAAATGTATCATAAATATAATGACTTGGTAAGAAGAGGAGATTACTACAGAATTGAAAATTATTCTGAAAATAATGGTTTTGACTGTTGGTCTGTAGTTGCAAAGGATAAGAACGAAGTATTAGTAACATGTATTCAGGTTTTAGGAAGACCTAATTATCATAGCAGAAGAATAAAACTTAAAGGTCTAGATGAAGATTCAATGTATAAAAATGAGGAAACAAATGAAGTATATTCAGGCGGAGCACTTATGAATGCAGGAATTAATGTTACTGACTTATACGGAGATTATTCTGGAAAGCTGATTCATTTATTAAGACTATAGTATGTATCGTTAAAAAGTATCTAGAGCACGGCTTTAGGTACTTTTTTTAATGTATAAACTGTAACTATAAATTATCAACTAAAAAAGCATGTGAAGAAAATTTTTATGTGTATTAAGTACATTAGTTTTGTAGACGTATTTACAATACATTGACATAAAAAAATGTTTGAACTATAATTTTAAAAAAGTAATAACATTAATAAACAAAAGATATGATTTATTATGAGGGGGATAAAAATGAAGAGTAAAAATTTTTTTTCTAGTATGAGTAATAAGATAATGTTACAAATTATTCTTTTAGTAGTGATAATTTGTACACTGATCTCATATGTATCGTTCAGTAGAACTAAAGAAGATATTATTAAAACAACATATGAAACGCTAACAGACAGAACTAATGATAGTGCTAGAGCTATAAGTCGTGAATTTGAAATTAGCATGAAAAATTTGGAGTATGTTGCTTCATTGCCAGAAGTTAAAAGTATGGATTACAATGTTTGGAAGGAAGTTGTAATACAGCAATGTTCAACTTGGGGATTTGAAGCTATATACATATTTGATAATAACGGACAAGCATATTATACAAATGATGAAATAAAGGATTATTCTAATGATTCGTATTTTGAACAGATAAAAGAAAATAAGAAATTCATAATGGACACTCCATGGGCCGATATTGATAATAATAGATCGGTAGCGACAATAATAGTACCAATAATGAATGACAGTCAGGATATATTGGGATATATGTGTGGAACTTTAGATTTAGCAAGGGTTAATTCAATTGTGCAGAATATTCAAATAGGTGAAAATGGATATGCATTTTTGATGACTCAGCATGGATTAATTGCAGCTCATAAGAATATGGATCTAGTATTTAATTATAAGAATATAGCAGACTTAGGAGAAGAAAATGCTGATAAAAGTGAAATAGAAAACTTTATTTTAGAGGCTGGTTTAGGTAAGAGTAATATAACTGATATGAATTTAGATGGAGAAGAAGTATACATTTCTTATAAGAATCCAGAAGGTACACCATGGGTCCTTGGAGTTGTAGCACCATCAAAAGAAGTATTACATAATATAAATAAGATATCTATAATTCAAACTATATTAGCCATAATTGCAATAATTATTAGTATTCTTATTTCATTAATCATAAGAAAAAATATAAATAAAGAATTGAAAAGAATAATAAAATATTCAGAAGAATTATCAAATTACAATTTGTCATATAAAGATAATTCAAATATTAGAAATAGTGAATTTAAAAAAGCGATTTATTCTTTAAATTCAAGTGTAGATGCTTTAAATGAAACTGTTACAGAAGTGAAAACAAGTAGTTATGATATATCATCAAGTAGTTTAGAAATAGATAATATGATAACAGACATATCGTCAGAATTGGATCAGTCAGTAGCAGCTGTTGAAGAGATATCTGCAAGTATGGATGGTTGTTTTGAATCTGTGAATAAAGTTAATGATTTAGTACAAAAAGTGGATAATAGTGTAACAGTATCTGTTAATATATCTTCAAAAGTAATGGATCTTTCGGATAAAATAAAGAGTCAATCTAATAATCTTCATAAGGATGCAATAAGTTCAATGAATACCTTAGATGAGATTTATTCTAAATGTAAGGGGGAGCTGGAAGAAGCCTTAAAGAAAGTATCAGTAGTTAAAAATATTTCAACTATGTCAGATAGCATTATGTCAATATCAGAGCAGACAAACCTTCTATCTCTTAATGCAGCAATAGAAGCTGCACGAGCTGGAGAGCATGGCCAAGGATTTGCAGTTGTAGCAAATGAAGTTAAAAAATTAGCAGAACAGTCAACTGAAACTGTAGGAAATATTAAGAATCAGGTAACAGAAGCATTAGATGCTGTAAATTCTTTATCCTTAACATCAAAAAGACTTCTTGATATAGTAGAAAAAGATGTTATGAATAATTATAACAAAATAATAGATGCAACGGTTGATTATCAGGATGCAGGAGTAAGTGTAAAACAAATATCAGAAGATTTTAGTAGTATATCGCGAGAAATAAGAAATTCCATGAATAATATGACTAATAATATTGATGGGCTAATGGAATCAATAAAAGAGGTAAGAAGCTCAACTAATATTATAGTAGATAATATGTCACATATTAGTTCTAAAAATGAAGAAATAGTTGATAAAGCACATAATAATAGAGATAAATCAGATAATTTGATAAATTTAGTTGATAAATTTACTATATAGAAAATTAAAAATATAGATATGATTTTATAAAATCATATCTATGTTTTTTATATTAAGAAGAATTATTTTTAATTGATTATATAAGGAATTGTAAGTACCATAGAGGTTCCCTTACCGAGTATACTTGTTATTTCAAGACCATATTCTTCTCCATAATTAAGTTTTAAACGTTTGTTTATATTTCTTAAAGCAATTCCATTAAAAAGTTCATTTTTATCATTAATATAATCATTTAAAGATTCAAGTGTTTTATCATCGATTCCAATTCCATTATCAGAGACAGTAATTATTAAATTATCATTGGATTTTAAAGCTTGAATAATTATCTTACCATTTCCATCACATTCGCTTAATCCGTGGTATATTGAATTTTCAATTAAAGGTTGAATTATCATTTTTATTATTTCACAATTAAGAACATCATCAGTAACAAGATTTTCAATTGTGAATAAAGAATCAAAGCGAATTCTTTGAAGATAGATGTAGTTATTTATTATTTCAATTTCATCTTTTAATTTAACTGTATTAATACGCCTATTCATACTATATCTAATTATAGTTCCAAAATATTCTGCCATTGTTGAAGTTTCAGGATCATCATTTATTTCAGCCATCATGTGTATAGATTCTAATGTATTATATATGAAATGAGGATTAATTTGATTTTGTAGTTGTTTTAACTCTAATTCTTTTTGTTCTATTTGATTTTTATAATTTATAGTAATTAAAGTGTTTATTCTAGTTTTCATATCATTATAAGAATTAATTAGTATCCCTATTTCATCATTTTTATTATAAGCAAAGTTGTAATTCAAGTTAGTTTCAACTTTACTTCCCATATTTTCAATAAGTGATTTTATTGGATTAAATATTCTATTTAAGAAAAATAGATAAATTACAATAAATAATATTAAGCAAAAAATTAAATTGCTTAAAAAGAAAAGTAAATATAATACATCAATATGATAAGCATCGTCTTTTGGAATTGTATTTATGATTGTCCAATCGGATGATTGCAAATTATTATAGCATACTATATGTTTTTCATTATCTTTAGAATAAACTAGTTCAGGAATAGTACTGCTTTGATTAATATATTCAGAGTAATTATATTGGTGTTCAGCATCATCTGTACCAATTATTAAATTATTTTCAGAATCATACAGATAAACAGCTTCATTATTAAAAGGAATATCTGAAGTCAGTAATGACAGTAGTTCATCTGTAGAAAATGTAAGTAGTAAAATTCCAGTAGTCTTTTGTGATTTTATATCAATTATTTTTCGTGTTATAGCAATTAAGCTTTCATCATCTTTAGTTGTATCCCTAAAAACATTAGTTGCGTTAAAGTTTGAGAAAATCTCAACCTGATTTGAAGAATTTACAGCAGTATTAAACCACTTTTCATGAAATGGATTTTTTAATAAATCATTATTATTATTTCGAGCAGTATATACTCCATTTCCATTTAAATTAAATATGTAAGCTCCATTTATAGTCTTATTTTGAATAAGCATCATATCACATAAATATAGTAGATAATTATATTGTTCTATATCATAAGTATTATTATTAGATAGTGTAGTGTTAAGCTTTTCTATATCAGGTATTATTAATGGATATTTTGAGACGTCAATTATATTGTCAAGTTTTTGAGTAATTTGAGTACTTAAATTTAAATTAAAGTTTTTTATTAACTTTTCTGTTTTATTAAATTCATACCTAGAATAAGAGTATAAGTTTACAGCTGTAACTATTAAAAATATGATATATATTGATAAAAATATAAGTAAGGTTAGTTTTTTTATTGATAAATCTCTATTAATTTTCATAAATCCACCTTTAAACTAAAAAATGTATTTTAAATATTTAAATTTTAACTTATAATTTAAATATATATTAGAATATACAATTATTCAATAATGATAAGACATGTTCATAAAAATGGTATACGTTTTCTTATATTTTCTATGTAAAGGATTTTACTAACTTGAAATATGTACACTAGGAGGAAAAATGAAAATTATAGTAGTTGATGATGATAATATAATTAGAATGGGATTAACTAAAATGATTGAGAAAATTGATGAAAGTTATGAGGTGATTTCAAGTTTTCAAAATGGCGCATTAACTTTAGAATATTTAAAAAATCATAGTAAAGAAGTTGATCTTGTAATAACTGACATAAAGATGCCTGTAATGACAGGTATAGAGTTAATCGAAAATTCAATAAAAGAATTAGACAAGTCTCCGCTATTTTTAGTTTTAAGTGGGTATGATGAATTTAATTATGTGCGAGATACTATGAAAATGGGAGCTTTTAATTATTTATTAAAACCTATAAAAAGAGATGAATTAAAAAAAATATTGAAAGAAGCTGATGAGAGAATTAATGAAATAAAAAGCAATGATAAAATCATAGATAAATCTATTGAAATTTTGAAAAAGGACTTTTTTAAGAATATATTATTTTCAAGTAAGGAACTTAACAATAAAGTTGAAAATCCATTGTTAGAAAATCTTCAGCTAAATGAAAACTACCAATATAAAATGATAGTATTAAACAAAAAGGTTGATAGCAGTATATTATATGATTTTATAAAGGGAATTATGGATGTCCATAAAGATATTGAATATTCATCATTTGGATATAATGATTCTGTTTACATTATTTTTTATATAAATACAAAAACAAATAATAATTATAATGATATTTTTGAATTTATAGTTAATAAATCTGATTGCTTTATTGAGTTGAATATAAGTGTATACATATTAGATGATACAGATAAAATATGGAAATTAAGAGATCAGTCTAAACTTGTTAAGAAAATGAAAGAAAATGCAGATGAATCTTTGAATGTAAAAAAATATTATTTAACACAAGATGAAAGATTAAAAGAAATATTAAATAGTGATTTGAATGATGTTAATAACAATATAACTGTAATTAAGCTTGCAAAAGATTATATTATAAATAATTATAATAAGAACATATCCTTAAAAGATGTAGCAGATGAGGTTTATTTAAGTCAAAATTATTTATCGGAATTATTTAAAAAAGAAATAGGAGAAGGATTTTATGATTTCCTTTCAAAATATAGAATAAAAAAAGCAAAAGAAGTTTTATTAACTACAAATTTAAAAGTATATGAAATAGCTCAAATGGTTGGGTATAATGATTCAATAACTTTTGGAAGAGCATTTAAAAAAATAACAGGAACAACACCAAATAATTTTAGAAATAATAGAGAGAATTAATTCACATTGTTTATGAATGAAAGGTGAAGTGATTAAAGTGTTGAAAAATATAAAAAGAGTCTGGATTATAATTTTATTAGCAATGATTGGTTTTGCTATACAGATTGTAGCATTAAGCAAAAGCTTAAATTATGACAAAGACGACAGAACGCAAAATTTTCTTCATGGAAATATAGATTTTGTGAGCAACAGGACAGATAAGAGTGATGAACTGAATGAACTTATTGATGAATTCGAAAAAATGTATCCTAACGTGCATGTAAATTTAGAACTAATAGGTGATGTAGAAGAAATCCTTGAAAGAAAAGCGGCTGTTGGAGATTTAGCAGACGTTACACTTGTTCCAGCAAGTATAGATAAAAGAGAATTTTCTAATTATTTTTTACCAATAGATGATTTGGGGTTTAATGGTGATAATATTTATGATTATATATCAGGACTTGGAAGCGATAACTTACTATATACTCTGCAAACATCATCTTTATGGATGGGAGTAATTTACAATAAAGAAATATTTAATAATCTAGATATAGATACATATCCCAAAACAGAAGACGAATTTTTTAATATATGCAGTAAGATAAAAAATAATGGAATAGTTCCCATTGCGTTAAATTATAGACAATCATGGATTATGAATACATGGATAGATACCATACCGTATTTATATAATGTTCATATGGAAGATAAATTAATTGGAGAATCTAAAGATGTTTTTTCAAGTGATGGAGAGATATATAAATCATTAAATTTTGTAAAAAAAATATATACATTAGGATATTGTGAAAGTGATATGGTGAATTATGACTGGGCACAATGCAAAGAAGATATTATTAATGGAAAGACTTCTATGATAATTTGGAATTCAGATTTTATAAATCAGTTGGTTGATTTGGGTATGGACAAAAATGATTTAGGTATGTTTCCAATACCAGAAACAAATGTTATAAAGATGAGTGGAGACTATAGAATGGGGATTAGTAAAAATACTAAGTATCCAGATGCTTCAAAGACATTTTTAAAATTTTTATTTGAAGAAGACAGATATGCAAATGCTGTAAACATAATGTCAAGTTTACGAGGAAGTCAAGATAATTTAAAAATGATAGATGAATTAAATAAATTTAATCTTCCAGTAATTTTTCAAGAAAGTATAGCTACTAAAAATGATGAAGAGAGTATACTTCATGATAAATATACTTATTTAAGAAAAAGTATAGGACTTGATTATACATTTATACAGAATTATATAACATCAGAAGATACTAAAAAAATAGAAAAAGAAGCTAATGATAAATGGAGATTATATAGAGATAAATAATAATATGATTTAAGAATTACTTATTTTTAGGTAATTCTTTTTTTGTTTTTAGATAGAAATTAGAAGCTTTAAATTGAAAGAATAAACAAATTTTACTGTATATAAACTAAAATTATTGCAAGTACTGATTTACGTTTACATGAAGAGTGGTTAAAAATATAATTAAGACATCAAGTAAAGCAAGTAAGTAAAAATAAGACCTTACACAAGATTTTATTAAGGAGGCTAATTATGGCTGGTATATCACTAAGACATATTGTTAAAACATATCCGGGCAATGTAACCGTTGTTCCTGATTTAAATTTAGAAATTGAAGATAAAGAATTTGTGGTTTTAGTAGGACCATCTGGATGTGGAAAATCAACAACACTCCGAATGATTGCAGGACTCGAAGATATTTCAGGTGGGGAGATGTATATTGGAGAAAGGCTTGTAAATGAAATTGCACCTAAGGAAAGAGATATTTCCATGGTATTTCAGAATTATGCATTATATCCTCATATGACAGTATATAAAAATTTAGCGTTTGGATTAGAATTAGCTAAAGAAGATAAAAAAGTTATAGATCAAAAAATTAGAAAGGTAGCTAAAGATTTAGATATTGAATATTTATTAAATCGTAAACCTAAGGCACTTTCAGGTGGACAAAGGCAGCGTGTAGCAGTAGGAAGATCAATGGTTCGTAATCCTTCAGTATTTTTATTCGATGAACCACTTTCAAATTTAGATGCAAAACTTCGTGGAGAAATGAGAGCTGTAATAAAACAACTTCATGAAAAATTACAAACGACATTTGTGTATGTAACACATGATCAGGTTGAAGCAATGACAATGGCAGATAGAATTGTTGTTATGAAGGATGGTTATATACAACAAAATGATATTCCACAAAAGTTATTTGATTGTCCTTGTAATAAGTTTGTTGCTGGTTTTATAGGAATGCCTCAGATGAACTTCTTTGATTGCGAACTTAAAAAGAAAGACGATGAGTTTTATTTGAAATTTGCAAATTATAAAATTCTACTTCCAGAGAGTAAGAACCAAAATGGATGCCTTGATGGGTATGTAGGAAAAACTATTTCAGCTGGAATAAGACCTAATGATTTATCTATTGTAGATAAAGAATATACCATAAATGGTGAAGTTGAATTAAAGGAATTAATGGGAGCTGAATCTTATATATACGTAAATTCAAATGATGTTAGATTTACAGTGCGAACAGTTGGAAGTTATAAATGTGAAATTGGACAAGGCGTTTCTGTTAAATTTGATACAGAAAAAATTCATTTGTTTGATAAAGAAACTACAAAAACAATAACAAATTAAAACATAAAAATATGGAGTGATAGAAATGTTTAGATTTTTGTTCCCTAACTATGCAAAAGCTGGAGCAGGAATAGATAGAAATGCTCCTAAAAAACGGGGGGTTCCTCTAATAATAGAGACATTAACTCGTGAATTTAGTAATTTAATAAAACTAAATTGTATATGTTTAATATTTTGTATTCCAATAGTTACAATAGGGCCAGCCATTGGAGCACTTACAAGTGTGACTATAAAAATGGTTAAAGATGAGCCTGTAGATTGGTTTTATGATTTTAAGGAATCATTTAAAAAGAATTGGAAGCAATCATTAATATTAGGAATATTACAGTCTATTGTTGCAATTGTAATAGGATGTGCATTTCTTTACTATTTTCAATTAACAGGAATAGCATGCTACTGCATGATGTTCATAATTTCAGTAATTTCAGCAATAGTGTTAATGTCTTTTATATATTTATACCCAATGACTATATTAGTTGATTTGAAAATAAAAGATATAGTAAAAAATTCATATCTTTTATCAATGATAAACATTAAATATTCAATTATAACACTTGCAGTATGCTTATTAGTATTTGCAGCAGGTATTATGCTTAGATTTGTAACTATACCAATAATATTTTTATTTTTTAGTATTTCCTTCAGTTGTTTTATATGCAGCTTCTGTGCCTGTGGACCAATAGAAAGGAACATAATCAAATAAAAGTAAACAATTACAGAGGTATTAATTCTAAATTTTATTAAATACAAAAATTTAGGATATATATAAATAAAAAATTATAAATAAAAATTATAAATTATATGAATAGCTATAAAATTTAGAAGAAACGGGGTATGTAAAATGAAATTTACAAAATGTATGGCTTTAGCTATTGCTGGAGCAATGACAATGACTTCTATGATTGGTTGTGGAAGTAGCACATCTAGTGGAGGAAGCTCATCTTCAAAGGGGAAGACATTAACAGTTTTAACACATAGAACTGATATGGATGAAACTTTTAAAACATATGCTGAGGAATTTGAAAAAACACATGAAGGTGTTACTGTAAAATTTGAAAATTTAAATGATTATCAAAATACAATTTCTACAAGAATGGGAACAAATGATTACGGGGATGTTCTTATGATTCCTGCTAATATAACAAAAAATCAATATCCAGATTTCTTTGAACCATTAGGTACTTATGATGAATTATCAAAAAAATATGATTATTTAAGTGATGTAAACGTTGATGGTACTATTTATGGATTAGCTACAGGAGCAAATGCAAATGGATTTGTTTATAACAAAGAAGTATTTGATAAAGCTGGAGTAACAGAACTTCCAAAAACACCAGAAGAATATGTTAATGCATTAAAACAAATAAAAGAAAAATGTCCAGATGTAATTCCTTACTATACAAATTATAAGGATTCTTGGACATTAACAAACTTCTCAAATGGAATTGAAACTTCAATGGCTGGAGATACAGATTACTTAAATAAAATGTTCTATGATAAGAACGAATTCTTACCAGGTTCTGTAACATATACATCATTAAAATTATTATATGATGCAGTTGCAAATCAATGTGTTGAACAAGATCCAATGACTTCTGATTGGGAATATTCTAAGCAAGCAATGGCTGATGGAAAGATTGGAGTAATGTGCTTAGGTTCTTGGGCAATTGGACAAATTAAAGCTAAATCACAAAATCCAGATAACATAAAATTCATGGCAGCACCATCTACTGTAAATGGAAAACAAAATATTCAAGTTGCAGCAGATTATAGAATGGGTGTAAACAAAAACAGTGAAAATAAAGAAGTAGCAAAAGATTTTGTTAAGTTCTTTGTTGAAAGATATCCACAAGATTCAAACATGCTTTCATCATTAAAAGGAACTGAATTACCTGATTTCTTAAAGACAGGTGGTAATGTTGAATTAATACAACAAAAAGCAGGTACAACAGAGCAAGCAAAAGATTTTGATGCAGTACAAAAAGAATCATTAATCAATTTAAGTGATCCAACATGGATTAAGACAGTTATTGAAATTGGACTTGGAAATGGAAAACAAAGCTTTGATGATTATATGAAATCATTAAATGAAAGCTGGGTTAAAGGAATAGATTCAATAGGGAAATAATTAGAAATCTAATTGTTAAAGTAAAGAAAAGGCGATATTTCATATGTGCATAGATATCGCCTTTCACTAAGAAAGTAGAGAGGTGCTATTTATGACAACAGATTTAGAAAAAGTTGATGTTAAGCCAGATTTTCCAAGCAAGCAAAAGCGAAAATTAGGATTTTCATCATTACCATATAAAAAACAGAAAATTATAATTTCAATATTATTTTTAATGGTTCCAGTAGTATTACTTGCAGTATTCACCTATTTACCAGCAATATCAATGGCAGGATACAGCTTTACAGACTGGGATGGTATAAGTAAGGTTAAAAACTTTGTAGGTTTAAAAAATTATCAAACAATTTTAAGCGACCCAAAATATTTTCAACCTTTATTTGTTAGTATTTACTATTTGATTGCATCTTTTATTCAAATAGCTTTAGGTGTTGGAGTAGCATACTTAGTTTCTTTTGGATGTAAAGCTTCAAATTTATTTAAAAGTGTATATTTCTTTCCATCATTAATAAATAGTGTTGCAATAGGATTTATTTTTATATTCTTTTTACAACCAGGAAGTACTTTAGATACAGTATTAAGTTTCTTACATTTAGATGGATTAATAAACTACTGGTTACAAGATCCTAAGTTTATAAATGTATCTATGGCAGGTGTTTCTGTATGGAGATATGTTGGATATAACATTGTAATGTTTGCAGCAGCAATGGCATCAATATCACCAGATATATTAGAAGCAGCAAGAGTTGATGGAGCTAGCAGATGGCAACAGCTTAGACATATAATTATTCCAGGAATATCAACAATTTTAGGATTACAATTATTCTTAGCATTAACTGGTGCATTATCAGCATTTGAAACACCATATATAATGACTGGTGGTGGTAATGGAAGTATGACATTCATTATTCAAACTGTTAATTATGCATTCCAAAATCATAGAGTAGGACTTGCATCAGCAATGGCAATGATATTATTAATACTTTGTATACTAATAATAAGCATTCAAAAATTAGTATTTAGAAATAAGGAGGTTTAGGGAATGAGCATGAAAAAATTAACACCAAGTGAACTGATATACAATATATGCAAATATGCATTTTTAATATTGTTAGTTATAGTGTTTATATTACCAATATTAACAGTACTTTTTGCATCATTTAAAACTGGTACAGAATATGCATCAACAAGTGTATTAACATTACCTGAATCTTTTTTTAACTTCGATAATTTTATAGAAGCATTTACAAAAGGTAATATGCTTAATGGTTTTAAAAATACAGTTATCATATTGATATTTTCATTAGCTGGAGCAGTACTTACTGGATCAATGGCAGCTTATGTATTTTCAAGATTTAAATCTAAGTTCACCAAATTTGTAAATGGAATGTTTTTAGTTGCAGTTATGATTCCAGCAATAGCAACACAGGTTGCAACATTCCAGATAATATCAGCTTTAGGATTATTCAATACTAGACTAGCACCTATTATTCTTTATATAGGTACAGATATAATGACGATTTATATATTCTTACAATTCTTAGATAATATTTCTGTTTCATTAGATGAATCAGCAATTATAGATGGAGCAAATTATTTTCAAATATTCTTTAAGATAATACTTCCATTGCTTTCACCAGCAGTAATTACAGTACTTATAACTAAAGGAGTAGGTTTATATAATGATTTCTATACTCCGTTCCTTTATACACCAAGTGCAGACTTATTAACATTATCAACAACTTTATTTAAGTTTAAAGGGCCTTTTGGTGCACACTGGGAAGTAATTTCTGCAGGAATTATAGTAGTAATGATTCCAACACTTATTGTATTCTTAACACTACAAAAACAAATTTACAGTGGATTGGTTTCAGGATCAGTAAAAGAATAAGATAGATTAGTAATTAGTATTTTGAAAATTGAAGGAAAAGAATTTTTAAAAAACTTAACCTTTTAATTATAATTAATAAATTAATCAATAATTTAATGAATAAAAAAGAACATAATATATAGATAAAAGGAGATATGAAAATGACTAGAATTTTAGGAGATAATTTACCAAACATGCCATGGCAAGAAAAGCCAGAAGGATTTAACGGACCAATATGGAGACATACAGAAAATCCTATAATCGGAAGAAATCCAGTAGAAGGAGTAGCAAGAATTTTCAATAGTGCAGTCGTACCTTATAATGGAGAATTTATTGGAGTATTCAGAGGAGAAACAATAAATGGAAGACCACATATTTACTTAGGTCATAGTAAAGATGCTATTAACTGGGAATTCGATAAAGAAAGAATAAATTTTGTAGATGAAGATGGTAAGCCATATCAACCACTTTATGCATATGATCCAAGACTTGTTAAGGTGGAAGATGAGTATTTTGTAATATGGTGTGGAGATTTTGATGGAGCAGCAATAGGAATTGCAAAGACAACAGATTTTAAAACATTTGTAAGACTTGAAAATCCATTCCTTCCATTTAATCGTAACGGTGTATTATTCCCTAGGAAGATAGATGGTAAGTATATAATGTTATCAAGACCAAGTGATAATGGACATACTCCATTTGGAGATATCTTCTTAACAAAAAGTCCAGATTTAAAATACTGGGGAGAACATAGAATAGTAATGCAAAAAGGCGGAAATGGATGGTGGCAGTCAATAAAAATAGGTTGTGGTCCAGCGCCAATAGAAACAGATGAAGGATGGTTAATATTCTACCATGGAGTTACGGGAACTTGTAATGGGCTAGTTTATTCAATGAGCGCAGCAATATTAGATAAGAAATGTCCATCAAAAGTGTTATATAGAGCTGGAAGCATAATGCTTACACCAGAAGAATGGTATGAAGAAAGAGGATTTGTAGCAAATGTTATATTCCCATGTGCAACATTAACTGATGCTGAAAGCGGAAAAATAGCAATTTATTATGGAGCAGCAGATACTTATGTAGGACTTGCTTACACTACAGTTGAAGAAACTGTTAAATTTATAAAAGAACATAATGAATTAATCGGATTAGATGCTACAGACGGAAGAATGTAATATTGCTATTTGATAAATATATTAGAAAAGCGGTAGATGTTTTAACATTTACTGCTTTTCTTGAATGGAGGAACTGATATGAAAATTGGCTTAAAGAACTTAAGATTACGTATGAAAAATTTTGAGGCTAAAATAATCAGCAAAGAGAAATTTAACAATATATCAATAAGGAAAAAGTTATTGATATATTTTATTTCTATTTCGATAATTGGAAATATATCAGGTGTATTAGGGTTAATTTTTCTCCATCATATAGGAAATAAATATAATTATGCAATAGTTAACTATGGACTTATTCAAGGGGATATAGGGAAATTAGGGATTGAACTTGAAAAAAGCAATTCTGCTGTAAGAGATTTTTTATTTTCAGATGGTGATGAAAGAGATAAGGCAAAAGTTGAACTAAATGGATATTTGGATAATATAGATAAATCATTAGATTCTATATCAGGTTATATTGTTTCAGATGAAGAAATGGATGCAATAAAGAATATAAAGCTAAACTTAGCCAAATATAAACAAGTAAGAAATAATGTTTCCATAAGTGTAATTGGAGATAGACAGGATGAAGGATTAAAATTATTTAGAAGTGAAGGGGCTCCTATAATGGAGGAAATAAGTACGGAAATTTCATCATTACTGCAAAGAAAAATTGATCAGTGTAATGAACTTATTAGTAAGATTGAAATAATTAAAATGACTAATACAATATTAGCTATTATAACAATTACATGTTCAATAATTATAAGTATTTTCATATCAAGAAGACTAAGTGGCAGATTAGGAATAACAATAAATAAGATAAAAGATGCAGTAGAGAGTATGGCAGAAGGTAATTTAGACATAAATATTGATGTTGAGTCAAAAGATGAACTTGGAATTCTTGCAGAGTCATTTTCTAATATGATAAAAACATTAAAATCTTATATAAATGAAATATCATTTATTTTAGGCAATATTTCAGAAGGAAATCTAATGACTAATACTAGAGAAGAATACAAGGGAAATTTTTTAGAGATAAAAAAATCACTAGATAATATTACAAAATCACTAACAGAGGTTATATCAGGAATAAAGGAAAGTAGTAGTAACGTAAATAATAATTCTCAAAAATTATCTGATACAGCACATATATTATCAAAACGTTCAAGTGAACAAGCATATTCTGTTGATAAATTAACAAATTATATTGATAAAATAAATGAACAGGTAAAGAATAATGCAGAAAATGCAGAAAATACAAATATTATTACTTCAAAGTTATTGATAGAAATAGAAGAAAGTAATAGAAAAATGCAGGACATGCTATTATCTATGGATAATATTGAAAATGCATCAAAAGATATAGAAAAAATCATTGAAGCAATAAATGAAATAGCATCTCAGACAGATCTACTTGCGTTAAATGCAGCTATTGAAGCAGCAAGAGCAGGTGAATTTGGGAAAGGCTTTGCGGTGGTTGCAGATGAAGTCAGAAATTTATCAGGTCAAAGTTCAAATGCAGTAAGCGAAAGTATTTGTCTTATAAAAAATTGTATTGAGGCAGTAAATAGTGGGAAAATATTAGCTAATAATACTGATAGTACATTAAGGCAACTTGTTAATAATATAGAAAAAGCAACGGATTTAGTTTCAAAAATAAATGATGCATCATCTAAACAGGCAGAAGCAATAGATAGAGTTCACAATGATATATTGAAGATTTCAAATGTTATACAGGAAAATTCCACAACAGCTCAGGAAAGTGCAGCAGCAAGTGCAGAGCTTAGTGTTCAATCTGAATCATTAAATAAAATGATAGAAAAGTTTAGAATTGAATAAAAAATATAAATCATTGTATTAAGGAGAAGGTTTAGTATGAGTATTAAATTGAATAAGGAATTAATAGAAAAGTCACTAGTAAATAAGGGTGATATTTCAAGAATACTAAAATTATATGAAAAGGCAGAAAAAGGTGAAGATATAACAATAGCATTTTTGGGAGGATCAATAACTCAAGGATGTAACTCAACAGTATATGAAAAGTGTTATGTAGAGCTTGTATCTAAATGGTTTGAAAATAAATTTAAATTAGTAAATGTTAAGCATATAAATGCAGGTGTAGGTGCAACAGGTTCACTTATAGGTGTTCACAGAGCAGAAAAACAAGTTTTAAGTAAAGATCCAGATATAATTTTCGTTGATGCAGCAGTTAATGATAATGATTCAGATTATTGCAAAATATCTTATGAAAGCGAAATAAGAAAATTATTAAGCAGTAAAAATAAACCAGCAGTTGTAGAAGTGTTTATGACCATGGTAGATGGTGTTAATTATCAAGATGCACAAATAAAAATTGGATTTAATTATAATGTTCCTATGATAAGTTTTAGAAACACTGCTAATGAATTAGTTGAAAAATATAATTTAAAATGGAGTGATTTACTGACTGATGAGGTTCATCCTAATGATGATGGTCATGAAATAATAAGTGAATTATTAGTGAATTTTTTAGAAGACATATATATGAATAACTACAATAAAGGGGAAAGTATTGAAGTTAAGGATAATACATTAGAAAAAAAATGTGTATATGGTGATAGATATATAAATGGAAGAATACTTAATAATAAGGAGTTAAGACCAAAAGAGATTATTGGATTTCATAAATATGAAGAAGGCTTTCAGGTTTTTCATAATGGATGGAGATTTATTGGCAAAGCTAATGAAGGTGGAAAATTAATGATAGAGACTGAATGTAACAATATCATTTTATTATACAAGAAAACAATTTCTGAAAATAGTGGGAAGTTTAAGGTACGAGTAAATGGAGTAGAAAAGGCGTTAATTGATACTCATTTTAAAGATGGATGGGGAGATTGCACTGTAACTGAAATTTTAGAGGAGTGTGATTATAAAAAAACATATGAAATTGAAATTGAAGTAATTAGTGAAGAAAAGGATAGAGAAGTTACAATTCTTGGAGTAATGGTTTCTTAATTAATATTTTTAACAATTTTCACAATAGTCTTTAGACCTTTTAATGAAATTAATTATACTTTTATTAAAAGGTTTTGCTTTTTGTTATAGTAATAGTAAACATATTTTATTATAAATAAACAATATTTATGAAGTTTTAGAGTAAATGTTTTCAAAAATAGGTGTTGTAAATATAATAAAATTAACATTATCATGATTTTAATATGAAATGAGGTTACTAATTATGAATAATTATATGGTTTTTGATATTGGTGGAAGTTCGGTAAAATGGTCTGTTATAGAGGGTGAAGGGAAAATACTTCAAAGTGGAAGTATTAAAATAGCAAGTAATATTTCAGATTTTTTTAATGGATTAGCAGAAATAACAAATAATATGAAAAAAGAGTTTGATGTTAAAGGTATTGCTATAAGTGCTCCAGGTGCAGTTGATAGTGAAACTGGAGTTATAGGTGGAGTAAGTGCAATTCCATATATTCATGGACCAAACTTTAAAGAAGAATTGAATAAGCTTACAGGAATTGAAGTGGAAATTGAAAATGATGCAAATTGTGCAGCACTTGGAGAATGTTGGCTTGGAGCTGGAAAAGATAATAAAGATTTGGCATTTATAGTATGTGGTACAGGTATTGGCGGTTCAATAGTAAAGGATAAAAAAGTACATGTTGGTATACATAAACATGGAGGAGAATTTGGTTACTGTTCATTTGATTATGAGATTGATGAGGAAGGTATTCCTAAATTTAAAGCATGGAGTCAGACAGGATCTACAGCTGGTTTAGCTAATAATATTGCAAGACTTAAAGGATTAGAAAAAGGAAGTATAAATGGAGTTGAAGTTTTTGAAATGTGCAAAAATGGAGATGAAATTGCTGTTCAAGAAGTAAATAAATATTATTACAATATGGCTATAGGAATTTATAATATTCAATATATTTATGATCCAGAAGTAATAGTTCTTGGGGGAGCTATTAGCGAAAGAGAAGATTATATAAACGAAATTAATAAAAGACTTGATTATATGATGGGTACTGAATGTGGTCTTGAAGGAACTATAAAACCTTTGGTAAAAAGATGTGTTTATGGAAATGATGCCAATAAGTTAGGTGCATTATATAATTATCTACAAAAGCATTCTAAATAAAATATATATTGCGATTTATATTTAACATATGCAATATTATAGTTAAATATAAGTACGCATATGGTAAGAGGATATATGAAGAAAAAATGGATTATAATATGGGTACTAGTATTTTTGGTAATATGTAGTTTTGCTTTAAGAATTATTGGATATAATCATGAAGAAAAAAAGCAAGTTGTTTTTTTGAATAATTTTATAAATATATCTGATAAATTAGAGGAATATGAAAAATCTTTTGAAAAATTACATCCAGATATTGATATTAAGATTGAATCAGTAGGAGATCAGTATGAAAACATCAGTATCGTAAGGCTAAATGCTAATAAGGCAGGAGATGTTATGGTTATTCCATCTTACATGAATTTATCAGATTATCCAGATTATTATGAGCCATTATATAGTGTTGGTGAGGCTTTAAATAAATATAGATTCAGTGATATTAAAGCTATAGATGATAAAGTTTATAGTATCCCTTTATCTATGACAGTTTCAGGTGGAATATTGTATGATATGAAGATTTTAAATGATGCTGGTATTACAAAGATGCCACAATCATTAGATGACCTCAAAGAGGCATTAAGAGCGGTTAAAACTAGAACTAATGCAGTTCCATTGTATTCTAATGCAAGAGGTGAAGAACAGCTTATATCATGGAATGGATTAATATATTCGATTGAAGGCAGCAATGATTATATGACTAGCATGGTCAATGAAAATAATATTTTTTCATCTGACAGCAGATATTACGAAGTATATAAATTTTTATATGAATGTGTAAGTGAAAATCTAATTGAGTCTCCGTTTACTAGTTCAAAATGGGATGGTGGATTAGAGCTTATTAAGAAGGGGAATTTAGCTTCTGCAGTAGTAAATTTTCATATGTATGAAGAGGCAAAACAATATGCATTAAATTCTGATTCTATTGAATATTTTCCGTTGAAGAGTGCTGGTGGTGATTACTATCTATATGGAGAACCGTCATATGGCATTGGAATAAATAAAGAAAGCAAGAATAAAGAAGAAGCTAAAATGTGGATGGAGTATCTTTTAGATGAAACAGATTTTCTAAATTATGCTGGAGATGCAGGAATGCTGGTTAAGAATGATAAACCAGAATATGAAAAGATGGCACAGACTAATGGTTTAAATATTATTTATCCAGACAGAGTTACTGAAGAGAATATAGGAAAATTTGAAAAGATTGATAATGAAGCATGCTTAGGCATATATGGAGGAAGTTTTGCTTTTAATTTAATAAATTCTGCAGCTGAGGGAAAAAATAATTATGATGAGCTTTGTATTGATTGGAATAATAGATGGAACTCTGCTAGCAAAGAAATTAATAAAAAATAAATTGTATATTAATTAAGTGCTGAATATTCTATTTTTATAAAGATTATTCAGCATTGTTTTATAGGTTTGATATTGTTTAAATAAAGCTACTTATAGAATATATAAGTAATATGAATACGTTTAATGAAAAAACTAGAACTAAGAAAATATATTGTATAACGGAGGAATGTATTGTGAGTGGAAATTTAAAAGATTATAAAATTAGTGCTATAGAAAATATAAAAATTTATGGGAGAAATGCTTTTAACGAAGATTCTATAGCGCTTTTTTGGACTGGAAGTGGCTTTGAGGCAAACGTCAGAGGTTCTGAATTATGGATGGATATTGAAACAGATTATGATATTTATGAGCAATGGATAAGTATTGAGATAAATGGTGAACTTGTTAGTAGACAAATGTTATCAAAGGGACATTCTTTAGTATGCATTTTTAGAGGTATGAATAATGAACTTATAAAAAATGTAAGAGTATATAAGGATGTTCAACCTATGGATATGGATGATAAATGTATATTTTTAATTCATGAATTAAAAACTGATGGAATATTTGAAAAAGTGCCAGAGAAAAAAATGAAGATTGAATTCATAGGAGATAGTATATCATCTGGAGAGGGAACAATAGGAGCAAAATTAGAAGATGACTGGATATCTATGTGGTTTAGTACAACAAATAATTATGCAGTTATAACATCGAAAAAACTTGATGCTGATTTTAGAATATTATCTCAAAGTGGATGGGGAGTTCTTTGTGGATGGGATAATAATCCTAATCATGCACTACCTAGGTATTATGAACAAGTGTGTGGTGTAGTTAATGGAAAAATAAATGAAGAACTAGGTGCTTTTAATTACAATGATTTTGAATCATGGCAGCCAGATGTTATTGTAGTGAATTTAGGAACTAATGATGGAGGTGCATTTACATCTCCAGAATGGATAGATGAAACTACAAAAGAATCTTTTAAACAACATATAGATGACGATGGAAATTATAATAAAAATGATATTAAAAGATTTGAAAATGCTATTATAAAATTTTTATGTAAAATAAGAAAAAATAATAGAAAGGCAAAGATTGTATGGGCTTATGGAATGCTTGGAACTCCTATGATGAAATATATTTATAGGAGCATAGAAAAATATCAAAATGAGTTTAATGATGATAAGGTGTTTATAACTCAGCTTCCTAATACAACAGAGGAAACTGTTGGTGCAAGAAAGCATCCTGGCAAACTTAATCATGAAATTGCTGCTAATCAGCTTTGGGATTTTATAAGAAATTTATAGTTATATATATGTTAATATTAATCTTAATTCTCCTAATTAGAATGATGTTACATAATATTTTTAATAAAAAGGTATGCTTTTTTTACAAAAAGACATATCTTTTGTTGACTATGAGGAAAATAGCAATTATAATGATAATATAAACATTTACAAAATAATTAAAGAGTTTATATGTGAAAATAAGTAAAGAATATCTATATTATGTGAACGCTTAAAATTATTATTTAAATATTAAAAATACGGACAAGTTTTAGGAGGTTTTTTATGACTTTAAAATGTAAATTCCCTGATAAGTTTTGGTGGGGGTCTGCAACTTCAGGCCCACAAAGTGAAGGTAGATTTAATAAGAAACATGATAGTGTTTTTGATCACTGGTTTGATATAGAACCAGAAGCATTCTTTAATGGTGTAGGTCCAAATGTAGCATCTAATTTTTATAATAGTTACAAAGAGGATATAAAGTTAGTAAAAGAAATTGGTTTAAACAGTTTTAGAACATCAATACAATGGACTAGACTTATTAAAGATTTCGAAACTGGTGAAGTAGATGAAGATGCTGTAAGATTTTATAATGATGTAATTGATGAATTAATAGCTAATGATATCATTCCAGTTATGAATTTGCATCACTTTGATTTACCAGTTGAATTATATGATAAATATGGTGGATGGGAATCAAAAAAAGTTGTTGATTTATTTATAGTTTTTGCAGAAAAATGTTTTAAGCTTTTTGGTGATAGAGTTAAATATTGGGCTACATTTAATGAACCGATGGTTGTTGTTGAAGGTGAATACTTATATCAATTCCATTATCCTAAAATAGTTGATGGTAAAAAAGCTGTTCAAGTACTATATAACATAAATTTAGCTTCAGCAAAAGCTATAAAAGCTTTTAAAGAATCTGAATGTAGCAAAACAGATGGTAAGATAGGTATTATTCTTAACCTTACTCCATCTTATCCAAGATCGCAAGATGAAGCTGATGTTAAAGCTGCACAGTTTGCAGAGGACTTTTTCAACAATTCATTTTTAGATCCCGCTATAAAAGGTGAATTTACTGAAAGACTAGTTGAAGTATTAAAAGAAGACAATGTTCTTTGGGAATCAACAAGTGAAGAATTAGAAATCATAAAAAATAACACTATAGATTTCCTTGGTGTTAATTATTATCAACCAAGAAGAGCTAAAGCTAAGGAAGAGCCATTTGACGAATCAAATGGATGGATGCCTGATAAATACTTTGATAATTATGAAATGCCAGGAAGAAGAATGAATCCATACAGAGGGTGGGAAATATATCCACAATGTATGTATGACATAGCTATAAATATTAGAGATAATTATAACAATATTCCTTGGTACATTTCTGAAAATGGAATGGGTGTTGAAGGGGAAGAAAAATACATCAACAAAGATGGAATAATTGAAGATGATTATAGAATTGAGTTTTATGAAGAACATTTAGAATATCTTCATAAGGGTATAGAAGAAGGTTCAAATTGTTTTGGCTATCATACATGGACTCCAATAGACTGTTGGTCATGGTCTAATGCATACAAAAACAGATATGGATTTATTGCAGTTGATTTAGCTAGACAAATAAAGACTATAAAAAAATCTGGAAGATGGATTAAGGATGTTGTTGAAAATAAAGGATTTTAAATTATAGTATTAAAGTTATTCTTGAAAAAATTAGTTATGAGACCTTTTGATAAAAACTTTAATTTGTTTGAGTTAAAAGGTCTTAATTTTTTATGCAAATAAAATATGTAAATGAATTTTATATTTATGTTAAAATAGAGTTAGTAAAATAATCTTTTAGATGTTGTTATGGAGGGAATAAGATGTATCCAATTAAGTTTGAAAACCTATATTATGAAAGAATATGGGGAGGAAAAGATTTAGAAAAATTCAGAAATAATGTTCCAGAAGGAGTAATTGGTGAAAGCTGGGATATAGCGTGTCATAAAAATGGAACTGGAAAAGTTGCTAATGGTGAATTAAAAGGTAAAGGTTTTGATGAAGTCATTAAAGAATATGGGAATAAACTTTTAGGAAATTCTATAAGCACAGATGAAGATTTTCCTTTACTTATTAAATTAATAACAGCTAAAGATAAGCTGTCAGTTCAGGTTCATCCTAATGATGAATATGCAAAGAGAGTAGAGAATGATTTAGGAAAAACTGAAGCATGGTATGTTGTTGATGCAGAAGAAGGAGCATCATTAATAGTTGGAACAAAAGATTGTGATAAGGAAACATTTAAAAAAGCAATAGAAGATGGAAATTTAGATAAATATTTAAATAAGATACCAGTTAAAAAAGGTGACTTTTTCTATGTTCAAAGTGGTTTGGTTCATGCAATTTGTGAAGGAATTCTTATTGCTGAAATACAACAAAGTAGTGATACAACTTATAGAGTATATGATTATAACAGAGGAAGAGAAATACATGTTGAAAAAGCTTTAGATGTTATTGATTTTTCTCTTAAAGGTGAAAATACTCAAGGAATAACAATAAAGAATGATGGATATGACAAAACATATCTTTGTCTTGGAGAATATTTCACAATTCAGAAATATGAAGTTAATACTTCTGTTAAAGAAGCTAGTGATGAAGATAGATTTTATTTATTCACATGTGTTGATGGGGAAGGAACTATAAAATATAATGGTGGAGAAGAAAAGATATCAATGGGCGATAGTATATTTATACCTGCATCATTAGGAGAATATGAACTGTGTGGTAAATTTACATTATTAAAAAGTTATGTTCCAGATGTTAAAATAGAAGAAGAGAACATAATAAAAGTTGTACTAAAATAATTAATATAAAAAATAAGTAAAATTGGGGGAAAAGGTAATACCTCCAATTTTATTTAATTTAAAGAACTATTAATTGTAATGTTAACTATTTTTAAACGTGTTATAATTAGGTTAAGACATGAATAAAAGGGAGTGCATATGGATGTCAAAGTATAAAGAAATTGCAGAAGACATTAGGAAGGGTATACTTGATGGAAGATACAACCCAAATGAACAGCTGCCGCTAGAAAAAGAAATGTGTGAATATTATGATGTAAGCAGAATAACAATAAAGAAAGCTGTTGATGAACTTGTTTCAGAGGGCCTAGTAGTGAAGAGAAGAGGTGCTGGAACATTTGTAAAAGCATTTGATAATTCAGATGTAGAGGGATTCAGTATGTCAAAGCAATTTTGTGGATTCACTGAAAGCTATAAGGATAAAAAAGTTGAATCTAAGATAATTAAATTTGAAGTAGTACATCCTACAGAAGAGATTGCTACTAAATTAAAAATGACATGTGATGATTTTGTATATTACATAATAAGAGTAAGATACGCAGATGGTGAACCTCATGTGGTGGAATATACACATATGCCTATAGGTGTTATACCAGGAATAAAGAATGATATATTACATAAATCAGTTTATAGCTATATTGAAAATGAATTAAGCCTTAAAATAAAGAGTGCTCATAAGACAATACGGGCAATAGAACCATCTGATTCTGAAAAGGAATATTTAGAGATAGATTCTAAGATGCCTATTTTAGAAGTTGAACAGGTAGGTTTTTTAGATAATGGTCAGCCATTTGAATATTCAATTGCACATCATAGAGGTGATAAGACAGAGTTTAGAAGTGTGAGTTTTAAATAACAAATTCTTTTAAATATATAAATTTAAAAAGATAATTTCCTATAGTATATTAAGTTGATTAACAGGGAAAATAAGCTAGAACATTTTAATTCTAGCTTATTTTTAGTTATATTAATTCATTGATAAGCCCTTTTCTATATGCGTCAAGAAGTAATTTTAAATCATTAATCTGATTTTTAAGATCTTTACCAATATCAGTATCACCAACTTTTTTTCTATCTAACTTTTCTACAATTCTCATAGAAGAATGAATATCCGTTTCTTTACTGAAAGCATCTTCAATAGATTTAAATGATTCATGGCAAATGAGCTGAAGTCCATATGAATTATAAATTAGAGTGTATCCAGAGATTCCTGTTTCTTTTCTATAAGCTTTTGCAAATCCACCATCTATAACTATAAGTTTTCCGTTACATTTTACAGGACTTTCTCCAAACCGATCTTTTACAGGAACATGTCCATTAATGATTCTTGATTCGGATGGATTTAAGTTAAATTCTTTGAAAATCATGTTGCACATTTCTTCAGAATCCCTAAATTCATAATAAGGATTCTTCTTTTCTATATGTGTTTCTTCATTTTTTATAAAGTATCTTTCGAAAGTAGCCATATCCTTTTTCCCAAATAATGAAGAGCATTCACCAGTCCAGAGATACCAAAGTATGTCCATGCCATATTGCTTTTCTAAGCTATTTCGTTTACTAAAATATCCTTCTCTTGCAAGGCAGTCAAATGTATCTAAAAGAGCTTTGCCTTTATAAGATTCTCCATTTAAAATCATACTTTTAAAAGTCATGTCCTTATTTAAAGGAATACATCCATGAAACAAAAGATTTGAATTATAAGTTAAATAAATACTTCCTTTATTGAAAAGAAATAGAACATGTTTTTGAAGTTTATCACTATTTAAGAATGATATCTGAAGTTTATCAATTAATTTCCTTTCTTCAGGAGTCAGTTCAAAAGGTTTTTCAGGATTTATTGTAGGAAAAAGCTTATCACTAAGTTCATAAGTCTGGTTATTTAAAGAAATAGTTCCTTCGTTATAATTAATTTTATCTAGTAGAAGTCGATGATCTAATTTAAATTCAGGTCTTCTTTTTATAATTTCATATTCAAGTTTAAATTGAATGATTGTAATAGCTTTATGCATTTTTGCGACTAATTGGATTTCAGAAGTTCCATAATTTTTATCATTATTTTTTGGGATGAAAGAAGTACAAGGATCATCTCTATACTGTTCTAATGCAAATGTAGCAAGGGGAAGAATATTTATTCCGTATATATCTTCAATTATATCCAGGTTAGAATATCTTGTAGCTATTCGTAAAACGTTTGCTATAGAAGTAGTATTTCCACAGGCAGCTCCCATCCATAAAATATCATGATTACCCCATTGAATATCAACAGAATGATAATCTATAAGAGTATCAATGATAATATCTGGTCTTGGTCCCCTATCAAAGATATCACCTATAATATGAAGCCTGTCAATTACAAATCTTTGAATTAGATGACATAAAGCTGTTATAAATTCTTTGGCACGTTCAATTTCAATTATTGTATTAATTATTCCATCATAGTATCCATGTTTATTTTTGCTATCAGAATCCTCATGAAGAAGTTCTTCTAGTATATAACTGAAATCTTTCGGCAGGGCCTTTCTGACTTTTGACCTTGTGTATTTTGAAGAAACATATCTACATAACTCGATAAGCCTGTACAAATTTATTCTATACCAATCACTAATGTTATCTTCTTGTTTTAAAACGATTTCTAGTTTTTGTTCAGGATAGTAGACAAGAGTAGCAAGACTTCTCTTTTCAGAATCAAGCAAAGAATTATTATATAGTTCATCTATTTTTCGTCTTATTGCGCCAGAACCATTTCTCAACACATGAACAAATTGTTCTGATTCACCATGAATATCTGCTAAAAAATGTTCAGTGCCTTTAGGAAGATTTAATATGGCTTCAAGATTTATTATTTCTGTTGAAGCCGATGCAATAGAGGGATATTGTTTAGAAAGTAGTTTTAAATATTTAAGATTTTCATTTTTAGTATCCATAGAACCTCCTGTATTAGTAAAAAATATAATAACTAGAAATATTTAACAAGTATACCTTTAAAAAATGCTTATTACAATAGTAACATAAAAATATGTTCATGTGTTCAATTGCGAAATATTCAGAAAATACATATATTGAAATTAACATGTGAAAATTAATCTAGAAATAACTATGTCATTTCTAGATTAATTTTAAAGTTTATAGTTAAACATTTATATTAAAAACAGCGAAAAGATTATATTAGTAATTTTTTCACTGTTTTATAAGTAACTAAAGTCCTTTACTATTTTTAGGAGATAGATTTCTTTCTTTTAATATATCATAAATAGTTGCTGATGTTGTATCTTCTAATGTATATCCTAAAATAGTTACTATTTTTTCTAGTTCTTCCTCGGAAGAAGTCTCTATTTCTAAATAAGGAAATGGACAAAAACTTTTATCGTTAATATCAATTTCAATTAATGAATTAAATAATCTATAACTTTCTCTATATTTTTTTATTGATTCCTTTTTTATAAGACCTAAAGATTTAAAAATCCCTTCCCCCATAGTTTTATCATCTATAATAGTTTCATTTTCTTCCATAATCTTAAAACGTTCCTGTGAGATCATTTTTTTAGTTGTCATAAAAACTATGGTTTTGTTTAGAAGTAGATCGTTAACTGTTCTTATTCTTGCATATCCTTTTTGTGCTAACAATCTTCCATCTTCAAAGTCATATATATCATTAATCTGATCTTCACTTTTAACTTTTTGTGCGTTGTTTTCTAAAAGTATTTTTCTTATATTATCAACATCAATATCAATAATTCTTGTTTCTAATTCATGCATAGCAATACCTCACTTACTAATTATTTTTTATTAGGATATAAAATTATGGAATCTATAGTTTTATAAATTCAGGTTGCATTTTGTTAAATCTGCATATATATCTGTATCCAAGATCAATTAACACATCATTTATATATTCAAATTTAAATGCAATCTGAGATGGATTATGAGAATCAGATCCCATTGTTATTATTTCGCCTCCAAGATCTTTATACATTTTTAAAATATTTCTTGATGGTGTAAGGTCAGGTAGATTATATCTAAAACATGAAGTGTTTATTTCAATACCTTTTCCATCAGCAATTATTTTTTTGAGAATTTCTTCTATATAGTTAGAAAAAATACTATCATCCAGAACATTATTAAAATTACCATAACGTTTAATTAAGTCAAGATGACCTAAAACTGAAAACTCATGAAAAGTTTTCACCATATCTAATAATCTATCATAGTATCCTTCATATGCTTCATGTTGTGTTTTTCCTTTATGATAGTCACCAGTGTAAAGCTCGTTTCTATCTATTGTATGTATAGATGCAATTACAAAGTCAAAATCATGTTTTTTTATGTCTTTTGAGCATTTTTCTAATAGATGATTCTGGAATCCCATTTCAATACCTTTTTTTATAGATATCTTGCTTGAGTATTCTTTAGAATAAGAATCTAAGTCTTTAAAGTATTTATCATAGTCCACATAGACATTTGGATTGCCAATTATATCGTAATCTACATGGTCTGTAAAACATATTTCTTTAAGACCAAGTTCTATTGATTTCTCAATCATGTCTTTCATTGGAGTTGTTGAGTCTGCAGAATAGCTGCAATGCATATGGTAATCATAAAACATTCTATATAACCTCGCTAAAATATATATTATTTTTCTAAAAGAACTTTTATTTATAACTTGATTATATCGCACACTAGTAATTAAGTGAAATAAGTATATTCATAAATAAGGGTTTTTTTTAAATGTATATAAGATTATAATATCTAAGTAATTAATTTAAGTGGATGGTGAAAAAGATGGAATACATAAATGATATTAATATAAATGAGGCAGTAATACATATTTTAGATAGTAATGCTGAGGAACCTGTTTTAAATGAATATAGCATTGATCTTGATGAAGATATATATAAATTTCTTTACAAACATATAGAGAAGTGCTTTAAAGATGATGAACTCAAATATGGAAAGTTTAATCCAGAAAGAAATATTGTAAAAGAAGTAGTTCAGGATTATTTAAATGGCATAGATAATGATTTAATAACTTTATCTAAGGAACTTGCAAGTCAGCTTTTCATAATTATGAAGGGAAATATTAACATACCAGCGGGTGATTTAATTGTGGTATCATTAATAACAGATCAAGGTCCTATGATTGGAATTTTAAAAATGGATTATGTAAAAAACTTCACTCATGAAGTTCAGTTTGTTAATAATAAGATTGGTATAGGAATAGTTCCACAAAGTGCAGGACTTCCTGGAAGTGGACAGAAGATACAAAAAGCTGCTTTTATTAAACCTATAAGGGAAGATGATAGATATAACTTAATGGTTTTGGATAAACAAAAAAGTAGTAAAGATGAAGAGTATGGAGCAAACTATTTTATAAGTAATTTTTTAGGTGCATCTATTATAACAAATGAAAGGGATATGACGAAAACATTTGTAAAGGCAGCTGAAAATTGGACTAGAAAAAATATTACAGAGGATGCTGGAAAGGCAGAAGAGATAAGAACTGCTATAAAAACTAAATTAAAAGAAGAAGATACGATTAACATTGATGAATTTTCAAAGGAATTGTTTGAGAAGGATAATCAGGCCAAAGAAGATTTTAGAAATTATATAAAAGAACAGGGATTAAGCTCAGAGGTTTCAGTTGATAAAACATGGGTTGAAAAGAAATTAAAGAGAGTAAGACTCAACATAGATAAAGAAATAGATTTGTACATAAATGAAGAAACTTATCATGATTCTAGCAAATTTGAGGTTATACGAAATGGTGACGGAAGTATAAATTTAGTAGTTAAAAATGTTATTAATTATATAGAAAAATAGAATTGAGAAACAGATAAAAATTACAGTGGTAATTTTTTATCTGTTTCATATTTCGTAATAACTATTTAGATATAATAATTGTGTTATAACTTAATTCGACAATATTAATATACATATGTATTTTGTTATGGTAAAATTAGTTATAATTTCAAAAACAAACAAATAAGAATATTCATTAACATATAAAATTAGGAGTAATAGAGTTATGAATAGAAAAAAGATTATTGCGTTAATTACTGTATTTACTATTGTAGGTAGTATTGGAATATTAACTTATACAAGTTGTATAAAGTTAAATAAATCAAAAGAAAATACGGTAATTAATAATGACGACAAGGATATGGAGTTTAATAATGAAATAAAGGTATTGGATACAGATAAAAAAGCGCAAGTTATTCGTAATGTTACTACATCAGCAAAAATTCTTTCTATATCTTTTGAAGGAATAGATGATAATAATACGATGACTAACGTATTAGAACTACTTGATAAATATAAGGTTAAAGCAACATTTATAGTATCTGGTATAGATTCAGCTGAAAATCCTGATATATTAAATCAAATAAAAGATGAAGGTCATGAAATAGGGAATGCATCACTTAACTATAAAAATAATGTAGATGATAAATCAAAAGAAGAATTAATATATGATTTTTCAAAATCTAACAAAATAATAGAAGACATAATAAATGATAAGGTAAATCTTCTAAAATGTAAGTCTGAAACGTATAGTGATGAACTTCTTGAAGCAGCATATGCGTGTGGTAACGAATATGTACTTGATAGTGATAGTTATTTGAATTATCAAAGTTTTAAAAATTATGAAGAGGCTTATGGATATGCAAATAGGTTGAAAAATGGAAGCATTCTATCTATAAAATTAAATGGAGTACTGGATGAAACAGAGTACGCCAATAAAACAAATAATGAAAAACCCGCTATTGATGAGGAATCAGGAATAAAAGAAAAGGATGTTGAAAAAAAGCATCAAGTAACAACATTTGAAATGCTTGAATGGTTATTAAGAGCAATAAGTCAAAATAAGAAGGCAGTTGTTAAAGTTACGGATTTAGCTAATATAGTTCCAGATAATAATACAATATTTAATACTTATACTTCTACATTGAATTATAACTATAGGGATATCAATACAAATAAATCAAAGCATAATGGCATAGGAGAAGATAAGAATAACTCAAATAATGCTGTAAATAATGAAATAACAGATGAAAAAGCTGAAAAACCAAACAGTAAATATGAAGTTGATTTAAATAGTGTAGATTTTAAAAATTTAATTGATATTAATGATAAAAGAGTTGTTGATATAAATTCAGAGATTTATACTACTAAAAATTCGTTAACGTATACATTTAAGGGATTAAGTAATGAGAACACATTAGATTATGTTCTTGAAAGTTTAAAACAAATAAATGGCCATGGTACTTTTTTTGTTACTAAAGATGAAATAGAAAAATATCCTGAAAGAATTAATAAAATAATAGAATACGGAAATGAAATAGGAAATGGTGGAGTAACAAATAATACTAAATTACTATCTAAATCAACAGAAGATATAGCAAAAGAAATATACGAAGTAGGAATAATGCTTAAAAATAGAGGGATTAAAACAAATGCTTATATGCCGGGATATGGATATGTCAATGAAAATGTCAGAGAAGCGCTTTCTTCATTGAAATCTCTTGAAGAGTTTAAAAATTATGAACTATTCACATATACTAAATCACCAGTTATAACTAAATATAGAAGATGGAAATCTGATGAGATAATAAATGATTATTTTAATATTAATACGTATTTATCTTTAAGAAAAGGTGAAATTGTATATTTTAGACTGGATTCAGATTTGTTTGATGATTATATGACAGTAGGGAATATGATTACGAATCTTACAGAAAATTATGTTGAAAATGGATATATTCATAGATTTGACTCAAAAACTAATTTATATGTTCCAATAAAGAAAAAATTAGGTTATTCTGTTGTAACTCTAAATGAATTGCAGGAAATAGATGCTATAAATTCTAAAAGATATTCACTAAAAAAAGACTTAAGCGCTCTACCACAGAGAACAGTAAAAGAAGCAGATGCTATACTTCAAAAAAATTATATTGGAAATATTTATGTAGATTTACATGGATTTAATGAAGAAGAGCAGGCAAAGATGGATACAGAAGGTTTTGTTAATACTAATGGAGAAAGTGCTGTTTTCTTTACTTTTGATGATTGGGGAAGTGATGTTGTTATAAATGACATACTAGATGTTTTAGATAAACATAATGTAAAAGGGACATTTTTTGCATTAGGTAAATATGTGGATATTGAAAGTAATATTTCTAATGCCAATCCTAATTTATTGAGAACAATTGCATTAAGAGGGCATGATATAGGAAGTCACACATATGATCATGACAAACTTGATACTGACCCAGAAGAACTAAAAATTTCTCTTAATAAATCACATATGGTAATGGATAGAGTTATTGGGGATTTAGGAAGTCTTAAGCCATATTTAAGACCACCTACATTATATATAAACAAATCAGGACTTGAAACTGCTTTTCAATGTGGTTTTGATTATGTTATTAATGGTAATATATCAACTCATGATTATGAAGCTGCTTCTGGAGAAGAACTTTTAGAGGGGCTAGAGAGCGAACTTGTTAAGAAAAAAGGAAATATAGTAGTTATGCACATGAATAATCAAGCATCTTATACAGCAGAGGCATTAGACCAATTTTTAACTAAAAATGAACAAGGAATATATGGTGAAAGATATAGAATTGCAAAATTAAGTGATTATTTAAATTAATTAATTTTGTTGATAAGAAGATAACTAACTTTAAGGTGAATATAGGAGGTTAATTATGAATAAGATCAAAGATATTCTCTTAAAACAAAATAAGGATAGACGTTTACTATCAAATGTTCCAGATAAACAGGCCATAAGAAAGAATACAGATCGTAGAGGTAATGGCTCATTAGATGACTACAAAGATGATCCTATGGGATTTATTATGAGCAAAAATGCAGGTATACGCTATGAGATGAAATGTAAAGTAAATATAAAAGGGAAAATAAAAAAAGAAATAGTATCAATAGAAGGAATGTCACAAGATATTTCAACAACTGGAATATTAATTGAACTTAATAGTAAAGAAGATCTAGAAATACTTAATAAATGTGATGAATTAAAATTACAGTTTAATATATTACCTGGTTCAATGCCAGAGGGATATGAAATGAATGTTAAAATTAAAGGAAAAAAAGTAAGAGATACTATTGATAGAGACGGAAAAATAATATGTGGTATAGTATTTGAACCATCCTTATCAGAATATAAAAATAAGAAAAAAGGAAAATATATGCTTGTAATATGGGACAGTAGATAGATTTGTGTAAAAACAAAATCTATCTACTGTTTTTTTGTATGAACAGTTGGTAGTTTTGGAATAATAAAACATATAAGTTTAGGAGGAATTATTATGACAAAAAAAATTGATACTAACTTTGACTACAATGAAGAAATAAAAAAATGTAAAACCATCGATGATGTTATGGGTAAGAATGGGCTAATACAGAAACTTGTAAAAGATGTCCTTGAAAATATATTAGAAGGCGAAATGGAAGAGCATCTTGGAAGAAATAAATATGAGCGTACAGAATCAAATAATCAAAGCAATAGAAACTATAGAAACGGGTATAGCAGTAAAAATCTACGAAGCTCCTTCGGTGACGTTGACTTAGACGTACCACGTGATAGAAATGCAGAATTCGAACCTCAAATTATAAAGAAATATGAAACTGTCTGTACTGAGTTAGATAAAAAAATTATATCTTTATATGCTAAAGGTATGAGTACAAGTGATATCCAATCAGAGATTGAAGATCTATATGGAATAAAAATATCTCCATCGATGGTATCTAAAATAACAGATAAAGTACTTGCTAGCGCTACCGAATGGCAAAATAGAGCTTTGGATAAAATATATCCTATCGTTTATTTAGATGCTATGTACTTTAAAGTTAGAAGTAATGGAAAGATAATTAATAAAGCTGTTTACATTTGTTTAGGATATACAATGGATGGCTATAAAGATATTTTAGGTATATGGGTTGATGAAGCAGAAGGTGCTAAGTTCTGGTTAGGAATTTGTAATGACTTAAAAAATAGAGGAGTTAAAGAAATATTAATTGCATGTATGGATGGTTTAAAAGGATTACCACAAGCTATTAAAACAGTATTTCCATCAGTAAATATTCAAACATGTATTGTTCACCAAATTAGAAATTCAATCAAATATATAGCTTCAAAGGATAAAAAGGCATTTATGAAGGATTTAAAAGAAGTTTACAAAGCATCAACTGAAGAACTTGCGTTGGCGCAGCTAGACAATTTAAAATCTTTCTGGGGTGATAAATACGCTATAGTTATTGATTCTTGGTATAATAATTGGAGTAATCTATCAACATTTTTTGATTTCTCTCCAAGCATAAGAAAGATGATATATACTACCAATGCACTTGAAGGGTTTAATCGTCAAATACGTAAATTTACTAAGGTTAGAGTGATCTTTCCTACAGATGAATCGTTAAATAAGTGTGTTTACTTAGCTACGATGGAAATAATAGAAAAATGGAGTCAACCTACTCCAAATTGGGGTGCTACGCTAGCGGAGCTATCAATAATATTTGAAGATCAATTAAAAGATGAATTAGCTTAGAAGCTTGTACTTTTATTGATTAATATGCATACTTTTAGATTTTATTGAAATACTAAAAAAGGTAATAAAAAACATTATTAGTATTTCTTAAATATAAAAAAATATTACTGGAAATCAAAATTTCCAGTAATAATAAATTGATAAAAATACTAATTACACAAAACTATCTAAACTCTCTGTAATATCAAGTATGTTACTATTTTTCATTACATTTTTTATAGTATTAATGAGAGCAGAAAGTGTAATATATTTTAGATTTAACAAAATATTATATTTATACAGTATTATTGCGGCAGTTTTTTTATTAAGCAGATATTTCTTTGGTATGCTGTATAAGCCATTTCCAATTGATATGGATTTTACACCAAGTGTAACAATAATTATTCCATGTTTTAATGAGGAAGAGTGGATAGATAGAACTATTTTAAGTTGTATAAACCAAGATTATCCAGTAGATAAATTAGAGGTAATTGTTGTTGATGATCATTCAAGTGATAACTCAGTTGAAAGGATAAAGACAACAATAGATACTCTTTATAATGAAGCTGAGAGATTTGAAACGAAAAAGAGATTAAAATATTTTGTTCAAGAAGATAATAAAGGAAAAAGAGAAGCTCTTGCAAGAGGCGTAAAAGAAGCTAAAAATGAGCTTGTAGTATTTGTTGACTCAGATAGTTTTTTAGATCCATTTGCAATAAGAAATTTAGTTCAACCCTTTAAAGATCCCAAGATGGGAGGAGTGTCAGGAAGAACAGATGTAGCAAACACATATACAAACACACTTACTAAAATGCAGTCGGTAAGATATTATATAGCTTTCAGAGTTATGAAGGCAGCAGAGGCTTTCTTTGATTCTGTTACATGCCTTTCAGGGCCTTTATCATGTTATAGAAAAAGTATAGTACTTGAAAATTTAGATTCTTGGTTAAATCAGAAATTTTTAGGTCAGAAAGCAACTTTTGGTGATGATAGAGCAATGACTAATTTTGTACTAAAAAATTATCGTACTAGTTATCAAGATACGGCAGTTTGTTCAACAATAGTTCCTAATAAATATAAAGTCTTCATAAAGCAACAGATGAGATGGAAGCGATCATGGCTTAGGGAATCAATAATGGCTGGTGGGTTCATATGTAAAAAAGAACCGTTTATGATGTTGTTTTTTTATATTGGTCTTTTAGTACCCGTGTTAGCGCCAGTAGTGGTAGTTTACAATCTTATTTATGTTCCAATAGTATATGGCGTTTTTCCAACAACATTTCTTGTGGGACTCTTAATGATGTCACTTTTGATGAGCTTTGCCCAGATGCTTTTAAGGAAAAGTACAACATGGATATTTGGAATGATATTTTGTTTATACTATGAAGCGGTACTTTTATGGCAGATGCCAATTGCAGTTTTGACTTTCTGGAAATCTACATGGGGAACAAGAATGACAAGTAAAGATGCAGAAGTAGAAGCACGAAAAGCACAGAAAGCTAAGAAGAGGAAAGAGAAAAAGGAAGTGACTGCTCAATGAAAAGTAATGTTTTTTCACCACAACGTAAAGATAAAATAAAACTTATTAGAAGTGTATGTGAAGGGATTATTTTAATTTCCTTATTGGTAATTATTATAAGATCATTATTGTCATTTTCAGAATATGAACCATATGATCAAAATATTATAAGCAATACTACAGATACAGGATTTATAGCTGTTTCTTACTTTGGAGTTGATAGAAATGGCACTGATGCATTAATAAGTACAGATAGATTAAACAAACATTTAAAAGCATTAAGAGATAATGGGTATGTTACAATAACGCAACAAGATATTTTAGATTATTATGAAAAAGGAAAAAAACTTCCGGAGAAATCTTTATTTTTAATGTTTGAAGATGGAAGAACAGACACAGCTATTTTTTCACAGAAGATTACGGAAGAATATAATTATAAATCAACCATTCTTACTTATGCAGATAAATTTGAAAAAGAAGACTCAAAATTTTTAAAACCAAATGATTTAAAGGATTTAGAAAAAAGTACGTACTGGGAACTTGGAACTAATGGATATAGACTTGAATATATAAATGTTTTTGATAAGGATATGAATTTTTTAGGAAGAATGAATTCGCTACAATTTTCTGAAGCTGCACCTAATATTCGCAGGAATTATAACCATTATTTAATGGATTTTATTAGAGATGAAGATAATGTTCCAATAGAATCATATGAAGAAATGAAAGCACGTATAGATTATGATTATGAAACAAGTACACGTATATATGAAGAAGAACTTGGAAAGAAACTAGATTTATATACACTTATGCATTCAAATACAGGACAATTTGGTACTAACAATAGAGTAAGTAAAATAAATGAAAAATGGATTAAAGATCTTTATAAAATGAACTTTAACAGAGAAGGTTATTCCTTTAATACAACTGAAAACTCTATATATGATTTAACTAGAATACAGCCTCAGGCCTATTGGCCAACAAATCATTTGCTTATGAGAGTCGCCTATGATATCGGTAAAGAAAAAGAAATAAATTTTGTTGTGGGGGATGAAAGTATAGCAGCTAATTTTAAAGAGTTATCTGGAAAAGCTGAATACAACAATAATTTAATAACTCTTACATGTGTACCAAATGGAAAAGGAGTGTTAAAATTATTAAATAGTGATGATTTTAAGGATATTAATTTAAAAGTTGAATTAAAAGGAAATATTTTGGGTTCACAGTCAATAGTTTTAAGAGCAAATGAGGATAATAGTAGTAGTGTCAGGTTTCAATTAACAAACAATGTTGTTAGTATAGTTCAAAAGTTAAATGGAAATGAAGAGATACTTTTCAAAAAAGAACTTGATAGTGTTAAAAAAGAATTTGATATAAAAGATGAAGGTGATAGATATATAAATATTGATGTTAATGGGGACAAAATTCTTTTATATGTAGATGATGAGCTTATGGCAAATGACATAAAATTTGATAATTCACTAAATAGACCTGGTGCTGTGTATTTAGAATCATCATGGGATGAATATGGATATAGTCAAAGAAATATTGCTGATGATGTATATGATGGTATATTTAAAAATCTGATAATAACAGATTCTAATGGTAGAGAACTCTATAGTAATGAATTAAAAGGAATAAAAAAATTGAAATATGTTACTAAAACTTGCTTTGATAATATTATAAATTGGTTTGTGAAAAATTTATAAATTAGATATTATAAATATTGCAAAAAAGTTGTTAATATGAGGATTCCAATGAATGTGATTACAGGAGTAAAATTATGAAAAACAAACAAAAGTATATGTTAATGTTTAGTCTAATAGCATCAATTTTTATTTTTTTAGGATGTACAGCTAATAAGGATGTCAATAATGAAACAATAAGTGAAAATAGAAATAATATTTTTGATGAAAGTATTGGCAAAATATCAGCATGGGCGGCATATTGGAATCTAGATGTTGATGAAGAGGTAAGTACACTTGGGAGTCAGTTAGGCAGTGTTTCATATTTTGAAGCATATTTTGATAATAAATATGAAATTATTATTCCAGATGAATTGCTTAAATATTTTAATGAAACAAAATCTGAGAATTATGAAAAGTATATAACTTTTGTTAATGATGTAAAGAAAGATGATAATAAGTTTTCTCTGAAAGATATAAATTTATTAAAAGAAATATTATCTGATTCTGAATTACAGAATAAATATGTTAATGATATAACGAGTATTGCCATTAATAATGGATTTGATGGTATAGAAATTGATTTTGAAGGAATAAAAAATAATATTGAATTATGGGATAAATATATAGAGTTTATAAATAAGTTATATTATTACTGTGAAAAATCTAATTTGAAATTAAGAATTATACTAGAGCCTAATACACCTATAGAAGATATTAATTTTGGTGAAGGGCCAGTTTATGTGATGATGTGCTATAATCTTCATGGAAGTTCAACTAAACCAGGTGAAAAAGCTAATCCTGAATTTATAAATAATTTGATTGATAAGATGGAAAAAGTTCCAGGTACAAAAGAGTTTGCAGTTGCAAGTGGTGGATTTGATTGGGACGAAAATGGAAAAACAACATCTGTAGATGAAAAAAAAGCAGAGGAACTTTTAGAAAAGTATAACTCTGAGAAAAAAAGGGATTCTACTAGTGGATGTATATATTTTGAATATATAGATGAAAGCAATATTAAACATGAAGTATGGTATGCAGATAAAGATACTCTAAATAAATGGATGAAGGTAATCAGTGAAAGAGGTCATATAGTAAGTTTGTGGAGACTTGGTGGAAATAAATTTTGATTGGTAAATATAAATTAAAAGGAATAATTTAATTGGTTAAAAGATTAAGAAAAGCTATTGTTAACTTAGAATAAAATAAAGTTGACAATAGCTTTTCTTAGTATTATACTAATCTTATGAAATTATTGGAAAAAATTATATATGATGAGTGGGAGGATAAATAATGAATAATATGAAAACTAAAAACATGGTTACAATAGCTTTAATGACAGCTATAACATGTATTGTTGCGCCATTTACGATTCCATTACCATTTACTCCAGTACCAATTTCATTAGCAAATCTTGTTATCTATATTTCGTGCTGTGTACTAGGATGTAAAAAGGGTACTATAAGTTTCTTGTTATATTTATTATTAGGAGCTATTGGTTTACCTGTATTTGGTGGTTTTTCGGCCGGATTATCGGTTGTTGCAGGACCAACAGGTGGATACCTTATAGGATTTATATTTTGTGCTATATTTACAGGAATATTTGTTGAAAAGTTTGAAGACAAAATGTATATGTATCCAGTAGGAATGATTATAGGAACAATAATATGCTATGCATTTGGAACAGCATGGTTAGCATTTCAATTAAAATTGGGATTTGTAGAAGCTATGTTTATGGGGGTTATACCTTATTTAATTGGAGATGGATTGAAGATAGCAGTATCTACTGTTTTAGGGTATACATTGAGAAGTAGACTTGCATCAATGAATCTAATAAATGCATAAATTTAAATATTTAATAAGTAAATTTTGTTTCCACATATTAAATTAAAATAAAAAAATAACATGAATTGTTTTATAGCAGTTCATGTTATTTTTTATCGATCCATATAAGCTCAGAATAGCTTTGAAATATAGTCTGTTTAGTATATGGTTTAATAATTGGTTTATTATTTCATTAATTTTACAAGGACAGCCTTTTGTGCATGTAATCTATTTTCAGATTCATCAAAGATTTCTTCAGCATGTGCTTCAAGAACTTCACTTGTTATTTCTTCATCTCTATGGCAAGGAAGGCAGTGAAGTACTAAGACATCATCATTTGCATTTTTTAAAAGTTCATTATTAACTTGAAATCCTTCAAAATGCTTAATTCTTTTTTGTGCTTCTTCTTCATGCCCCATACTTGTCCAAACATCAGTTATTACTACATCTGCACCTTTAACGGCTTCTATAGGAGAAGTAGTAATGGTAAACTCAACATTTTCTGTTTCAGCAATTTCTTTTGCACGAGATAAATATTTTTCAGAAGCACTATATATTTTTGGAGATGCAATTGAAAAATTCATACCAACTTTAAGGCAGCCAATCATAAGTGAATTTGCCATGTTATTACCGTCGCCGACAAAAGCTACCTTTAATCCTTCAAGAATATTTTTATTTTCTCTTATTGTCATAAGATCAGCTAATACCTGACATGGATGCTCATCATCAGTTAAACCATTTATAATTGGAATTGAAGAGTATTTAGCTAGAGTTTCAGCTTCTTTTTGTGAAAAAGTTCGAATCATTATACCTTGTATAAATCTTGAAAGAACTCTTGCAGTATCTTCAATAGGTTCACCTCTGCCTATTTGTAATTCTTTATCACTTAAAAATAAAGCATTTCCACCTAATTGATACATTCCAACTTCAAAAGACACTCTTGTTCTTGTAGAAGCTTTTTCAAAAATCATACCTAAGCTTTTTCCTTTTAAAAGAGGATGTTCTATACCATGTTTTTGTTCATATTTTAATTGATCAGCTAAATTTAATATATCTAAAATTTCTTCTTTTGATAAATCGTCCATTTTTAATAAGTCTTTTTTCACAAAAATACCCCCATATTTTAATTGTAAGTTGTTATGTTATTTATTTTATTTCTGATAGAACATCAAGTAGAATATCTATACCATTTTTTAATTCTGCTTTACTTATAACTAGTGGAGGAAGAAGTCTTACTACATCTTTGCCAGCTGTTAATACAAATAGTCCTTTTTTAATACATTCTTTTTGAACTAGAGAAGGAGAGCATTTTACTTTAATTCCAAGCATTAACCCCATTCCTCTAACATCAACTACTTGAGGATTATTGTTTTCTTCAATAAGTTCCTTTACATATGCACCTTTTTCAGAAATTTCATTGTATGATTTTTCATTACACAGCTCATCAAGAACAACTAAAGCACCTGCACATACAACAGGATTAGCACCAAAAGTTGAGCCGTGATCACCAGGCTGTAATACATCTTGAACTTTTTCACCACATAAGAATCCGCCAATAGGAAGTCCAGCACCTAAACCTTTTGCAACAGTAACAACATCAGGTCTAACATCAAAATTTTCATATCCAAATAATTGACCAGTTCTTGCAATACCACATTGAACTTCATCAAATATTACAAGTACATCTTTTTCATTACACATTTTAACGACTTCTTGAACGAAATCCTTATCTAGAGGTATAACGCCTCCTTCACCTTGAATAGCTTCAAGCATTATGGCACATACATCAGGTGTAAGTTTTTCTTTAAAATCATTTAAGTCATTTGCTTTTACATAATTGAAACCTTCAGTAAAAGGGTAGAAGTACTGGTGAAATTTTTCCTGACCAGTTGCTTTTAAAGTTGTTATAGTTCTTCCATGGAAAGATTGAGTTAAGGTTAGAATTGTATTTCGTCCTTGTCCGTATTTATCAAAGCTATATTTTCTAGCTATTTTAATCGCACCTTCATTAGCTTCAGCACCAGAGTTTCCAAAGAAGATTTTCTTCATTTTTGATTTTTCAGTTAACTCTTTTGCAAGTTTAACACTTGGCTCTGTTAAAAATATATTTGAAGCATGAACTAAAGTTCCTAGTTGAGAAGAAGTAGCTTCAACCCATTTTTTATGGCCATAGCCAAGGGAACTTACACCAATACCACTTGTAAAATCTAAATATTTATTGTTATCTTGATCATAAAGATAAACGCCATGGCCTTTAACTATTACTGGATCCAAACGGCCATAACTGTTTACTAAATGTTCTTTTGCTTCATTAAAATCATATGTCATGTTTAATACCCCCAATTTTTTAGTTAGCAGTTGTCAGTTAACAGTTAGCAGATCTTAATTAAATCATTCCACTGTTAACTGTTACTTGTTAACTGATAACTGATTTAATATATCATTGTTCCAACACCTTCTGGTGTGAATAATTCAAGAAGAATAGAGTGAGGAATACGTCCGTCCAAAATAATTGCTCTTTCAACACCCATTCTTACTGCTTCAACGCAGCAGTCTATTTTAGGAATCATACCACCTTTTATTACACCTTCAAGGCACAATTTTGGAATTTGATGAAGTCTTAATGTACTTAGAAGAGAAGAAGCATCACTAGGGTCTTTCATAACACCAGGAACATCTGTAAGAAGCATTAATTCTTCAGCTTTTAATGCAGAAGCTATCTTTGAAGCACATGTATCAGCATTTATGTTATAAGGTTTGTTATCATCTTCACCTAAAGCAACACTTCCTATTACAGGAATATATCCTGAGTTCATAGCTGTTTTTAAAATATCTGTGTTAACTTCAGTTACTTCACCAACATATCCTAAATCACTTTCTTCTATTTTTTTAGCCTTTATTAAAGAGCCATCCATCCCACATAACCCTAGAGCTTTACCACCAAATTTTTCAATTAAAGAAACCAAGTCTTTATTTACTTTTCCTCCAAGAACCATTTGGACGACTTCTATGGTCACATCATCAGTGTATCTTAATCCATTTATAAATTCACTTTTATGATTTAATCTATTTAGTAAATCTGAAATTGCAGGTCCACCACCATGAACTACAACTGGTTCGATACCTACACATTTCATTAATATAATATCGTTAATAACTGTTTCTTTTAGTTCATCATTTATCATTGCATTTCCGCCATATTTTATAACGATGGTTTTTCCACGATATTTTTGAATATATGGAAGTGCATGAACTAATATCTCAGCTCTTTCTGAATGATTCAAATTTAATACCCCCAATTATTATAGTTTACAGTTATCAGTTAACAGTTAGCAGTTAAGGTGGATATTCCTACGGAATATCTTTACTGTTACTTGTTAACTGAATTCTAGCTTCTATAGTCTCCGTTAATTTTTACATATTCATAACTTAAGTCGCAGCCCCATACATATGCAGTGCATTCACCTTGAGATAAGTTTATTTTAATTATTATTTCTTTCTGATCTAAGACTTTCTTTGCTTTATCTTCATCAAAAGCAACAGAACTTCCATTTTTACATACTTCAATTTCTCCAGCACAGCTTTCAAATGAAACATCCACTTTTTCAGGGTCAAAATCTACATTAGCATATCCAAGTGCACATAGAATTCTTCCCCAGTTTGCATCACTACCAAACATAGCAGTTTTAACAAGGCTTGAATTTATGACACTTTTACCAAATAAGACAGCATCTTTTTCATTTGTAGCCCCAATAACTTGACATTCTAATAATTTTGTTGCACCTTCACCATCTTTAGCAATATTTTTTGCCATTATTGTGTTAATTTCTTTTAGTACATTTACAAAAGTATAGTAGTTTTCATCTTTTTCTGTAATGGTAGGATTATTAGCTTGTCCGTTAGCTAAAATAAAAATAGAATCGTTAGTACTTGTATCACCGTCAACACTTACTCTGTTATAAGTAATAGTAACAGTTGATTTTAAAGCTTCATCTAATAATTGAGGTGAAATAGAAATATCTGTTGTAATAAATGAAAGCATAGTACCCATATTTGGTTCTATCATTCCAGAACCTTTAGCCATTGTTCCTAGAGTTACCTTTGTATCTCCAATATAGAATTCAGCAGCAAGTTCTTTCATAAATGTATCAGTAGTCATAATAGCAGAAGCAGCATCTTGATTTCCGCTTTTTGATAATTTTTCAGTAAGTAGAGGAATACCATCTTTAATTGCATCAATATTTAAAGGAACCCCAATAACTCCTGTAGATGCAACTAAAACATCATCAGCTTTTAAGTTTAAAGCTTTAGCCTGAAGAGCAGTCATCTTTTTTGCTTTACTTAATCCATCATCTCCAGTACAAGTATTAGCATTACCACTATTTATGATTATTGCTTGAGCTTTTTTGTTAGATAAGTGATCTTTGCAGATATAAATAGGAGCTCCTTTAACTTTATTTTTTGTAAACATTCCAGAAGCCTTTGCTGGAACTTCAGAATAAATTAAAGCTAAATCCTTTTTTACTGAACCTTGTTTAATACCGCAATATATGCCTGATGCAAGGAATCCTTTTGGAGCAGTAACTCCACCGTCTATATATTTAATTTCCATTAATAAAACCCCCTTAAATTAGTTAACAGTTATCAGTTAACTGTTTTTAGTTAAATATTTTTTGATTACTTATTAGCTTTGGTTGTTTGTACGATAGATATTAATATTTTACATAATTCTATAGATTTTTCTAATATTGATTGCCCCATTTTTACATCTAAATAATTACTTTGTATTAATAGTTGTATCCAATATTCTGTTTCTTCAGCTTCTTTCAAAGCTATACTCATTTTTGACAGGAAATCTTTTCTAGACTGTCCTTTTAGTGCTTCTTTAATATTAGCACCTATACTTGTTCCTGAACGTAGTAATTGCTTAGATAATATAAACTCCTTTTTGGTTATAGTTAAATATTTATATATGTCTATGATTTCTAATGCAAAATTGAAAGATTTATCTTTAATAATACTACTAGACACATGAACACCACTTTTGTTAATTATTTATAATATAAATAATTAACAAAACAATGATAAAATATTCAATTTATACTAATTAACAACTGTTAACTGTTACTTGTTAACTGTTAACTACTAAAAAGCTGGTGCTATAAGATTTATACCTTCAGTTTCATCAAATCCTAAAATTATATTCATATTTTGAATAGCCTGACCAGCAGCCCCTTTTATCATATTATCTATCGTGCTTACAATTATTATTTGATCTTTTCTATGATTTAGATGTAGAGAAACATAGCAGTCATTTGAAAATCTTACGTTCTTTATAGAAGCAGTTTCGCCAAGAGGAAGTACATGAACAAAAGGCATATCTTTATAACAGTTTTCATAAAGTTTATGTATTTCGTCAAGATTTACTTTTTCTTTTGGAGTACAATAAATTGTTGAAACTATTCCTCTGTTAATTGGAAGTAGATGAGGTGTGAATGTTACAGTTACTTTTTCATCTGCTATAGTAGATAAAATTTCTTCGATTTCTGGTGTATGTCTATGTCCACCAATTTTGTATGGAGCAAATGTTTCATTTTCATCTGGGAAGTGTGTTGTTTGAGAAAGACCTCTGCCTGAACCTGTTGTTCCAGATTTAGAATCACAAACAATATTTTTTGTTTCAATTAATGAATGTTTTAATAATGGCATTAATCCTAGATTTATAGTAGTAGGGTAGCATCCAGGATTAGCAATTAATTTACATTCTTTGATTTTATCTTTGTTTAACTCTGGAAGTCCATAAATGCAATTTTTATGTAATTCTGGTTGAGTGAATTTTTTTCCATACCATATTTCATATTCTTCTTCATTTGATAATCTGAAATCAGCCCCCATATCGATACAGATTTTATTATTTTCTATGGCTGTCTTTGCAATATCTTCACTTAATCCATGAGGT